>QNFS01000073.1 GCA_003646415.1 Gammaproteobacteria bacterium
AGTAGCCGTGTAAACAAACTATAGGAAGCATATGATTTACGGAAAAATAGTAGGGGGCCTGCTTGGCCTGTTGGTCGGGGGCATTATTGGCCTGGTTGTTGGCGTGTTGATTGGTCACAGCTTTGACATCGGTTTGGCAAAAACCCTGCAGTTTGGTTCGCCTGAGAATATCGAGCGAATCAAGACCAGTTTTTTTGAAACAACATTTTTGTTATCCGGCTATCTGGCCAAGGCAGACGGTCGGGTTTCCAAACAGGAGATAGAGCACACTGAGCAAATGTTTACCCAGATGGGGTTGAGCACCTCACAGCGCCAGCGCGCCATCGAGCTGTTCCGGCAGGGGTCAGCCAGTGGTTTCCAGCTTGAAGCGGTGGTATCCGCTTTTTTACAGACCTGCGGCCCCCACCGCCAGCTGCAACAAACCATGATGTTGTTTCTCATTTCCCTGGCGCTTGCAGACCACAAAATCGACCTCGCCGAACATGACACTCTGGCGCGCATCGCCATGTTGATGGGCCTGGGTAATGCCCAGTTGGAGCAATTGTTGCGCATGGCCCAGGCGCAGGAGCATTTTCACGGTCAGGGGGGGTTCATGGCCCAGCCCGGCACCAGCCTCGACGATGCTTATGCCGCCCTTGGTATAAGCAGCGATGTCAGTGACAAGGATTTGAAGCGGGCGTACCGAAAACTTATGAGCGAAAACCACCCGGACAAGCTTATTGCCAGGGGTGTACCGGAGGATATGATAAAGCTGGCTACCGAGCGCTCCCAGGAAATCCAGGCCGCCTATGAGATGATTCGCAACAACCGCGGTATCGGGAAATAGCCTCGCGAGCTATATTCGCCAGAATACCGGTGTAAACAATACCAGCAGGGTAAACACCTCCAGACGGCCCAATAGCATGGTAAAGCACAGCAGGCCTTTGGCCACCTCGTTGATCGAGCTGTAGTTGGCAGCTACCTCACCCAGGCCGGGGCCGAGGTTATTCAGGGATGCGGCTACTGCGGAAAATGCCGTGGTGAAATCCAGGCCGGTGGCCATCAACAGCAGCATGATTACAATAAACGATGATGTATAGACTGCGAAGAAGCTCCACACCGCGCTGACCACGGAGGCCTCAACTCTGCGCCCGCCCACCTTGAGCGGCATGACCGCGTTGGGGTGCACCAGCTGTTTCAGCTCCCGAACACCCTGTTTGTAAATCAGCATCATGCGCATGGCTTTCATGCCGCCGCCGGTGGACCCAACGCAGCCCCCCATAAAAGAGAACATCAATAACATGATAGGTAAAAAGGAGGGCCAGGCGGCAAAATCCTGGGTCGCGAAACCGGTGGTTGTGGTGATGGAAATCGCCTGGAAAATGCCGTGGATAAGGCTCTCTCCCGGCTCCAGCGTGTTGCTGATCATCAGATAGGCACAGGTGATAGCGACGCATACGCCCAGTACGCTGAGGAAAAACTGAGTTTCGGAGTCTTTGCGATAAACACTCACTGTGCGCCCTTGCCAGGCAATGTAGTGCAGGCCGAAGTTAATTGCGGAGATGCACATGAAAATACTGCACACCAGCAGGACGCCGTCGCTTTCGAAATAGCCCATGCTGGCATCATGCGTCGAAAAGCCACCGATAGCGACGGTGGATAAGGCGTGGGAGAACGCGTCAAATCCCGACATGCCCACCAGGTAATAGGCGCCCGCGCAGGCCAGGGTCAGGGTTACGTATACCGATGCCAGCGCCTTGGCTGTTCCGGTAATCCGTGGGGTGAGCTTGTTGCCTTTGGACGGGCCCGGTGTTTCCGCTTTATACAATTGCATGCCGCCGATGCCCAGCATGGGTAGCACCGCCACGGCCACTACGATAATGCCGATGCCCCCCAGCCATTGCAGTAGCTGGCGATAGATAAGAATGGAGTGGGGCAAGTCGTCCAGGCCCACAATAACCGTTGCTCCGGTAGTGGTCAGGCCGGAGACAGACTCGAATACGGCCTCTACCGGTGTCAGGTTCAGCGTGTCGGTGAGGGCGAAGGGCAGCGCTCCGAACAGGCCCAGCACTGTCCAGAACAGTGAGGTAATCAAAAACCCGTCACGGATGCGCAGTTCGTGCCGGGCATTTCTTACCGGTAGCCACATGGCCAGGCCGGACAGGAAGGTGATAGCCATAGCCGATAAAAACCCGGGGGCAGTGTGGTCCTGTGCGACCAGCGCTATTATCAGCGGCGGTAGTGCCGCGGCGCTGAACAGCATCAGCAGTACGCCGAGAATCCTGAAGGAGACGCTGATGTGCATGACTAGGAAAAGAACCCCAGGCCCACGGCGAACAACTTTTCCACGGCGCGGATTTTGCTGCGGTCGATGAGGAATAGAATAACGTGATCGTCGGGGTTCACCACGATATGGCTGTGGGCAATGATGACCTCTTCCCCCCGGACAATGGCGCCTATGGTGACTCCGTCGGGCAGGCTGATCTCATCCAGGCGCCTGCCAACCACCTTGGAGGAATTGATATCTCCATGCGCGGTGACCTCGATCGCCTCAGCGGCGCCGCGGCGCAGGGAATGCACGTTGCTGATGTCGCCTTTCCTGATATGTGTCAACAAACTGCCGATGGTGATTTGCTGCGGGGAGATAGGGATATCGATCTCGTCTCCCACCAGGTCCGCGTAGGCCGGATTGGCGATCAGGGTGATGACTTTCTTGGCGCCCATTCGTTTGGCCAACATGGACATCATAATGTTGGACTCGTCGTTATTGGTCAGGGCGCAAAAGACATCGGTGGCCTCGATGTTTTCCGAAGACAGCAGTTGTGGCTCGGAGGCGCTGCCGTTGAGCACGATACTGTGCCTCAGGCGTTCGGACAGCAGCCGACAGCGGCTGTAGGATTGCTCGATCACCTTGACCTGGTACTTACTTTCTATATTCCATGCCAGGGTCGCACCAATGTTGCCACCACCGGCGATCATCACCCGTTTGTAGGGTTTGTCCACCTTGCGCAGCTCGGACATCACTGCTCGAATGTTTTTCCTGGCGGCGATGAAGAAAATCTCGTCACCCACCTCTACGACAGTGCTGCCCTCGGGTGTAATGGATCTATCCTGGCGGAATATAGCGGCAACCCGGGTATCCACCTTGGGCATGTGCTTGCGGATGTCCTGTAACTCCTGGCCGACGATGGGGCCCCCGTGATAGGCCCTCACCGCCACCAATTGCACCTTGCCCTCGGCGAAATCGAGCACCTGCAGGGCACCCGGATTGGCTATCAGGCGCTGTATATTCTCGGTAACCAGTTGTTCGGGACCGATGATGACATCCACCGGAATATTGTCGCGGGAGAACAACTGCTGCTGATGCGACAAGTAGCTGGGTGAGCGCACACGAGAGATCTTGGTGGGGGTGTTGAACAGGGTGTGGGCGACCTGACACGCCATCATGTTGATTTCATCAATGTTGGTAACGGCGATGAGCATGTCGGCGTCTTCGGCGCCGGCCTTTTGCAGTATATTAGGGTATGATGCGCCCCCCGTTACAGTGCCGATATCCAGTCGGTCCTGCAGTGCACGGAGTTTTTCACCGTCGGTGTCCACCACCGTGATATCGTTTTGTTCGTTGGCCAGGTGCTCGGCGAGTGTGCCGCCTACCTGGCCGGCCCCGAGAATGATTATTTTCATGGTTGGTCGAGTTCAAATTGCGCTAAGTACCTGTGCAGGTTAAAGAAATTACCTGGCGAATGTAAGTGTTCGCAGCGCGAAATAATGCACAAGTATCAGTGGGTTTTCCTGAGCAGGGCATAGAACAGGCCGTCGTGGCCAGTCGGTGAGGGCAGTAGTTGGCGCCCGTAGGCCACCGCCTGCCCCCAGTCTTCATTATTGGCGCACAACCCGGCGTCCACGCAGCCGGATAGAAAATGCCGGATGACCTGACTGTTCTCCTCATCCAGCACTGAGCAGGTGGCATAGAGCAGCGTGCCGCCAGTTTTCAGCAACGGCCATAAACCTTGCAGGATTTCCAGTTGTTGCTTTGCCAGCCGGGGGATATCGCTTTTCCGGCGCAGCAATTTCACATCGGGGTGGCGGCGGATCACACCGCTGGCGGAGCAAGGCGCATCTACCAGGATACGGTCGAAGGACCCGCTGCGGAGCTGGACTGGAGGCGCAGCCGCATCGCCCGCCAGCAGTGTGGCGGACAGGGCCAGACGCTGCAGATTCTCGGCAACTTTTTGCAGGCGCTGTTCATCTATATCCATGGCCACCAGTTCGCCAAGCGCTGGCTGCAACTCCAGAATGTGGCAGGCTTTGCCCCCGGGAGCCGCACAGGCATCCAGCACTCGCTCCCCGGGTGCGCATTGCAGCAGCGGTGCCGCCATCTGCGCGGCCTCGTCCTGTACGCTAACCTCTCCCGCGGTGAAGCCCGGTAGTTCCAGCACATCCCGGGGCTGGGATAGCCCGACAGCCTGTGGACCGACCTCCCCGGCCAGTGCCTCGATACCCTCTTTCGCCAGGGTGTTGAGATATTCATCCCGGGACAGGCGCTCACCGTTTACACGCAGGGTCATGGGCGGCTGCTGGTTGTTGGCTTCTATAATAGCGGCGGCAGAATCAGGCCACTGTTGCAGCAGCTTGTGATAGAGCCATGCGGGATGGCAGGCGCGGGCCGCGTCATCCAGCGCCCGGGTCAGTTGCTCGCGCTCCCGCAGATAGCGCCGCAACACCGCATTGGCCATGCTTTTGGCCCATGGTTTTTTAAGGGCCCGGGTCGCCCCGACCGTGGCCGCCACCGCGGCGTGGTCCGGGGTGCGCATGCCGTCCAGTTGGTAGAGTCCGCACAGTAACAGGCCCTGTATGTCCCGGTCCTTGTCGCGTAAAGGCTTGTCCAGCAATTGAGCAAGCGTGGCTTGCAGTCGTGGGCCATGGCGTAGTGTGCCGTAGCACAATTGCTGCAACAGGCCCCGGTCGCGCTCGCTGACCCGGCCCAGCGCGGCCGGCAGGGCCTGGTTCAGGGAATTACCGGCCAGGACCTCGCCAATAACGTGGGCCGCTGCGGCCCGGACATCAAAAGCCATTAGCTGCGGCCTGTCGCGAGCGAACTGAACTGCTGGCCGGGTGCGAACAGTTCGCCGCGGGCGTTGAGTATCTGCTGTGCGGACAGGGGCTTGCCGCCGGGAAGTTGCAGCCGCGTAATACAGAGCTGCCCGCTACCACAGTTGATGACAATGCCCTTGCGGTCAGCTTGCACAATAGTCCCGGGCGCTTCGGGCATGGCCACTGAACCGGCTACTGTGGCCTCCCATATCTTTACCCGGTCGTTGCCCAGCATGCTGAAACACACCGGGAAAGGATTAAAGGCCCGGACATTGCGGTCCAATAGCTGCGCATCCTGGCGCCAGTCGATGTCTGCCTCGTGTTTTTGAATTTTACTGGCGTAGGTGGCCAGCTCATTATCCTGTTTGCACGCCCTGTGTTGGTAGGCGGTCAGGTCACCCAGCACCTGCAATAGCAGAGGAGCACCCAGTGTTGCGAGTTCGTCGTGCAGGCTGGCCGCCGTGGTGCTGCCAACTATCGGGATACTGGCCGTGGCGAGCATTCCGCCGGTGTCCAGGCCGGCGTCCATCTGCATGATGGTAATGCCTGTTTCATGATCTCCTGCTTCAATGGCGCGTTGTATCGGCGCCGCTCCCCGCCAGCGGGGCAGCAGGGAGGCATGTACATTCAGGCAACCGAGAAGGGGAGCATCTAGCACTGCCTGGGGCAGGATCAGGCCGTAGGCGACGACTACCAATACGTCTGCGGCCAACTCAGCCAGCTGTTGTTGCTCGGGGCCATCTCTCAGGGAAACGGGCTGATAAACGGGTAAGCCGCTCTCCCGGGCCAGTTGTTTGACTGGACTTGCCTGCAGCTTCTTGCCCCGCCCGGCAGGGCGGTCGGGCTGAGTGTAAACAGCTAGTAGTTGGTGCTCACTATCTATTAACGCCTTTAAATGTAGGGTAGCAAACTCTGGAGTGCCGGCAAAAATCAATCGCAGGGGCGAGTTTGACAAGTGCGGTCAGGCCCGCTGTCGCTGGCTTTTTTCCAGCTTCTTGCGAATACGCTGGCGCTTGAGGGTCGACAGATAGTCGACGAACAGCTTGCCGTTCAGGTGGTCTATTTCGTGCTGCAGGCAGATGGCCAACAGTCCGTTCAGTTCCCGGGTAAAGGGTTTGCCATTGCGATCCAGGGCGGTGACTTCCACCACCTGGGGTCGACTGACCGTCTCGTAAAAACCTGGAACAGAGAGGCAGCCTTCATCGTATTCTCCCAACTCGGGGTCCAATACGGTTAACCGGGGGTTGATGAATACCTGTGGATCCTCCTGGTCCTCCGATATATCGATAACCAATATACGCTGGTGGACATTGACCTGGGTTGCTGCCAGGCCGATGCCGGGGGCGTCGTACATGGTCTCCAGCATGTCGACTATCAGGGTGCGCGTGGCGGCGCCCACCTGTGCGACCGGTTTGGCCTCCGTGCGCAACCGCGGATCGGGAAATTCTAGTATTTGGAGTACTGCCATGGTCTGGATTGCTCAGTAAATCGCCAGGAATGGCTGAGATTGGCTGCGTGAATTAATAACATTAGGGCTTGCCAGCGATAATTCGTGGCAGCAAACTGTAGTTATTATACTACCTGTGATGAAGAGGTGTCAGTGCAGGGGCGTCATGATGCGGCAGATCGGTTGGTTTGCACACGGATTGACTATGTATTGACGCGGGGAAACCACGGGGACTGTCGCAGCGAAAGCCGGTAGGGCGGGAAATCATTTGCTGTGATGTATCTGCTATTATTAATAGCGATGGGCAGACAATAACAAGGTCACGCAGGGACGAAAAAATGAAAATAAGGGCACTCTCGGTTTGTCTGCTGCTGTTATCACTACTATTCAGTGGGTGGTTACAGGCAGCAGTGGAACTCAATGAAGACGTACCGGAAACCTATATCGTCAAAAAGGGCGATACCCTTTGGGGCATATCCGGCATGTATCTCACACAACCCTGGCTCTGGCCGGAGTTGTGGGATGTTAATCCCCAGATTGACAACCCCCACCTGATCTTCCCGGGAGACGAACTGTATCTGGTGTGGATAGACGGGCAGCCGCGCCTGCGCATGCGCCGCGGCAGGGATGTGAAGCTCACCCCGAATATGCGGGTTAGTCCCCTGGACCTGGCTATCCCCATCATTCCACTGGACGAAATTGGCCCGTGGCTGAGGAGACATCGCATCATGGACGGAGCGACGCTTAACGATTCCGCCTATGTCGTCGCCGGCGATAAGCGAAATTTACTCAGCGCCCCCGGCGACCTTGTATACGGGCGGGGGCCATTCCCGGATGATGAGCGGGCTTACGGCATTTACCGCGTTGGCGATACTTATATGGACCCGGTGACAGAGGAGTTGCTGGGCTATCAGGCCCAGGATATCGGCAACGCCAAGTTGCTCAGTAGTAACAAGGAAGAAATCACCGAGTTGGAAGTCACCCGGATCACCGAAGAGGTGCGTATCGCTGATCGCCTGCTACCAATGGAAGAGCGCATCCTGGATGCCACGTTTCACCCAAGGGCGCCGGAGAAGGATATAGACGACGGCTTTATGATCGCTGTGGACGGCGGGCTTAGCCAGATCGGCGCTATGGACATTGTGGTGCTCAATAAGGGTAAGCGTGACGGGCTGGAGATCGGCCATGTGCTGGCGGTCTACCGGGCTGGCCCGGTGGTCTTCGATAAGGTGGCCGAGAGTAATGTGCAACTGCCGGATTCTCGCGCGGGCCTGGCAATGGTGTTCGAAGCCTTTGATAAAGCCAGTTATGCCATCGTACTCAAGTCCAGCCGGCCCCTGAATGTGATGGACAAGGTCAAGAACCCCTGATAATTTAACAAGCTGCCGCAGGATGCGGCATCGCACGGGGCGTATTGCCCCGTGCTACCACCGACAGACATGACGTCAAGGATGATGTATGAATGTTGCAGATACCCGACCCGAGGCGGCCCTGGCCGCCTGTGGAGCGCAAACTATCGCCCTCTCTGATGAGCGGTATCCCCCGCTCTTGCGCACGATTTACGACCCCCCTCCCCTTCTATACGTACGTGGCGACCTGTCCCTGTTACAGGAGGCACAGCTGGCGGTGGTGGGCAGTCGTCGGGCCAGCCCCGCGGGGCTGCGCATCGCACAGACCCTGAGTGGTCGGTTGGCCAACGCCGGGCTGCATATTTGTTCCGGCCTGGCCTTGGGTATTGACGGGGCGGCACACCGCGGCGCGCTGCGCAGCGGCGGCAAAAGTATCGCGGTCATGGCCACCGGTATAGATCGCATTTATCCGCTGCGCCACCGGGAGTTGGCAGCGGAGCTTGAACAGGTGGGATGCCTGGTGACAGAATTTCCACCGGGGACGCCCCCCAGGAGGCAAAACTTTCCGCAGCGCAACCGCATCATCAGCGGCCTGTCACTGGGGGTGCTGGTGATCGAGGCAGCTCTGCCCAGTGGCTCCCTGATTACCGCCGGGACCGCTGTGGAGCAGGGACGGGAAGTGTTCGCCCTGCCCTGGTCGATGCTGCATAAAGGTGGCCAGGGCTGCCTGCGCCTGATTCGCGACGGTGCCAAGATGGTACAGACTATTGACGATGTGCTGGAGGAGCTGGGGCCGCTTTATACCCTGCAACAGGATTTGTTTATGCCGGCGCAGGGGGGCGATGGTGCGTCGGCGGATGTGCCGGGGGGTTTGCAGCAGGTACTGGAGCTGGTGGGCTTCGAATTGACCACAGTAGATGAGCTGGTGCGCTGTAGCAGATTACCCATTGCGCAGGTGTTGTCGGACCTGTCTGCCCTGGAGCTCGCCGGGCTGGTAGTGCGCAGTGCCGGTGGATATATTCGCTGCTAGTGCTTGCCAAGCTGGCTTCAGTTGGTTAAATTTCGCACTTTTTCCCGGCGGGTCAGCTACGCTTACCGCCAGTTTGATCGGAGTATAGTCAATGAACAAGCCATTTGTGGCAATTGTTATGGGTTCGGATTCGGACCTGCCTGTTATGGAAGCCTGCTTCGCGGTGTTGCGTTCTTTCGAGATTTCTTTCGAAGCCCGTATCACTTCGGCGCACCGCACGCCGCAGGTCACCAAGGATTTCGTTGTTGATGCCGAACTGCGCGGTTGCGCGGTGTTTATCGCCGCTGCCGGCATGGCGGCCCATCTGGCGGGTGCAGTCGCGGCCGCCACGGTCAAGCCGGTGATCGGCATACCGATAAACGCCTCCCTGGACGGGCTTGATGCACTGCTGGCCACGGTACAAATGCCGGCGGGAATACCCGTGGCAACGGTAGCAATAGGCAAGGCCGGTGCCAAAAACGCCGCTTACCTGGCCGCGCAAATCCTGTCGGTGTCCGACCCGGACCTGGCGCAGCGGCTGCAAGATGAGCGTGCGGCCAACGCCGAGGCAATCTATGCCAAAGACGCCGCCCTGCAGGAAACCCTGAAAGGCTGATTTTGTCATTCTCCCCCGGTCCATTGCGCCTCCAGTCGGCGATTCACGCCCTGCATGGCGGCGGTGTCATCGCCTGCCCCACTGAGGCCGTGTGGGGACTCAGTTGTGATCCCGGCAATGAATCCGCAGTGGCACGTTTGCTTGAATTCAAGCACAGGCCTCTTGCCAAGGGCCTGATTCTGGTGGCGGCCAGCCAAAGCCAGTTCGGCTCGCTGCTGGCAGACCTGCCCAGGGAGCAAAGTGACAGGTTGTCCGCCAGTTGGCCCGGGCCCGCGACCTGGGTGTTGCCACACCGGAACCTGGTGCCAGCCTGGATACACGGGGAACACGATACCGTTGCGGTTCGGGTGAGCGACCACCCCGTGGTTCGCGCCCTTTGCCAGGCCTGGGGTGGACCGCTGGTATCAACCTCTGCCAACCCGGCGGGCCGGCGGGCGGCGCGGGAGTTATTTCAGGTCAGGCGCTATTTCGGCGATCAGCTGGATTATCTGCTGCCTGGTACAGTCGGGCGGGCCGGGCGGCCGACAGTTATAAGAGACCTGGCGAGCGGACGAATTATCCGCGCGTAGGAGTCTGTCGTTAGACGAAAGGGCGCGTATAATGCGTCGGTGATATCTGCAGCAGGTGCACTAGATATGCAGATTGACCTGGTTAAATCCTATCTCCTCCAGTTACAGGACAGTATTTACGACGCCCTGGCGACAGAAGATAGCGCCGCCACCCAGGTAAGAATAGTTAGAAGTGGAATAGTAGTTCATGACTGAGAAAGACAGATACGCCGTATTCGGCAATCCCATCAAGCACAGCAAATCCCCCATAATCCACGGGATTTTTGCCCAGCAGTGCTCCCAGCACATGCTGTACCGGGCGGTGCGGGTAGAGCTGGACGGCTTTGCCCGGGCCGCGGGCAGTTTTTTTGACGCCGGTGGTGCGGGTTTGAACATCACTGTACCGTTCAAGCGTGACGCTTTCGATTTCGCCCAACGGCTCAGTGACCGGGCCACGCGGGCAGGTGCGGTGAATACCCTCACCCGGGGGCAGGACGGCACCATCGAGGGGGACAATACTGACGGCATTGGCCTGGTTCGGGACATGGTGGCCAATCTGGGCTGGGCTGTGCAGGGTTTGCGCGTGTTGGTGCTGGGTGCCGGCGGCGCGGCGCGCGGTGTGTTGGAACCCCTGCTGCGAGAGCGGCCTCGGGAGTTGCTGGTAGTGAATCGAACCCCGCAGCGGGCTGTCCGGCTGGCGGACGAGTTTGCGGATATAGCCATATTGGAGGGCGGGGCTTATGACCTGATCGGCCAGCGCCAGTTTGATCTTGTTATCAATGCCACCAGCGCCGGGTTGTCAGGGGAGATGCCCGAGCTGCCCAGCTCACTGCTAACCGAGCGCAGTTGTTGTTACGATATGGTTTACGGCGCCCAGCCCACGCCTTTTATGCGCTGGGCGGCCCACCACGCGGCCTGGGCGGTGGCAGATGGCCTGGGTATGTTGGTGGAACAGGCCGCTCAGTCCTTTTACATCTGGCGCAAGATTCGCCCTGAAACCCGCCCGGTGATAAATCAGCTAAGAGAGGCAATGGAGGCCTCTAGCGCTGTAACCACCTGATCCTTCAGTTTCACCCGCCTTTTGGAGAGCAAACAATGCAAGACAAGGCCAATCGACGGCGTTTTATCGCGGGTGCCGTGTGTCCTCGCTGTGCCCGGATGGACAAAATACTAATGAACCTGGATACGGGCCGGCAAGAGTGTGTGGCCTGTGGTTTTAGTGAGGAACGTCCGGGGCCGGATCAGCCGGTCGCTACGATGGGGGACACCGACCCGATACGGGAGATGCCAACCCGGGTGAGTCGTGCTGCGGCCAGGCGGGTGGAGACCCCGGCCCAGACGATTACTCTTATCGATCCGGGCAGGGACGAAAAATAGCTTGTCACCTATGAAGCCAGGCGCAGCTTGATTTGCCGGGGCGAGCCCAGCAGGTTCCCGGTTGAGACCAGGGGGGTAGCCTCCGCCCCAGCCGGCAGTGAGCGCACCTCACCCCATACGTATTCCCTGCGCAACAGTTGCGCAGCTGTGAATTGCACTAACTGCTCCAGCCGAGTGGCAAATTCGTCACCCAACAAGTGATGCACGATAATATTGGCCTCTGTCATATCTACCGGTAGCAGGGGTCGCTGCAGATGTTTTATGTGATGATCATTCACTTCCTCCAGCAGGCGGTGAGCCAGAAATGCCTCGTCCAGCAGGGCTTCCAGTCCGCCGTCTGCGGGCAGCTCTTCTGGGGGTTGCAGGAAATAGTCCTCCGCCAGGTGCAGGAATGGCGCCGCGTAATCGTAAAAGCCCAGGTGTTTGCTCACCGCTGTTACCAGCCGCAGACAACCGGGCACACTTTCTACATAGTCGGTAATGAACACCATCAGGGCAGCCACAGGCTGGTCATCCGGTAGCACCAGCTTGTTACGCAACTGGGGAAGTTGCCGCTCCAGCCGCAGGCTCAGCTGGCTGGATTCGCGCTCCCTGCGCAGAGCGGCGTCGATTGTTTTCCTGATACCCGGTGAGGCCATGGTCCACCCTGTGCTGTGGAGATCCAGTTAAGGGGTTTATTCAGGCTAGTACATTCCCAGCATTTAGCCACCTGGGAAGGATAGCAGGGCGCTACCG
>QNFS01000074.1 GCA_003646415.1 Gammaproteobacteria bacterium
AATACCCGGATCACCAAAGATCTTGCGCGTTTCCCACACCATCTTCATCTCCTCCCGGGTATAACCATTGTCCTCAAATGTATCAATATGCGGCAACACGTTAAAAGCAATTTGCCTGGGATACACCTCACACTCGACTTCCTGCCCATTGAGCAGCCGCGCGGTTTGCCCCGCCAACTCCTCAATGGCCTCTTTGCCTGTGCCCGAAACCGCCTGGTAAGTCGCCACATTGATACGCTCTATACCCACCGCATCATAAATGGGCTTAAGCGCCACCAGCATCTGGATGGTCGAACAGTTTGGATTGGCGATAATATTACGCACGCTGTAATCCGCCAGGTCTTCTATATTGACCTCGGGCACAATCAGCGGGATATCATCAACCTGACGGAAGTGGGAGGTATTATCCACTACCACGCAACCCGCCGCTGCCGCCCTCGGGGCGAATTCGGCTGAAATACTGCCCCCGGCGGAAAACAGCCCGATTTGCGCCTGGCTGAAATCAAATTCCGCCAGATCGGTCACTTTCACCGTTTTGCCATTGAACATGATGGTCTTGCCGGCCGAGCGACTACTGGCCAGCGGGTACAGGTTGCGGACCGGGAAATTCCGCTCCTCCAGTATGGCGAGCATGGTCTCACCAACCGCCCCGGTGGCACCAACTACCGCCACATCATACAACGCACTCATTAGCCTTTTTCCTCTTTCCCTGATAACGCCAAATAGCCAGCAAATTGCTGCCGGCCCTCTAAAAAATTCCCATCACCAGGCCCGCAGCGAATGCCTGTCCCAATTCTTCACCGGAGCGCAGGTGGGCACCGGTCACTTCTCCGCGCAGTATCAACGGCTCCGCCGCAGCTGGAAAAGGGTAGCCTGAAAGAATCCGCTGGGCCTGACGCACCGCACCGCGCCCATCATTGCCCGCAGAGACCAACAAAGCATAGGGCAATACCAGCCCCTCCTCGATACTCGGATAAAAAGTGCGATCCAGAAAATCTTTCATCGCACCACTCAAGGCTCCGGAGTTTTCCGCCATCACCAGTAACAGGGCGTCAGCCTGCACCAGGTCCGCCGTGCCTGCATCCCACACCCGCTGCACCGTTACCCTGACCTCGGGCTCTGCCTGAGCACCGCGCCAGGCGGCGCGCGCCAACTGCGCGCTGGCTCCGCTCTGACTGTGATAGGCGATCAACAGTGACTTCATATAATTTCCACAGTGAGCAAAATACACGCATGACTGGAACGCAGCCGACCGATTGTATCATGCGCTCACTTCGCACTGTTCACACACAGCGTCAGGTAAGCTAATAGCTGATGCAGTTGCTGAAACAGGCTGGCCTGTCTTAGTTATCCACAGGTCAGCCTGTGGATAACTATGGGGACAGGTGCCTCACACCAACCCTTTGATAAACCAGAATGCACAGCATACGCCTTCATCAGGGAACCCGGCACACTGAGGTTTGTAATCTTAAATCAATGACTTACAGATTTTTTATAGGCTTTGAGGAACACTCCTGCCAAAAAACCCTATATAAATAGGGTTAAATCGCCGTGTGTGGATATCCTTTTGTCGAAGGGGTTGGCGAACACTAACGCTGCAAGCCAATAGTTACCACTGGTTTCATATTTTAGCCCGGTCAGACACGATCACAAAACACCCTGATCAAGGGCTGGTACAGCGCCTGATAACCCAGCAGCAGTGGATTTTACGATTGCGCTGAAAGTCGGGGTCCAGGGTTGTTGCGGTAATGTCCTCACAACAAAATTCATCCTGCAATGCAGTGTCCAGTTTGAAGCCCCGGCGATTATTGGAAAAGTATAGCTGTCCACTTTCGCGCAATACTGCCATGGTGGCGCGCACCAGGTCCGGGTGATCGCGCTGCACATCGAAGCTATCCTCCATGGCTTTGGAGTTCGAAAAAGAAGGCGGGTCCAGAAAGATCAGGTCGTAGCGACCCTGCGCCTGCTCCAGCCAGCGCAGGCAGTCGGCCTTGACCAGGATATTGCGAGTCTCATCCAATCCGTTGTTAGCAAGGTTTTTGCGCAACCAGTTGATGTAGGTATTGGACATATCCACACTCGTCGTCGAGCGGGCACCACCGAGGGCGGCATGCACACTGGCACTGCCGGTGTAACAAAAGAGGTTCAGAAAATCCTTGCCGTCAGCCTCCCTGCCGATGCGTAGTCGCAGCGGCCGGTGATCCAGAAAAAGCCCGGTATCGAGGTAATCATGCAGGTTTACCAGCAGCTTCGCACGCCCCTCGTTGACACTCAACAGCTCTGTACGAGCCGCCTGTTTTTCGTATTGCCCAACACCACGCTGCCGGCGGCGCTGCTTGTAAACAATAGAGTCTGCCGGTACTGCGAGTGCTTGCGGAAGCGCCGCACGCACTTCATCCAGCCGACGCGATGCCGCTTCCGGATTCACCCCACGGGGTGCCTGATATTCAGCCACATGCACTTGGGCGGCGTATATATCCACTGCCACTGCATACTCGGGCATATCCGCATCGTACAAGCGATAACATTCCACTTGCTCTCGCTTCACCCATTTGGACAGGCGCTTACGATTTTTGCGCAGGCGATTGGCGAACATCCGGGCGCCCTCAGACAGTGAGGTCGGGACGGGCTCTAGTACGGTCTCCGCCTCTACCGACCCACGCAGTTCATTATCACGCAGGTCAAACAACAACAGGCTGGCAGCGATAGCACCGTTGAACAAGGCATAACGCTTGTGGCTGCGCAGGCCGGTGGCCCTGCCCAGATCCAGATCGGAGGTAAATATGGCGGCCTGCCAACCCGCAAATTCCGCCAGTATTTTCTCACCGAGTTGCCGGTACAGATAACCCAGGCTCTCTTTTTCCCCGAGGCGCTCCCCGTAGGGCGGATTACAGACCACCAGGCCCAGAGGCAGAGGCCGGTGTGTGGGCCGGGTCAATTCGGCCAGTGGCTTACAGCTCACCCGCACGACTTTTTCCAGCCCAATGCGCGCTATATTGTTCTGGGCAACACGGATGACTTTCGGGTCCGCATCGTAACCGCGGATCTCGGGGAGTTGCGCCGCCCTGCCCCGCTCCCCACGGCCCCGGGCATCACTGAGTATCGCCTGCCACTGCTGTTCGTTGTAACCGCGCAAGTATTCGAAGCCAAAGCGCTTTCTGCCCAGTGCGGGGGCTATATCGGCCACCATCATGGCCGCCTCCAGCAACAGGGTGGCGGAGCCGCACATGGGGTCGATCAGCGCGCCGCCACGAGCGGCGATACCCGGCCAGTCGGCGCGCAGCAGAATGGCCGCAGCCAGGTTCTCCTTCAGTGGCGCGGCTCCCGAATGCAGACGATAACCGCGCCGATGCAAACTGCCGCCAGAGAAATCAATGGACAGGTGCGCCCGGTCCCTGACCAGCCGTATGTTGAGCCTGACATCCGGGTTGTGCCGCTCTACCGAGGGCCTCTGGCCAACATTAGCTACAAACCAGTCAACAATGGCGTCTTTACTGCGCTGGGCGCCAAACTGGGTGTTGCGAATCTGGCGGTTCTGCCCGGAAAAATCGATGGCAATACTCTGCTGTGGCCCAAACAGTTCGCCCCAGTCGATACCGCTCAATTCACGGTAAAGGCTGTCTGCATCCCCGGCCTCAAGGCTGGCGATAGGCTGCAAAATACGATTGGACAGGCGCGACCAGAGACAGGCGCTATAGGCCAGTGCCCGCGAACCATCGAAATACACTCCGGCCACAGTTTCACGAGTGGCAGTGGCCCCCAGGGCCGACAGTTCCACCGCCAGCAGGGCTTCCAGTCCTTTAGGGCAGGTCGCAAACCAGGGTTCTTTTTCAGTGTTGCTCACAGACAGCAAACCGCGCTATCGGTCAAAAGAAGAAATAGGATATATGTCATATTTATTAATGAGTTATAGTTATTAATTCAAATAATTAGTAACTACGGTTGTCGTCGCGGCCTCAACACTACTTGTGCTGCGCGGCAGGCGCCCGCTTACGTTTGCGCGGAGCGGCTTTTTTCTTCGGAGCTTTGGCTTTGGCTTTGGCTTTAGGCTTTGGCCTGCCCGCCGGGCCCGCCTCCTTGCGAGGCTGGTGCTTTGCACTGGCCGCCTTCTCACTTTGCATGACGTCCAGCACCAGATTGCCGGAACTCTCCATGTAGTGAATAAAGCGCTCATACTCGGCATCAGTCAGGCTTCTGAGTACATCGTGCTGGCGATACAGGTTAACAAAACGCCGCTCTCGTTCGTATTGCTTGGGCAGTGTGAGTATGCCCCACTGCTCCAGGGTTTTCTCCAGAGCGGGATTGTAAGTGCGCATGAACTTGATCAGGAACGGAATAGGGTCGTGCCGGGCCAGCAGTGAGGCACTGCGTAACATCAACTCCAGCGGCATGATGGTTGAACCGCTTTCAATGTCTTCCAGCATGGCCTTGTCCGACAAGCCCAGGGTTTCGGACAAATCCTTGATCGACATACCCGCCGTTTCCCGGGCATCCCTGAGGAAATGCCCGGCTTCCGCCATCGCTTCCAGTCGCTCGGGCTCGAGCTGATTCAGTACGGTACTGCGCAACCAGTTCTCGCCAAACATCGCAGTCATCGTGGCGGTATTGCGTGCCAACTCCAATGTGCCGCCCGCGACCTGCCCGGTCAGCTTCCTCAGGGACCCCAGCAGCGAATCGTGCTCATTATCTTTAGTAGTCATACCGTTCAAGCATAGCAGAAATCAGGCGTCAGGCGTCAGGCCTGTCTCGATAACAAATATTTTCCGCAGAATATCCCGCCACTCGGTATATTGCGTATCCAGTGTGCCGTTAAGCCTGAATACCTTGCCACTAACTTCCATGACAGTGGGCGCCACTTCATTATTGAAACCAAGGGCCAGTTCATCCATATCCTGTTCATGGATTTTTGACCATTTGTAGGCCTCGTAGGTCTGCTCCATGGCGGCAAATGTACCGCGCCTTCCCCGCCTCTCCTTACTCGTCACGCGGTCTTGATAGCTTTTCCTGTAGATCGCCTGCTCTCTGCCGAATTGCCGCCACAGGTTATAGGTGGGCGCCATCTCTTCATAGAGTGTGGCGTACTGTTCATCCACCGTGTCAATAAAAAGATATTCCTGATTCCTGATCCTGTTGACCCGTCCCATCATGGGGTCATCCTCAGCGGGCAGGCGCGCCAGCATATAGGCGCCCCCTTCAGTGCGAGCCAGGTAGTGTGCAAAGACCTCCGGAGACAAACTGGCCGCATAACGCATCAGGCCCACCTGGCGGATATTACGTAGCTCCTTGCTACTCATGCCCTGCTTCAAGGTCAGCAGTTCATTGGCCACCTGGTGATAGAGGTCCAGATAGGGATCCCCCCCTGCGGTCACCGGGTAATCGCCCTGAGAGGCCTCGTCCACATACACCTTGTCCAGCCAGAGCCGGCCCGTGGCATCATGTGCCTTGATTTTCAATGCCAGGCGCAAACCATCCGAGTGCAGTATCCTGCTGGTGATCAACAGTTCAGATGAGTCCAGCACCTCCGGCAGAACCCGCACTACGCCCCAGGCACCGGATTCGATCAACACCTGACGCAGTATCACCGGCATAAACTTGGCTTCGGATTTACGGATTTCTGGAAAAATACCCAGTTTACTGTGTGTCGACTCGTCCTCGGGAATGCCGGAATCGAAAATCACCACCCCCACGTCCAACACCGTCTCCACGGAAGCCTGTCGGTCGGTCCTCAGGGGAACACCGCCAGCCGAAGCCCCCGCCCCAGCCTGCGTGAAGCCGGCTCGCATAGTCACGCCAAGTATGCAAAGGCATAGAAAAACCAGCCAGTTCGACAATCGAATCATTGGGGCTCGGGTGTGGGTGTGGGCGTGGATTGAGTGGAACATACTCTACCCTTGGTCAATGTCATCTTACAGGAGAAACCGCTGGCACCTGGCACAAAGCGGTTATAGACCCGATTGAGTGTAAAGGGATAGGAAACCTGGTCAGATACTACAGTGGTCGCGATATTGAGCTTTCCACCGGAGGACGCCACTGTCATTACATGCTGAATGCTGAGCCCCTCGGGAAGTAATATCTTGAACACCAGTTGGTGGCCGTTCCAGCCGCAAATCTCAGTACCCACAGGTGTCTCCACGCTTCGGTACTGGCCGGCATAGAATTCACAGGTCAGTGCGAAGTTTTCCTCGCGCTTCACCTTGATCTCGTGCTCACTCTGCTTGATCTTCAGCAGCGGCGAGCGGGTGATCAAATCCGACATCCTGGCCAGGCCGATGATAGACGGCGCGCTGTTGGGTCCTGCCGAACCGCCAACCATATTGCCACCTTGACCCCGATCTATCTGGTGCCGCAACTCCCGCACCATTGAATCGAGCTTGGTCTGGATATTGTCGCTCTGGCTGTAATCCAGCTCCCAGGAACCCGTAAAGTCCACGTTGTCACTGCTCTGGCCTTGCAGGACAACCTTCTTTTTTGATTGCCCACCACTGCTACAGCTAGCCAGCAGCAGGCAGCAGGTCAACAACAGGATGGTGATTTTGATAGGCAAGTGCGACAAATTCATAGCGGCGCCCAGTGTAACCCATGTTGGGGGTCAGGTCTTGACTGTTACGCTCAGAACAGCGAAATAGCTTTCATGGCCCATCCACCCGCTGCGTGCGACATTCAAGACCCCCTGGATATTCTGGTTCCAGCCACCGGGGCGCTCACCGGGATCGACCGCTTGTGCGAACTGCTGATAAATAGATAAACAGCCGATATACTTGCCGTCGGATAAAAAGGCAAACATAACTCCCCTGAGGAACACCCATGGCAAAGCGCGTATACCTGTTCAACGAAGGCAGCAAGGATGACCGGGATCTGCTGGGCGGCAAAGGCGCCAACCTGTGTGAGATGACCAGCCTGGGACTGCCGGTACCCTTCGGTTTTATTATCACTACCGGCACCTGCCGCGAGTTCTTCCAGGCAGGCAACAAGTTGCCAACCTTGCTGGAACAGGAATACCGGGTCGCTCTGGACCTGGTGGAAAAGAAAATGGGGGCGCGTTTCGGCGACCCGGAAAATCCCCTGCTTTTCTCAGTCCGCTCCGGGGCGCCGGTCTCCATGCCCGGGATGATGAATACAATTCTCAATCTGGGCCTCAACGATGAAATTACCGAGGGCCTGGCGAAGAAAACTGGCAATCCACGTTTCGCCTACGACTCCTATCGTCGCTTCATCCAGATGTTCGCCGATGTGGTGATGGATGTGGACGGAGAGAAATTCGAACATGAAATCAACCAGTACAAGAGCACCCACGGCAAGACGCTGGACGTCGACATGAGTGCTGATGACTGGCGGGAAATCGTGCGTATCTACAAGACCCTGGTGGACTTTCCGGAAGATCCCTTCGAGCAACTCAAGATGGCTGTGGAAGCGGTGTTTTTGTCCTGGCACACCCCGCGGGCCATTGTCTACCGGGAGATGAACAACATCCCCGATATCCTGGGTACGGCAGTCAGCGTACAGTCTATGGTGTTCGGCAACTTCGGCGATGATTCCGGTTCCGGGGTGGCATTTACCCGCAACCCGTCAACCGGCGAGCATCAATTCTTCGGCGAATACCTGTTCAACGCGGCCGGTGAAGATGTGGTGGCGGGGATTCGCACCCCGCTACCTGTGGAAGCGCTGGGGGAGCGCATGCCGGGGGTTTACGACCAGTTGTTCAAGACCCAGGCCCTGCTGGAAAAACACTACCGCGACATGCAGGATATTGAGTTCACCGTGCAGGAAGGTGTGTTCTATATGCTGCAGACCCGCAGTGGCAAGCGCACCGGTCGGGCCTCAGTGAAGATTGCCGTAGAGATGGTTAAAGAGGGGCTGATCACCGAGAGTGAAGCATTGATGCGCGTGTCCACAGACCATGTGGAAGCCTTCCTGCATCCCATGGTGGATCCGGCGGCCAAGACTGATATCGTCGCCACCGGACTGGCCGCCAGCCCCGGGGGCTCCACCGGGAAGGTGGTGTTCTCCGCGGAAGAGGCGGAAGATGAAGCGGCCAAAGGCCACAGTGTCATCCTGGTGCGCAGGGAGACAACCCCCGAGGACATCCACGGCATGCGGGTGGCCGCGGGCATACTCACCGAACTGGGCGGTATGACATCACATGCCGCGGTGGTGGCAAGGGGCATGGGCGTATGCGCTATAACTGGCTGCGATGCGCTGAGTGTGGATTACGCGGCGGGCACCGCCACCACCACGGAAGGCGTAGTCATCAGCCGAGGCGATACCATCACCCTGGACGGTGCCTCCGGCGAGGTCATGTTGGGCGATATCGCCAAGACCGAGGCCAGTTCCAGTGATGACTTCCAGGTCCTGCTGTCCTGGGCTGACAAGTACCGCAGGCTCAAGGTCCGGGCCAATGCGGAAACACCCGAAGATGCCGCCAAAGCCAGGGAACTGGGCGCCGAGGGTATCGGCCTGTGCCGCACCGAGCACATGTTTTTCGCCGCCGACCGTATTGACGTCATGCGCGCCATGATTTTGTCAGAGACCAGGGAGGAGCGACAAACCTTCCTGGACCAGTTACTGACATTCCAGCACGATGACATACTGGAGTTGTTCAAGGCAATGGACGGCCTGCCGGTAACGATTCGCCTGCTGGACCCGCCCCTGCACGAATTCCTGCCCCAGACTGAGGAGGATATCAACGCCCTGGCAGAGCGGATCGGCAAGCCGGCGGAGAAAATTCGGGAAATTGCCGGACGCCTGGAAGAGGTCAATCCCATGCTTGGCTTTCGTGGCTGCCGCCTGTCGGTGGTTTACCCGGAAATTACTGAAATGCAGGTCAAGGCGATTATTGGCGCCGCAGTGGATGCTACCGAGCAGGGCTGCAGGCCCCTGCCCGAGATCATGATTCCGCTGGTGATCAACGTGCGCGAAATCCGCCTGATCACCAAAATAATCGACAAGGGTATCCACGAGATCCTGAAAGAGAAGAACATTTCCATCCCCTACAAGATCGGCACGATGATGGAAACGCCCCGCGCCACTCTGGGCGCATACCGCCTGGCGCCGGAGGTCGAGTTTATGAGCTTTGGCACCAATGACCTGACCCAGATGACCTACGGCTTCTCCCGTGACGACGCCGGCAAGTTCATACCCAGATATCTGGAGAAAAAACTAATTGATGCCGATCCATTCGTAACACTGGACCAGCGAGCGGTGGGCCGCCTGATGGAAATCGCAGTGAACGAGAGCAGAGCGAAGAAGAAAGGCATCAAGTATGGCATCTGCGGCGAGCACGGCGGTGACCCCCGTTCCATCCGCTTCTGCCACGATCTGGGCCTGGATTACGTATCCTGCAGCCCATTTCGGGTGCCCATCGCCAGAATCGCAGCGGCCCAGGCCAACGTGGGGGTCGAACCGAACGACTGAGCCGCTGCAGATTTCAGACCATCGGGGACCGGCGATGCTATCACGATGTGATTAGCTGTAGAATAATTGCCGGTGATCATTGAAACCTGCTACCGTTGCGCCACTTCCACCACAGTAGAGCACCGCTTTATGATCAGCAGTTTTTTCCCTCCACAGCGGACCCTGATGGGCCCCGGCCCCTCCGATGTCTCTCCCCGGGTACTGGGCGCTTTAGCACGTCCGACCATCGGACACCTGGACCCCCTGTTTGTACAATTGATGGACGAAATCAAGGAGCTGTTGCAATTCGCTTTCCAGACGAAAAATGAGCTGACACTACCCATCTCCGCTCCCGGGTCCGCCGGCATGGAGGCCTGCTTCGTCAACCTGCTGTCACCGGGGGATAAAGTTATTGTCTGCCAGAACGGGGTATTTGGCGGACGGATGAAAGAAAACGTGGAGCGCTGTGGCGCCACTGCGATCATGGTTGAAGACACCTGGGGCGAGCCTGTAAGCATAGGCAAGGTCGTGACCGCCTTTGACCAACACCCGGATGCCAGTATTCTGGCTTTCGTGCACGCTGAGACATCTACTGGTGTATGCAGCGATGCCGCCGCCCTGTGCGCACTGGCCAGAGGGCGAGGCGCTTTGTCTATTGTCGACACTGTGACTTCACTGGGTGGCATTGAAGTGTTGGCGGACGACTGGGGCGCTGATGCAGTTTACTCCGGCACCCAGAAATGCCTGTCCTGCGTACCGGGCATCTCACCGGTAACCTTTAGCGCCAGGGCGGTGGATCGCATCAATAATCGTGTACACAAGGTACAGAGCTGGTTTCTGGATATGCAATTGATCATGGGCTACTGGGGCGGCAGCAGCAAACGCGCCTATCACCACACGGCACCGGTTAATGATCTATATGCCCTGCACGAATCCCTGATCATGCTGCAGGAGGAAGGCCTGGAAGCCACTCACCAGCGTCATCGTCGCAATCATGAGGGCTTGGTGGCCGGGCTGGAAGCGATGGGCCTGGCCATGGCTGTAGCCCCCGAATTCCGCTTGCCGCAACTCAACTCCGTACTCATTCCCGAAGGCGTCGATGACGCGGCATTGCGCACCACGCTACTGCAAGAATTCAGCCTGGAAATCGGTGCGGGACTGGGCGCCCTGGCCGGCAAAACCTGGCGCATTGGACTAATGGGCTTCGCCAGCAACGAACGCAACGTCGTGTACTGCCTGAATGCGCTGGAAGCGGTGCTGGACGGACAGAATGCCGCTATCAACACCGGTGTGGCCCTGCCTGCCGCACGGGCAGCACTCAAGCGATAAGAGGAATCCCGCAAGCACTCAACCTCCGGTGACCATACCCCACATCAGCGCCGCCCGGCCCTCCCCGGTATCGCGGTGCACCCGGTAGGCCGCGTGCTCTTCGAGCGTTGCCTCCGGGCGCAGTTCAATACTCCACAGCGGCGCCACTTCATTGGGAATAATGGAGTATCGAATATCGATGACCCGGTTGGCGTACAGGGGGTCCCGGGCAATATAGCCGTCACTGAACCAGCGAAAACGTTCTATATCCCTGGCCTGCTGTGAATCCCGGTCCAGCCAGGGCATGTCCCGGTCGATAACCAGCTTCTGCACTGAGTCGCCGGCAAATACCTGTGGACCAAGGCGGGCGCGCACCGCGTCCACGTAAAACCTGTCATCCGTTTCATACACGATTTTCCACACCAGGATATTGGCGAAACTGGGCTTGGCCTCCAGCCGCACAGGCGTGTGGCCGCGCTGTGCCGCCAGTGCGTAGCCCATTGCCATGGCCTCATTGCGCTGGGACAAACCCAGGGCCATATAGCCCACGGCCCACAACAGGGCCAGGCGCGCATACAGGGGCCTGCGTCGCCTGCCCGCCAAAATAACCGCCACCAGAACAGGAATCGTGAACAGAGGGTCGATAATGGAAATTGTATTCCAGGCTATACGCTGTTCACTAAACGGCCAAAACAACATCGTGCCATAGGTCGTGCAGGCGTCCAGAAGCGCGTGGGTGGCGTAGCCCAGCGTACAGAACAGCCAGCTCTGGCGAAATGACAGGCCGCGCCTTCGACCGATGACATAATGCAGGATCAGGGCACAGATCAGGCCGCCGAAAGGAATAAACACCAGGGAGTGGGTGAACTGGCGGTGATACTCCAGAAACAGCAGCGGATCGGTCGCGGAGCGAATCAACACATCCAGATCGGCCGCCATGCCCGCCAGAAAGCCAAGCAGCCCGGCGCTGGCCGCATAGCGACCAGCACTGCTGGCCTGGGGTAACGAAGCGCCCAGTACACCCTGGGTGAGCGGATCCATCAGCCGCTCCGACGCAAAGTATACATACCATCGACACCTGTGTGATTAGTCATTCCATTACCGGGCATAAAGAGATGGACCCCATTGATTGGGCAGTCATTGGGCGAGACTATTCTTGCGGTCAAAGCGCTCTACAGCAGTGGTTCCACATTGGTAACCACTGCCGATGTTACATCTTTACTTAGAGCGGAACGACCTTGTTCGCGCAGGGACCTTTTTGGCCTTGGCCCACTTCAAACTCAACAGCCTGGCCGTCATTCAGAGTGGCATAACCGCCGCCCATTTGGATTTCAGAATGGTGAACAAACAGGTCTTTGC
>QNFS01000075.1 GCA_003646415.1 Gammaproteobacteria bacterium
ACTGGCGGTATCCGCACTGCTATCGGCAGTGGGAACGGCTGCGGCTGCCTCTGCTGTCTCCCTGGGAGGTGCCACCGGGGGCTCTTCAGGCGGCGCAGTCACCTGCTCTGGTACCTGCTCTGGCACCTGTTCCGGCACTGCAGGTATGGAGGCCTCCTTCTGAGGGGGGGGGCCGGGGATCGGCAGGCGCGATTGCACCACCTCACCAGCTACCACAGCGGGCGACACGCCATCCGGCGTCTGTGCCTCGGGTTCGCCAGCTGACGCGGCCTGCTGCTCTGCAGCTACCTGCCCCGACTCTTCAGTAGCGGGTATCGTTTCAGATGATGCTGGTTGGGCATCCGTCTTTTTTTTGCGTTTGAAAAATTTCATATTTGTCGGGTCAGTGACGGGGTAAAATAACTAAACATACACAGACGAGCGTCCGCGATGGCGCCTATCGTACCACCGTTGCACGAAGTGAAGAAATGACAAGATCAGGCAAAGGCGCAGGAACACAGAGCCGGCTGCGTATTATCGGCGGACAGTGGCGCGGTCGCAAACTCACCTTCACGCCAGCGGAAGGATTGCGGCCCACCAGCGATCGGGTGCGCGAGACCCTGTTCAATTGGCTGGCCCCCTATATCCACGGCGCCAGGTGCGCAGACCTTTTTGCCGGCAGCGGCGCCCTCGGCCTGGAGGCGTTGTCCCGGGGTGCCTCCCATTGCGACTTCGTTGACACCTCGGAGGCGGCACTGGTGCAGATCGGCTATCACCTGGCAACGCTGGGCACCACCGCCGGCCAGTGCCACCGCTCGTCAGCGGCGCAATTCCTGCAAACGCACAACGAGCCCTATGACCTGGTATTTATCGACCCGCCCTTCGGCAAGAAACTGGTCAATCCTGCCTGCGCCCTACTGGCCGAAAAGAAATTGCTGGTCGGCGGTGCGCTGGTCTATGTGGAATGGGCGGCCTCAGAGCCGCCTCCCATGACCCCACCCGGGTGGTCCCTGCACCGGGACAAGACCGCCGGCAGTGTGGCTTATCGGCTGTTTATTGTCGATTGAGCACAAGTCCATCGGCTGCGGCCACCGGGCAACACTGAGCCTGCCGCGTTGTCGCACCGGAGTAAATTGTTTACTATTCGCACCACCTCTCTCCACTTCAGACCGACATCATGAGAACTCACACCGTCATCTATCCGGGCACCTTCGACCCCATCACCAATGGCCACGTGGACCTGACCGAGCGTGCCGCGCGCCTGTTTGACCGGGTGGTAGTGGCCATTGCCTACAGTGAAAAGAAGACCCCGCTGTTCAATCTGGATGAGCGGATAGCGTTGTGCGAATCAGCCCTGGGACATCTGGACAACGTGGAGGTGATGGGCTTCAATAACCTGTTAATAGATTTCGCCAAGAGCCAGAATGCCCGCTGCGTGTTGCGCGGCCTGCGGGCAGTGGCGGATTTCGAGTACGAGTTTCAACTGGCAAATATGAATCGGGCAATGTACCCGGAGTTCGAGAGCGTATTTCTCACGCCATCGGAGCACCTGTCTTATATTTCCTCCTCCCTGGTCAGGGAGATCGCAGCAATGGACGGCGATATCAGCCCGTTTGTGCCACAGCAGGTAGCTGCGGCGCTAAAAGAGCGATTTGCAAACTAAAAAACCGTCTCGTGCCAATCAGGGCGCGGTAAACTCAGGGAAAAACACTCACAACCTCTGGGTGCTCTTCTTCTACCTCTTTGTTCTTTTCATTCTGCGCAGTATCTTTACCGGTATAACCCGTATTACGACAACCCAGGCAACGCATGAACGTGGCCTCTGCCGGCCCTCCCATAAGAGCCCCGGCTGCTTCACTGGCATTCCCCGCCAACAGGGTGAAGGGCAGGCTGACCAGCCACACCGCGACCCCACCCACTGTCATCACCACACCGATGGGCCTCGCTACAACCAGGTCTCCCACCATGATAAGTGCATTGGGATCCTCATCCACTGCATTCTGGGCCCAAAGGGCCTGTGGCAGCATCAAACAAGCGATCGTCAAGGCTATAATGGCGCGACGTGAACGTAATATTATTTTCATAATTTCCCCCCGGGTTAATTCCCGTTCCCCTTACCTCCCCGTAGTGTAGCCTGTTCAGCGCTGACAGGCCACGCAGTAGACACTGCTGCGCTGGCCCAGGCGCACCTCTTGCAATTGCCTGCCACAGGACGTGCAGGGTAGTCCTGTCCTGCCGTAAACATGCAATTGCAGGGCGAAGTAACCCGGCTTGCCATCACCCCCCACAAAGTCCTTTAGCGTAGTTCCACCCTGATCTATAGCCGAAGTGAGCACTTGCTTTATATTTTCTGCCAGGCGTTGGTAGCGACGCTGCGAAATCCGCCCGGCACCGCGATCAGGGCGAATACCCGACAGGAACAGAGCCTCGTTAGCGTAAATATTACCAACACCAACCACCACTTTTCCGTCCATGATGAAGTTCTTTACCGGGCCGGTACGCCCCCTGGAATGCCGATAGAGCGTCTCGCCGTCAAATTCAGCGGACAGGGGCTCGGGTCCGAGATGACTGAGCAGGGGGTGCTGCTGCCCCGGTTCCTGCCACAGGAAACAGCCGAAACGCCGCGGATCGTTATAACGCAGACAGTGGCCGCCTTCGAACAGCAGGTCAATATGATCGTGCCGTCCCGGGGTTTCATGGGGAGACACCACCCGCAGTGACCCGGACATGCCCAGATGCACAATCAGCGAGCCCACAGCCGTCCTGAATAACAGATATTTCGCGCGTCGCTCAACCGCGACAATGGTCTGGCCGCCCAGTAATTCAGCCAGATCATCCGGCACCGGCCAGCGCAAACGGGGCTCGCGCACGACAAGCTCTCGCACCACGGCGCCGCGGCTGTAGGGCTCTACACCCCGTCGTGTGGTTTCAACTTCCGGTAGTTCAGGCACAGTGTGGTGTCCTGTACAGGGTCTGCCCCGTTTTACCGAGTGTATTAGGGTGGCGTGTGCCCCATTCTCCACAGCACTCAGGTGCTTTCGCACCGAGCGAGAGGCGTGGCTCGGTTAACAAAACTCGATGCCAAAAAAAACCCGGCAATGACCGGGATTTTTTTATAATCATTCGAGGACAAACAACTACTTGATTTTGCCTTCCTTATACATGACGTGCTTACGCACTACCGGATCGTACTTTTTCATCTCCAGTTTGTCCGGAGTGGTACGCTTGTTCTTGTCAGTGGTATAGAAGTGCCCTGTACCGGCTGAAGAATTCATTCTGACTTTTTCTCTCATCGATGCTCTCCCTTAAACCTTTTCACCGCGGGCTCGAAGATCACCCAGGACTGTTTCAATACCCTTCTTGTCGATGATACGCATGCCCTTGCTTGAGACACGCAAGCTCACAAAACGCTTCTCGGATTCAACCCAGAAACGGTGCTTGTGCAGATTAGGCAAAAAACGGCGACGGGTGCGGTTTTTTGCGTGTGATACATTATTTCCGGTTAGCGGACGCTTGCCAGTAACTTGACATACTCTTGCCATGATCTTCACTCTCCCAAAAGACGTGGGAATCTCTATAAAAATAGTGTGACTGTTTCAACCCAAACAGGGTACCAGCCGCGCAGAGCGCGACTTTATACCAGAACACCCGGGGCATAGCAAGTGAAAGGTGGGCTGGCGGATAGCGTCAATAGGCCGTCACAGCAGGCCCTCTTCCGCAAAAGAAAACTCCCTGCCGCGGCCAATGATGATGTGATCCAACACCCGGATATCCAGCAGGGCCAGGGCGGAACACAGGCGCTCGGTAATACGCCGGTCGGCGCTGCTGGGCTCCGCCACCCCAGAGGGGTGATTGTGGGCAAAAATCACTGCGGCGGCACTGTACTGCAGAGCCCGCACAGCCACTTCCCGCGGGTATACCGCCGCTCCATCCAGCGTTCCGAAAAACAGGTCCTCACAGCGCAACACCCGGTGCTGGCTGTCCAGGAACAGGCAGCTGAATACCTCCCTGTTATGTGCCCCCAAATGATACTGCAGGAAGCGCCTGGTCTCACTCGGGCTGCTCAGCACATCACTATCACTTATCGTCTGCAGCGCCTGGCGCCTGGCGAGTTCCTGCGCCGCCTGCAGCTGGGCATACTTTCCCGGCCCCACCCCGCGACAGGCCAGCAAGCTGGCCTGTGCAGCCTGCATGACACCACTGAGGCCAACAAACTCAATGAGCAGGTTGCGCGCCATATCCAGCGAACTGCAGTCGCGATACCCGGTGTGCAGCAGCACCGCCAACAGCTCCGCATCTGACAGAGCCTGGGCACCCCGCTCCAGCAACTTGTCACGGGGGCCTTCCCCCGGTGCCCACCCAGCTATACTCATAGCGCTCCTCCCTGAGCCGCAGCCCCAGCACAGTGTCAAATACTGTGGTGGGGTGGTATCTTTCCATTATTTTCCCAAATTGGGCGGCCAAATGGCACATCTATTTAATCGCAATGTACTGTTGGGCGTCAGTGGCGGCATCGCAGCTTACAAATCTGCGGAACTGGTCAGGCAATTGCAGGGGCGGGGTGCCAGTGTGCGTGTCATCATGACCCTCGGGGCCCGGGAGTTCATCACCCCACTCACGCTACAGGCCCTGTCGGGGCACCCGGTACACACACAGCTGCTGGACACTGATGCGGAACAGGGCATGGGCCATATCGAGCTGGCGCGGTGGGCTGATCTACTATTGGTTGCGCCGGCCACCGCCGACCTGATCGCGCGACTGAGCGCCGGCCGGGCCGATGACCTGCTCACCACAGCCGCATTGGCCACCACGGCGCCACTAATGCTGGCCCCGGCCATGAACCAGCAGATGTGGCAGGACCCCGCCACCATTGCCAATATTACCCAACTGTCGGCAAGAGGAGCGCACATTGTCGGCCCGGCTGTGGGGCAACAGGCCTGTGGTGACGTCGGCCCGGGACGTATGGAAGAGCCGCCTGTTATCGCCGATGCGGCCGCCAGCCTGTTCGAAAGCGGCCTATTGGCCGGAAAAAGGGTAATCATTACTGCCGGCCCCACCCGCGAGGCCCTGGACCCGGTGCGTTATATTTCCAACCACAGCTCAGGCAAGATGGGCTATGCCCTGGCGCAGGCGGCGGTAGATGCCGGCGCAATAACCACCCTGGTCAGCGGCCCGGTTAATCTGGCGCCACCAAAGCATGTACAATGCCTCCCGGTTCAGAGCGCCACAGAAATGCTGGAAAAATGCCTTGCGCTGTTGCCTGAATGCGACATTTTTATCGCCTGCGCCGCCGTGGCGGATTACCGCCCTGCGACAATAGAACAGCAAAAAATCAAGAAAGGTCCGGAGCAGGTCATCTTGCAACTGGCCCGCAACCCCGACATTGTGGCAGCGGTGGCTGCCAGTGAAAACAGCCCCTTTACGGTCGGGTTCGCCGCGGAAACCAATGATGTACTGAGCTATGCCAGAGACAAAATGCAGGGCAAGGGTTTGGACATGATCGTCGCCAATGATGTTTCAGACCTGTCCATCGGCTTCAATAGCGATCACAATGAGGCCACCGTGCTGTGGCGTGACGGCGAGCAGGTTCTGGCGCGTTCGGGCAAAAGTGCCATCGCACGGCAGATCGTGGAGTTGATCGGCGCGATAAATAAAGTAGGGAAGTGCGTTTAACCTAGGTTTAAGTCAGCAGCCCTACGTAATATCATTAATCAACCATCTTGCAAACTGACCACCTGGATGCTGAAACTAAAAAAAGATAATAAAGCTGCTCCGGAAACGGACAAGAAACTCAAGCCTGTTGGTAAGCCCCAGGGCATCACCGCCAGAGGGAATGCCCTGCGCAAGCTTGCTGTCGTGGCACTGCTGGCTGTCCTGGTTCCCATCGCGCTGGGGTTTAGTTACCTGACCGCGCTGCATGAACCGGCCGTGCAAAGCCGGCAAATCGAACGGGTGGCATCTTCCTTCGCCACCCAGCAAGCTACCAATATGCACCGATTGTTCGCTCGCATGAAGGATCGTATACAGGGCGCCGCCCAGTCACCTTTGGCCCTGTCGGCAATCGCCAGTCAGTCCAAAGATGATATCGGCCTGGTGGAACAGGCCATGCTTGACTACTTTCCCGAGGTGATCAGCCTGAGAATCATCCCTATAGGAGAGATGGGCACCGCTGACTTTGAGGGGGGCAACCAGGGTCTGCGCAATCATATAGAAGTAGACCTGGTGCGGCGCACCAGTGTCGAGCAGCAAACTGAGCCCGAGGCCTACAAGTTCGAGAATCAGTGGTTAACCTCCATGGCGGCCCTGGTAAAGCACCCGCGAATCGCAGATCGGTTGGCAGTCATTATCGTAACCATCGACAACGAGCAAATATCGAAGCAGCTCAAATCACTGGATACCGGGGTGGGAAAATTCGCCCTCGAGCAACCATACACCAGCACCACCGGCGTTGACCGCACGGATGTTGTCGCCTTTACCGGCAGCAGCGACGCCACACTGCTCACCCGGTACGCTAACATCCCGGACACCCCCTGGCGTGTGGCCTTCACCCCGTCCCGCGCACTTGTAGATTCACTCACCACCAGTCAGTTGCCCCTGTTCGCGGTAATGGCGCTGTCCATCCTGGGGGCGATCGCCGCGGTGACCATCATATTAATCCTGTTCCCGCGGACACTGGCCTCAGAGGTAAAAAAGGTCATCTCAGCTGCGGATCGCAAATCCCCGCTGGAGCTGGCCATTCCCGAACTGGTCGCCATCGCCAAGCAACTACGGCGCGCCACTCTGCGCACTCTGCGCCAGCACGATGCAAGCTCAACGGAAATACCCCAGGCCGAGGTGGAAGTGCTCGAACTCCAGAGCTCCGACCTGACCAATCCAATGTTCCAGTCGACAAGTATTCTCGATGTCGACGAAGAGGTGCTGGAGTTGGACCTGGCGGAGGTTGATGATCGTGTAGCATCAGAATCGGCTGGAATGGAGGGGTTTCCACAGCACATCTTCCGCGCCTACGACATTCGCGGCAACGCGCAGGACGAGCTTTCCGACGAGTTGATAACCGGCATCGCCAGGGCCATCGGCTCGATCGCAGGGGAAATGCATGAACAGACCCTGATCGTAGGCTGTGACGGCAGAACCTCCAGCCCCCGCATCAAGTCGGCACTGATCAGGGCCTTGATGGAGAGCGGCAGGGATGTTGTCGACATCGGCATGGTGCCCACCCCCCTGCTCTATTTTGCCACCCGACACCTGAGCTGCAAATCCGGTGTCATGGTAACCGGAAGCCACAATCCGGCACAGGACAATGGCCTGAAAATAGTGCTGAACCAGCAGACCATCGCTACCGGCGGTATCCGGCAGATTCGCGACCGGGTAGTGAGTGGCGAGTTCAGCAAGGGTAACGGGCGGATGATTCGCGAAGATATCGCGCCCGCCTACATGGAAGAGGTAGTGCACGATATCGCTATCGCGGTCCCCCTGAAAATAGTCATCGACGCGGGAAACGGAGCTGCCGGGACGATCGCGCCCCACCTGTTTGAGGAGCTCGGCTGCGAAGTCGTGCCCCTTTACTGCGATGTGGTCGGCACCTTCCCCAACCACCCGCCCGATACCAGCAACGAGGACAACCTGGCGGACCTGGTTCGTGTGGTACAGGAGCAGGAAGCCGATTTCGGCGTCGCTTTCGATGGTGACGGCGACCGGCTGGCCGTGGTTACCTCCAGTGGCCGTATCGTGCGCTCAGACGTACTGCTGATGATCTACGCCCAGGATGTGGTAGCGCGCAACCCCGGGGCGGATGTGGTGTTCGACGTCAAGTGCAGCCGCAACCTGACCAAGCTGATTACCCGCCATGGAGGCCGGCCTGTGTTATGGAAAACAGGCCATGCCTTTATGAAAGAAAAAATGGCCGAAACCGGCGCACTACTCGGTGGCGAGTTCTCGGGCCACATGTTCTTCGGCGAACGCTGGTACGGTTTTGACGATGGCATGTATGCCGCGGCCCGCCTGGCCGAGATCCTCAGCACCCACGGCGACAGTCTGGATGACGCCATTGCCGAATTACCAGCCAGCATCAACACACCGGAAATCATTATTCCGGTAGCGGAACAGGATAAGTTCTCCCTGATCGAAAGAATTGTCAACAACGCCGACTTTTCCCCCGGCAAGATAAACACCATGGATGGCATAAGAGTGGACTTCACCGACGGCTGGGGCCTGGTCAGGGCGTCCAATACCGGAGCGGCGCTAACCGCCCGCTTCGAGGCCGACACCGAGGAAAGTCTCGAGGTCATCATGGCTGAGTTCCGCGCCCAGATCGCGCTGGTTGAGCCCGATCTCGAACTGAATTTTTAGCATCATCTACACAACAGGTTAAAACCATGTCTCTCGATCGCAAAGCAGCCCTTAATATCGCCCAGGTTCTGACGGAGGCTCTACCCTATATCCAGCGCTTCACCGGCAAGACCATTGTGGTGAAGTTTGGCGGCAATGCCATGGTCAACCCACTCCTGCACGAGAGCTTCGCCAGGGATGTGGTGTTGATGAAGCTGGTGGGAATGAACCCTGTGGTGGTACATGGCGGCGGACCACAGATTGGCGCTCTATTGGAAAAGCTCAACATTCACACTGAGTTTGTTAACGGCATGCGGGTAACCGACGCCCAGACCATGGATGTGGTTGAGATGGTGCTGGGCGGTAGTGTCAACAAGGAAATTGTGGCCTCCATCAATCGCAATGGCGGCAAGGCGATAGGGGTGACGGGAAAGGACGGTCAGCTGATTCAGGCGCACAAGCTCCAGGTGAGTCGCTACAGCCCCGAGCTCGACGCCTCTGAAATTGTCGATATCGGACACGTCGGCGAAGTCGAGCAGATCGATACCGAGGTGCTCGACGTCATTCTGGGTAGCCATTTCATTCCCGTTATCGCCCCCATTGGAGTAGGTAAAGATGGCAGCACTTACAACATCAACGCCGACCTGGTGGCGGGCAAACTGGCCCAGGTCATGCAGGCGGAAAAGTTGATGTTGCTGACCAATGTCGCCGGACTGCTGGACAAGGATGGGGAGATTCTCACCGGCCTGAGCACCGCCCAGGTTGATGAGCTGATAGCGGACGGAACCATCAGCGGAGGCATGCTGCCGAAAATCAGTTGTGCCCTCGATGCGGTAAAATCCGGGGTGGCCAGTGCGCACATAATCGATGGCAGGGTGCCCCATGCGGTGCTGCTGGAAACATTTACAGATGAGGGTATGGGCACTCTTATCACCAACAAAAGGATTTAGCTCACAAAAAAACCAGAAAAAAAGGCCTCGGAGCAGATAGACTTATTGCAGGCACGGCAGGTAATCGCTAGCATTGGCGGAAACGCGACTCGATGTGGACCGCCATGCCTCCCAGAAAATCCCAACGGCGCCAGCAGATCCTGGAAGCCCTGGCTCAAATGCTGGAGGCCGGGCCCGGCAGCCGTATCACCACAGCCGGCCTTGCCAAACAGGTAGGTGTATCCGAAGCGGCCCTGTATCGTCACTTTCCCAGCAAGGCGAAAATGTTCGAAGGCCTCATCGAGTTCATCGAAGACACTCTGTTCACCCGTATCAATATCATCCTGAACGAGGAGCAAACTGCCGCTCAACGCTGTGAAAAAATGTTGATGCTGCTGCTGGCCTTCGCCGAACGCAATCCCGGAATTACCCGCATACTGACCGGCGATGCCCTGGCCGGGGAATCAGAGCGCCTGCACCAGCGTGTCGCCCAATTATTCGACCGCTTCGAAACCCAGCTGAGGCAGGTCATCAGAGAAGCAGAAATGCGCGAAGGACTCAGGCCGGTACTCGCCCTCCCAGCGGCGGCCAACCTGTTAATGGCTGCGGCGGAGGGACGCATTTCCCAATATGTGCGCAGCGGATTCCAGCGCCCGCCGACTGCGGATTGGGCTCAACAGTGGGATCTGTTAATGAGCAATTTTTTCCGCAATGCAGTTAGCCAGCCCATACCCGGGCAGGCCGGCACCTTCGTAAGTTAAGCACGGGGAGTAGCTGCTATTTTTTCGCAGACTCGCGGTCCTGGGTCAGAAGTGTGCGCCGCAGCTCCACCACTTCCAGTAACATCTCAAAGCGGTCAATGTCCTGCTGATAAGCGGCGGCCACTTCCTCGATTTCCCGCCCGCGATCGACAATAGCCCGATCAGTGACGCCTAGTTCACCCTGCAGGCCTTCGATAGCACGGAGCTGGGTAACAGTAACCTGCCGGCCACTGCGCTCCTGATCTGCAGCCTGTTTCTGGTGGTCTTCCACTTGTTGCTTGAGAGAACGCTGATTGCTCTTGAGGATACTGACCCTGATACGTAAATCGCGCAGAGAGCGCTCCCGGGCAGCCTCGATATCGGCGATGGTGCTGTAACGCAGTAACAGGGACTCATCCCATTTACGCAGGCGCTCCTCCTCAGCCCTGGCCGATTCGTCCAGTTTTTGCTGGGCATCAACAAGCTCTCTCTCGCCCGCGGTAAGCTCCCGCTGTACTACCCTGATAACAACGCCCTTATCATTGAGAACCTCATAACCCCCGGCGATATGTTCCTTCGGCACCCGGTAATCCACCACCATATTGCCCTGTGCGTTGTAATAACGGTATAGATCACGGGAGTGGGCGACGGGGACAAGGCCCAGCAGCATGACTGAAATGATTGGGAAGAAAAACGCAGAAGCTCGGGTCACCATGCACCCAATATAGGACTTGAAGTGATTTGGTACAAGTAGTTGGAGCACTAGTGTACCTCGTCACTCATAATGTAACATTATGAGTGACGAGGTACACTAGACCCCGTAGCACTCCCGGTATTCTTTCATCCCGGCCAGCGCATCTGCCAGATCACTGTCAGAATTTTCAAGGTAATCAATAAGATGGCTCATATTAACAATACTGAGCACCGGCACCTGGTAGGCCCGCTCCACCTCCTGAATGGCGGACAACTCCCCCGCACCCCGCTCCTGGCGATCAAGACCGATGGCCACACCCGCCAGTTCTGCACCGGCCTCGGCGATCATGGCAATAACCTCACGCACCGCCGTACCGGCAGTAATCACATCATCGATGACCAAGACTCGCCCCTGAAGCGGGGCCCCCACCAACATTCCGCCCTCACCATGGGCCTTGGCCTCCTTACGATTGTAGGCAAAGGGCACATCAAGCCCATGGTGGTCCGCCAGCGCAATCACGGTGGCCGCCGCCAGCGGTATGCCCTTATAAGCGGGGCCCAGCAGCACATCGAATTGCACCCCGGATTCCACTATTGCCCGGGCGTAACAGCGGCCCAGGGTGGCCAGCGCCCGGCCGCTGGAAAACGACCCTGCATTAAAGAAATAGGGGCTGATACGGCCCGATTTGAGGGTAAACTCCCCGAATTTCAACACGTCACATTGGCGGGCAAGTTCGATAAATTGGGTCTGGTAGGCTTGCATGAAACTAATGATCCTTAAACGACTTTGTATTCTCCAGATTCCAATATAGAATACACTGCTCTGCTATAGACCACTCGCCACTGACAAAACTTGCCTCGGCGGCACAATAATCAGTGGTGGCGAGAGTTGCAGTGTTTCAAAATAGTAATTTTATCCGGGCGCTTTTTAATCGAGGAGCGTCCCACAATACATGCAGGGTATTCTGCCGGCGCGAGCCAGCGTAGCATACACGCTCTCATAGCAAGGAGCTACAAATGAGGATCATCAGTTTCAGCGCTGACGGCATTAAAAACGCTGCAGAAAAAGGATTTTATGTCTGGCTGAAGGAACAGGATGCAGATTTTATCTGCATTCAGGACCTGCAGTGCTCAGAATACGATTTACAGGACAGCATTTTCTTTCCAGAAGACTACAACGCTTACTTTTTCGACGACATCGACGGCAAGGCCAATGGCGTA
>QNFS01000076.1 GCA_003646415.1 Gammaproteobacteria bacterium
CGACGTCGAAAACCATCGACGACCTGCGGCGGTTAAAAAACGACATCATGCCGAAAGTCCTCGACTAGTCGTCGCTCGGACAGGTCAGCGTCGCGCCGCCGCCGCAGGGCGGCGAGCGCAACCCTGGTATCCATCCGTTCCCCGAAACATATCGGACTCGCAAAAAAGAGACATTGTAAGGGGCGGCGGAAAAATTAAGAACATGACTGCGCACATGTGCCATCCGGCATAGCTTTGCGCCCGGTCGTTGGGCATAATGCGTGATAGATATTTACGCACTGGCCAATGGCTCGCAGCTGAATGTACTACCAATATTTCGGGCTGACTGAAGCCCCCTTTTCCATAGCGGTGAATCCCCGCTATCTATTTATGAGCGCCCGTCACCGGGACGCCCTCGCGCACCTGCTTTACGGGGTGGGTGCCGGTGGCGGCTTTATCCTGCTGACTGGTGAGGTGGGTACGGGTAAAACTACTATCAACCGCTGCCTGTTGGAACAGTTGCCGGACAATACCGATATCGCCATCATCCTCAATCCGGCCCTGAACGCCATGGAGTTGCTGGCCAGCGCCTGCGATGAACTGGGTATTGTCTATGACGTCGATAAACATACGTTGAAAACGCTTACTGACAGCCTGCACGCCTTCCTGCTGGATAACTACGACAGGGGGCGCAAAACAGTATTGTTGATAGATGAGGCCCAGCACCTGGACTTTGACGTACTGGAGCAAATCAGGCTGCTTACCAATCTGGAAACCCACAGCGAGAAACTGCTGCAAATCATCCTCATTGGACAACCGGAATTGGCCCAGATGTTGAGCCAGCCCCAGTTGCGCCAGCTCAACCAGCGCATCACCGCCCGCTACAACCTGGAGCCATTGAATCTGGATGAGACTGGCGCCTATATTCGTCATCGCCTGGAGGTGGCGGGCATGACGTCCGGGCGTGATGTGTTTCCCGCGTCTGTCATTCGCGGTATTTATAAACGCACCCGGGGTATTCCACGGTTGATTAATGTCCTGTGTGATCGCATGTTGCTGGGCGCCTTCGGTTGCAACAAGACCAGGGCGGACCAGTCCATGCTGAATCAGGCGGCGCGTGAGGTGATGGGCGAATCAGCACCGACCGGCAGTGCCTGGCACTGGCCGGTAGCGGTGGCTGCGGTATTGCTGGCGACACTGGGGGTGGGAGGCTGGTGGATGCTGAATGAGAACGGCAATCAGCAGACGGTCGTCGCGAGTACTGTCCTGTCACCCGGCGCAGCGCCTTCGGAGGTGACCAGATTGCCGGTTAAGGAGCCGCAGACAATAGTGTCATCTCGGCCGCCTGAGCGGATTCCGGAGTCAGAGCCGGTACTGGAACCGAAGGCAGAGGCAGCCGTTGCGCTGGCGGTGGAGCCGGAGGTTGTTTCGCGCTGGTTGTTGCCTCCCGCAGAGTCCATGGCGCAACTATGGGCTTTGTATTCCGGGCAGGCAGTACCTGAAAACCCCTGCTCAGAAGAGGTATGGGGGGGCGTGGCCTGCGTAGAGGGCCAGGCCCGTACATGGGATGAACTGGCCGGGTTTGATAGACCACTACTACTGGATATGATCACCGAGGAGCGTTTTTCCGCAGCCGTATTACTGCTGGGTCTCAACGGTCGCAGTGCGTGGGCGTTGACGGATCAGGGTGTCGCACAAATAAGCCTGGCCGGGTTGGCCCCGGCATGGACTGGCCATTACCGCTTTTTGTGGCACCCGCCACAGGGCTTCGAGCGACCCCTGGCCCTGGGTGATGATAGTGTGGTGGTCGCGCAAGTGGCAGCGTTGTTTGCCCGTTTGGATGGACAGCAACGCGCCCTGGCCGGCCAGCGGTTTAATGCCGCCCTGCAGCAGAGGGTGCGCCTGTTTCAGCGCGAACATAAACTGGATGACGATGGGGTCGTGGGCGTACAAACACTGCTCAGGTTGAATGAACAACTGGGCATTGACACCACCGCGGCCGCGGCCCGGAGCCAATTGCAAGATAGTGTCAATGAAATGGTTCAGCGGTGAAGCATCATCGTTATTGTGCAGGCAGGGCAGGGGGGCTGGGATGTCCCTGATACTGGATGCGCTGAACCGCTCCAGAACGGACACTGATCAGGTGCCCGGCCTGGCAACGCAGCACTATGTTGAAAATAATGCTGGTAGTAGCCCTGGGCGGCAGTATGTGCCATGGCTGGCCCTGCTGGCGTCACTGCTGGTTATAGGCTGGTTGGTGCTCGATAGAATGCAGCCGCGGCCATCGTTGCCGTCGGTGGTGGAGACGACGATTACGCCGGCTCCGATACCGACTCAGCCGCCAGAGACACGTGCGCCCCAGGCTGCGGCCAGTGTTCGTGCACCTGTGCCGGAAGTGATTGAAACGCGCGAGAGCTCCCCGGTGCGGGCGCGGCCTGTTAAAAAACTCACCCTCATCGAGGACGAGACGGTTGCCAAAACGCAGGTGCCGGAAGATGACTCCGCCGTGGCGGACCTCTACCGACAGCACCCCGCACCGGTGCCTGTTACAGCGTCCGCTGCGATAAAACCAGCGGCCCGGCCCGAACCGGAGTCGACTGCCCGGCCCCTGATAGCGCCGGCAATAGCAGAACGGCCCGCCGTAGCGGATGTCGTGGAGGCCGCAAGGGAAGAACAGCCTATCGATATCGAGCGGATGGTGCTGAAGGCGCGCGACAAACTGGAGAACGCGCGCCTGGAAGAGCATGCCGCGCCATTTATTGCCGATCTGTCGCAGCAAACCAAGGACAGTATCCCAACTATTTTTTATGAACGTCACGACTATTCAGACAACAAACCCCAGTCGTCGGTGGTATGCAACGGTAAGTCGCTCAAGGTGGGTGGCAGTCCGGCCGCTGGTGTGAAAGTGGATGAAATTCTGCCGGACTCTGTCGTGCTGAGCTACCGGGGTACGCAGTTTCGCCTGAGAGCCCTAAATAGCTGGGTCAATCTTTAATTCTCGCCTGAGGCTTTTTCAGCCGGCTGCCGCCCCTTTTCAGTACCCAAAACGGCGTATTGGTACCACATTGAGGGGCGGATGCACGATATGTTGCGCTTTGTTCGAATTGTTTCCCCGCGGTTGAGTTCGCTGACCCTTTATTGGTGTTGGATAGATGAATATCTCCGCCCCCGGGCTAACAAAGTGAGCGACATCCCTTAACCTTTGCCACCCAGTGTGGCAGGATTCGTCTTTCCGTTCATTTGCTGGCAGGAAGCAGAGTCCTGTAATCCCCGAAGATCGGTATAAATACAATAATCAGGCCAAGAAACAGTGAGGAAAAACCATGAAAATGATGACTGCCATCATCAAGCCTTTCAAGCTTGATGACGTTCGTGATGCGTTAAACGAGATCGGCATAGCTGGTATGACGGTGGAAGAGGTCAAGGGCTATGGCCGGCAGAAGGGCCATACTGAATTGTACCGGGGCGCGGAATACCTGGTGGAATTCCAGCCCAAGGTCAAGCTGCAGATAGCGATTAGCGATGACCAGGTGGAGGCCGCCATAGACGCTATCAGTGGCGCCGCCAGTACCGGCAAAATCGGCGATGGCAAGATCTTCGTGGTCCCGTTGGAGCAGAGCATTCGCATTCGCACTGGCGAGACCGGTGAAGACGCTCTATGAGTATGGAGAAAAACGTAAAAATGCTACAACGCATCGCAGTACTGGCTGTGGTCATGCTGGCCTCGACGGGCGCCAGTGCCGACGAACTCAATCCGGCCGATACCGCCTGGATGCTCACTTCCACCGCCCTGGTCCTGTTCATGACCATCCCCGGTCTGTCGCTGTTCTATGCCGGCCTGGTGCGGGTCAAGAACGTGCTGTCGATACTGATGCAGTGCTTTGCCTTGACCTGCCTGATGTCCCTGGTGTGGTTTGTGGTGGGTTACACCATCGCCTTCGGCAGCGACGGGGTAGAGCAGGGTATGTGGATAGGGGATTTCGGTAATGTGCTATTCGCCAGCATGACCATGGAGACCATGAATGGCGGTATACCGGCCACTCTGTTCGCCATTTTCCAGATGACGTTCGCCATTATTACCCCGGCCTTGATTTTGGGCGCTTTCGCCGAACGCATGCGCTTTTCCGCGATGTTGTTGTTCAGTACCATCTGGTTGATCGTGGTCTACTCCCCGGTTTGCCATTGGGTCTGGGGAGGTGGCTGGCTGGGCAATATGGGCTTACAGGATTTTGCGGGCGGTACCGTGGTACACATCACCGCAGCTGTGGCCGCGCTGGTCGCCGCCCTGGTGATGGGTCCGCGCAAGGGCTTTGGCACTGTGGCCATGCCGCCCCATAACCTGACCATGACTATCACCGGTGCCGGCATGCTGTGGGTAGGCTGGTTCGGTTTCAACGCGGGTTCCGCGGTGGCCGCTGACAATAGCGCAGCCATGGCTATGCTGGTCACGCACCTGTCGGCATCCTGCGGTGCCCTGGCGTGGATGACCATGGAGTGGGTGCGCCACGGCAAGCCGTCGGTACTGGGTATCGTCACCGGCATGGTGGCCGGCCTGGGCACCATTACCCCGGCCTCCGGCTCGGTGGGTCCCGCGGCGGCGGTGCTTATTGGCCTGAGTGCGGGTGTGATCTGCTACTTCGCCACCAACTATCTCAAGAATGCCCTGAAAATCGATGACAGCCTGGATGTATTTCCCGTACACGGTGTGGGCGGCATACTGGGCACCTTGCTGGCGGGCATTTTCTGTTCCACCCAGCTCGGTATTTTCAGCGGCAACGGCTTCTCCGATGGTATCGACAGCATCGGTGGCCAGCTGATGGTGCAGGCCACCGGTGTGCTGGCTACCTTTATCTACACCCTGGTCGCTACCTTCATCATTCTCAAGTTTGTGGATATGGTGGTGGGCTTACGTGTAGACGGCGATGAGGAAACTCAGGGCCTGGATCTGGTGCTCCACGACGAGCGCGGTTACGACCTGTGAACACGATGTGGATCTGGAGGGCTTTTACGGGGAGGAGCCCATCGGCCAGATGCGGGCGATCTTTCCGGACCTGCGGCAGGTGCGCATGATTCCCGGGGCCGGGCATAGGGTGCAGTTGGAGGCATCGGATGAGGTTAATGCCATCCTGTTGGACTATCTTCTTGATATCCGGCAACACTAACTGATAATCAGCTCCACGCCTATCTTTTGCAGCACACTCTGCTCCTGTTTCAACTCCCTGGCGGTGAGGGGGTGCTCCTCCAGCCAGCCCTCGGGGAAATCCAGGGCCAGGGAGTGATCTCTTGCTCGAATGGAAAAGTCGGGCAGTAGTGCCAGCTTTGACACGTACTTGAAGCAGGTGGCCAGGCGCATGATGCTCAGCAGGTACTGCATTCTCACATGATCGGAGTCTGCGATGTCCGCCAGCGGGTCAGCACCAAGTTTACCGCGTTGCCCCAGAGCCAGTACCGCCAGTTGCTCCTGTTCTTCCTGGGAAAAACCCGGCAAGTCGGCGTTGCGCAGCAAGTATGCTGAATGGCGATTAAAATGCTTGTGCGAAATAGCCATGCCGATTTCGTGAGTGCGCGCCACCCAGCGTAGCAGTTCCCAATCGGTGGGCTCCAGCTGCCAGCTTGTGCGGGTAGCGGTAAAAAAGGTGAGGGCTCTGCGCTCTACGATTTCCGCCTTATCAGTGTCTACCGCGTAACGCTGCATCAGGGCGTTCACGGTGCGCTCGCGCACATCCTCGTGGCTGAGGCGTCCCATCAGGTCGTAGATCACCCCTTCGCGCAGGGCGCCCTTGGAGGTGCGCATATGCTCTATGCCGAGCACATCGAACAGGGCGCCGATAATGGCCACGCCGGGCAGGATAACGCCGCGCCGCGGAGCGGCCAGGCCTTCCAGCTCGATATTGTCCATGGTCTTGAATTTGAGCAGCTTCTTTTCAAGTTTGGCCAGCCCTTTGCGATCGATGCCGCCTTCGCCCCAGCCGTTCTGGGTGAGGATGGTCTCTATGGCCTGCAAGGTGCCCGACGAGCCGACGCATTCCTCCCAGTGGTTCGCGTTGTATTTGTGGCGGATATGGAAGGCCTGAACCCGGGCCCTGTCGTAGGCGTTGCGGTAGTTGTCCTTGCTTATCTTACCGTCTGGAAAACAGGCCTTGCCATAGGAGACACAGCCCATTTGCAGGCTCTCCAGTCGTTGGGGTTCGAAGCGCTCACCGATAATGAATTCGGTACTGCCGCCACCGATGTCTATCACCAGGCGCGACTGGGCATCGTCCGCCAGTGAATGGGCCACTCCCAGGTAGACCAGGCGCGCTTCCTCGCGACCATAGATGACATCAACTTTCGTGCCCAGGATACGCCCGGCCGGTTTGGTGAAGGCGTGACGGTTCTTGGCCATACGCAGGGCATTGGTGCCGACGACCCGTACTCTTTCGGGCTCGACGCTCTCCAGCAACTGGGCAAAGCGCGAAAGGCTATCCAGGCCGCGTTCGATCGCCTCATCTGACAACTGACTGTTTTTCAGCCCCGCACCCAGTTGGACCTTTTCCGCCAGCACTTCCACCGGGCGCATTTCACCGTGTTCTATTTTGGCGATGATAAGGTGGAAGGAGTTACTGCCCAGATCAACAGCCGCTAACAGGCCGCCTTCGGGGAGAGGTTCCTGCGTGTCCTGTTCCAAGATTAGCTCGTTCCATCTTTCAACGCTTTGGATGGCCATGATAATGGATTCTTACGGACGGCGCACACCAGGGAGGACCCTTTCTTCATATAAGAAGGGTAAAAAGCATTTACGCAAATTGCTGTTCTGCTATTATGTGCGGCGAGTAAATCAACCTAAAACGTACTAAGGAACATCCGATTAATTCACTATTTGTCACTCCCGCGTAGGCGGGAGTTCATAGCTTTCAATGACTTATAGGTTTCTGCCTCCGTGGAAATGACATTAATCAGAGTTTCCCTAATACTGATCAAGCAGTTTCGTCCTGGTTACTCACGGGTTTGAAAACAATGAGCGGAAGGTCAGCTCGACCATGAAAACAGTTTAATTTGAGGAGTTTCTATGTCTGATTACAAAGATATTTTATATGATGTTAAAGATAGTGTGGCCACAATCACCATTAATCGTCCAAACTCTCTGAATGCCTTTACGGGAGATACCATCGAGGAAATGATCGATGCCCTACAAACAGCGACGGATGATATAGATGTAGGTGTACTGGTCCTGACTGGTGTTGGTGAACGCGCTTTTTGCGTGGGTGGCGATGTCAAATGGGAAGCTGATGGTGGCCTGGAAGGCATCGATTTTCCGATTAATACAATGATCATGAAGTGCCCAAAGCCTGTCATCGCTCGGGTGAATGGTTACAGTATTGGTGGTGGTAACCACATTGCTTATTACTGCGATTTAACCATCGCCGCCGACCACGCCATATTCGGCCAAAACGGTCCGCGAGTAGGCTCTCCGGCCTGTGGTTTTATCGTCGGTTATCTGGCCAATGTTGTCGGGCATAAACGCGCCCGTGAAATGTGGATGGGGCTGCGAAAATATACTGCAGCTGAAATGCTCGACTGGGGTTTGGTTAATGCCGTCGTACCCTACGCGGAACTCGATGCAGAAGTCAGTCGCTGGGCAAACGACATGCTTGCCCTCAGTCCAACATGCCTGCGCCTTGTCAAGCAAACATTCTACGACAATGTTGACTACATGATGGATCAAACCATGAAAAAAGTGATTACTGAGCACGCCCCGAATTACTTTCAGACCGGAGAGCAACAGGAGGGCGCTAACGCTTTTCTGGAGAAGAGAACGCCAGACTTCAGTCACTGGCGCTAGGAGTCTGTCTGCCTGCTTAAAGTACAGGTAACCTATGCGGTGTAGACTGCCCTCACCGCATTGCTTCACGCTGGGAAGTATGTTCTACTGGCCCCGCTTGATTTATGGGCGTTGTTTGCGATGGTTTGGCCATTTCCGAGTAGATACCAGTCCTCCCCGCATTGCCGCGATAAAAAAGACACACTCTATATGGATAGTAGGAGAACAGAATGTTTAAACAATCTTTTTCAACCCTTTTAGCGCTTCTTTCATTCGGCCTGCTGGTCGGTTGTGCGGGTAATCCTCCCGCCGCACCAGCGCCATTTCAACCGGTAGCCATAGACGTAACGCCCTATGCCCCCAAAGTTGATTCATTCGTGGTGATTCTGGACGTTTCCTCGTCAATGAAGGACAACTTGCAGGACACGACAAAGAGTGATGTAGCTAAAGGTCTTGTCGCCAATTTCAACCAGACCGTTCCCCCGCTGAATTATTCCGCGGGCCTGGTGACGTTTGGCAAGAGTTCGGGTTGGTCTTTTGGCAGGGGCAAAGCCAATGTGGTCTACGGCGTCACTTCCTACCAGAGCGCTGACTTTGCATCGGCCCTGGGCTCACTTGAGAAGGCCGGTGGCACCACGCCGATGGACAAGGGCGTTAGGGATGCTACCGGCGCCCTGAGTGGGGAATCCGGTGCTGTCGCGGTAATCATTGTCAGCGACTTCTGGGACATCAATTCCGCGGCTGTGATGAGTGCCGTCAGCAAACTGAAGGCGCAGCACGGGGATAATTTGTGCCTGCACACTGTCCAGGTAGGCGATGCCAAAAAAGCCGCTTCAGTGACAGGAGCTATAAGCGGCATCGGCAATTGCGGCGATTCTGTGAATGCCGCTGATATCGCGACCCCCGCCGCCATGGCCGCCTATGTGACGGAACTATTGTTGGCGCCCATCGAGTATGAAAAGCACTCAGTGTCGGCAACGGCCTTGTTTGAGTTTGACAAATCCGTTCTCCATGAACAGGGCAAGGGGGAGCTGCATACCCTGGATGAGTACATCAAGAGCAAAGGCGTCAAGGTCGTCGATATCAATGTTATCGGCCATACGGATAGTCTCGGTTCTGAGGAATACAACCAGGGCTTGTCCGAGCGTCGCGCCCATGCCGTGAAGGAGTATATGGTAAGCGAAGGCGTTAATGGCGACATTATCGATGTCACCGGTGAAGGTGAGCTTAATCCGGTCGCCGACAACAGCACCGATGAGGGTCGGGCACTGAACCGTCGTGTTGATATCCATGTTGGTGGCGCACAGCCAATCAAGTAATCTGCATCGTAAAAACCCACCGCCAGGTTTCCTGTCGGTGGGTTTTTTTATTCCCGGTACAAATTTCTCTCCTTTCCCCCCTCCGCGGCGCTTGATATCAGCGTACCCTGTGCCGCACCCATGCAGCACTACAGGAGCAGTGAGGTTTACTTCAATCTATGAGTTGCCACGGAAATGGCTGACCTGCTGAGCCCGGATAAAGTATGCCTGCCTGGGTGAAGCTAAAACACACGGACGCTATCAGGCAATAGCCATTATCCATATCGCGATAATAGACAGCATCGCCAGTGGGTAGTAACTGGCCTTGTCGAACAGTCCCGCGGCATTTTGACCATCCTTGCTTTTCCAAAGATGAATGGCCGGGCTCAGCAACAGGAAATAGCCGGTCGCAAGGCTTGCGAGTGCGTACGGAATGCCCAGGGAAACCGGTGAGAATATCGGGAAGAGCGTACTGACAAGCAGGGTCAAAATTGCGGTAACCAATATGATATTGGCCGCCACATTGGGACCAAATTGGGCGGGAATTGTCCTGGCGCCTATGCGTTTGTCTTCTTCCACGTCATTCCAGTCCGCCGGGATATTCTGGCCGCTGACTTCCCACAAAAAGACCCAGGCGAATATCAACAATAAAAAATCGATGCGCGGATTGCCATCGACTGCGAATACGGCAGCGACAGGTCCGCAGGACTTGACCACGCCACTGAGCAGAATTCGCCAGTGCGTCACCTTCAATAACTTGCAATAGGCAATTTCAAAAATGCAGCCGACCAGCAAGATAAGGATAATAAAGGGGTTTAGCAGGTAGGCCCCGGCCAGGGCGACAAGCAGCCAGAAACCCATCCAGGCGAAGGCCGCTCTGGTACTCAAGACCCCCTGGACCAGCGGGTGGTGGTCGTCCGAGGCTTCAACTGAATAACCCGATTGCAGCACCCCACCATCGTGTTTTTCCCTGTCCACCTGGTGTCCCATCAGGTCATTCAGGGCATATATCGCGGTGTATCCCGCAAAAGCGGTAACAAGGGCCAATGCGATAAAACCCCAATCGGGGAAACTGCCGAGCCAGATTAATGCGGCAAAAGCCGTTGTAGCCAGATCAATAATCCCGTGCTGGGTTCGAGATAGGGCAAAAAACCGTTGCATGGACCGTCCTTTGTTATTTTTTCACTAAAGCTTTAGCGGGGTTTGTAACAGGTAATATAATTTACGTCCGCCCGAGGCTTCAGTTTGAACGTTTTAGTGAAGGGGTTATACATAAATGATGATACGTCGGCCAGGGAGAAGCCGTTAGCGCCGGCCCATTGATCAATCTCCCGCGGCTTGATCAACTTGCCGTAATGGTGGGTACCGCGGGGCAGCATACGCAGCACATACTCGGCGCCGATAATGGCAAACAGAAAGGATTTCAGGTTGCGGTTGATGGTGGAAAAAAACAGGGTGCCACCAGGCTTTAGCAAAGCGGCACAGCAATCGATGATTTTTCCAGGGTCCGGGACATGCTCAAGCGCCTCACAGCAAGCGACAACATCATAAGCATGAGGTCGTTCACGCGCCAGATCCGCGACATTTTTTGCCAGATATTCAATCGACAAACCCGCTTGCCCGGCATGCTGCGATGCGATTTTCAGGGACGTCTCAGCCAGGTCAATTCCTGTTATCTGCGCCCCCTCCCGGGCCAGGGATTCAGTCAGAATCCCGCCACCACAGCCGACATCAAGGACCTTTTTTCCTTTCAGGGAGGCATTCTTTTTGATGAAATTGGTCCGCAGCGGGTTAATAACATGTAGCATGCCCATAGCGCCATCCGGATCCCACCAGATTTCTGCGAGATGATCAAATTTACTGATCTCATCAGGGTCTATATTGGAAGATTCGTGTAGGGTTTTGGATTTCATTTCCATAATAGTTGTCTTGTAGCCATTCCTTAAAAAAGATTACAGCCTGGGTGACATCCTCCAGGCCGATATTCGCCACAAAGCAATAGGAGCCGATACCCATGGGCAGGGGGACGCGCTGAACCCCATTGCGATGATGCTGACGTTCCATCAGGGATCGCATCAGCAGGTCCGGCGCAAGCCCCTCGGATGACAGGGGCAACCGCAAGGTCAATACCAGGGAAAAGATGCGCTCCAGGTCATTTCGACTCAAGAGTGAACGCTGCCAGGCGATAATTGATGACAACAGCATATCGATCACTACTGCCTCGCCGTGAAGCAGATCCAGTTTGTCCTGCATTTCCAGCGCTGTGGAAAAAGTGTGGCCAAAATCCACTACCCGCGCCAACTCGGTTTCAAACAAATTGGGAACCAACTCCGCAAGCATACTCTCTACAGCGGTGCTAAGAATTTCCCAGCTGGTTTTGTCCTGGAATTGCGCGTTAATACAGTCGCTACCATAAAGCTCCAGAGTGGCGAAAAGCTCGGGCTCCTTCACGATCGCCAATTTCAGGATTTCTCCCACACCATTCAACAGATGCCGGTGCGGCAGGGTTTGAAAAAATGTATGGTCCAGCAAGACACGCTCGGGAGGCGAAAAGCTTCCCAGCCGGTTTTTGTGCTGTTGAAAGTTTATCCCCGTTTTTACGCCAATGGCGGCATCGACATAGCCCATTAACGTTGTCGGTACATTGATATGTGGTACCCCACGCCGCCAGGAACTTGCGACAAAGCCCACCAGATCGGTCACGACACCGCCGCCAATCGCTATGATGGGTTCATTGCGCCGATTGATGGGAAATGCGTCAAGGCCTTCCAGAAC
>QNFS01000077.1 GCA_003646415.1 Gammaproteobacteria bacterium
CATCGTCAACTAAATAAAGCTCAGCCCCCGGCGCTGCCAACCCCTGGCGGACACGAATCGAAATTTTGTCGGCTTCACTAGCGTCGAGCATGTCGCGATGAATATGGCTACAGGTAGCGATAGGCGCCATCTCCGTGGAACCCCAGGCGGTGAATATCGGCACGCCGTAGTTCTCCATATAAAACTCCATCACCGCCCGCGGGGTCGCCGAGCCACCGAGCATAATGCTACGCAGGTTGCTCAGGTCATGCTCCCCCTCCTTGAGCAGGGCGATCATGTCGACCCCAACACTCACCGCGGCGGCAAACAGGGTGACCTTTTCCTGCTCAATCAGTTGCAGCAGCACCTCGGCATGGGGCCGCTCGCCGGGCAACACCATCGCCGACCCCATCCAGGCCGCGGCAAACGGTATGCCCCAGGCATTGGCGTGAAACATCGGCACCATGGGCAAAAAAGTGTCGCGCTCGCGCACCGCCATTATATCGGCCATGCAGAGCGCGGAGGTATGCAGATAAATCTGCCGCTGGGTGTAAACCACCCCCTTGGGATTGCCGGTAGTGGCTGAGGTGAAACACATCCCCGCCGGCGCGTTTTCGTCGATGTCTGGAAACTCAAACGACTCATCACCTGCGGCGACTAAATCTTCGTAGCAGTAGACCGGCGACAGGGTAGTCTGCGGCAGCTTGTCATCGAGAACGATATAGCCCTTGACGCTGGGTAAATTCGGAGCCAGCCGTTCAATCACCGGTAGCAGGTCAGGGTCGACAAAAAGCAGCTTGTCTTCGGCTTTGTTTATTATATAGGTGATATGTTCGTCGGTGAGCCGCAGGTTAACCGTGTGCAATACGGATCCGACACAGGGAATCGCAAAATAAAGTTCGTAGTGACGATAGGTATTCCAGGCCAGGGTCGCCAGCCGGTCACCGGGTTTAACCCCCAGGGAGGCCAGCCGGCTCGACAACCGGCGCACCCGCTTTTCCATCTCACCGTAGGTGTAACGAAACAGGCTGTTGTCGCTGCGCCGCGAAACAATCGGGTTATTGGGAAAGTACTGACCTCCCCGTTCGATAAAGCTCTTGATGTTTAACTGCATTATTTCCCTCTCCTAGATAGTGTGGTGCCACTCTGCGGTTCTAACCCGCCGTTAACCAGGGCCAAAGCTCATCCGCCCCAAGCGCGACCAGCTGTTCTCCCATCAAGTGAGCCCAATGGGTCTCGCTACCGTATTCTTCACGCCATGACCAAAGCCTTCGCGTCGCGTGGTGCAGCGGATATTCCTGGGTAAAACCCATGGCGCCGTGAACCTGGTGGGCAATACGCGCGCCCATCCCCGCCGCCTGGCCCGCCTGAATTTTTGCCGCGGCCACATCGCCCCGGTCACCCACGGCAAACCCCATCGCCGCCAGGCCAGTCATTACCGAGGCCGCTTCAAGATCTGCCGCCAATAGCGCCAGCTGCTGTTGAATGGCCTGGAATTTGGCAAGCGGCCGACCGAACTGAGAGCGTTCCTGCACATAAGTGTGTGACAACGCCTGCGCCCGGCGCAGCGCGCCGACTAATTGCGCGCTGCGGGCCAGGGCCCCGAGCTGCCACAGCTTCTGCGCTGTGCCAACTGGCACAGCGGTGAGCTGGTCAGTTGCCAGGGGTTGGGCAGTGAAACTCATGGTGTCCCGCGCCTCACCGGCCAGGTTGGCCGCCTCCGCCACCTGCCACTGCTCTGCCGACAACCGCAGCAGCCACTCGCCACCACCCTCAGCGATAACAGTCAGCAGACCATCCGCATGGCGGCCGGCCGGCACCCGGCGAATTTCGCCGTCGAGCAGCCATTCATCCCCGTGGGGCCGCAATTCAAGCTCCCCGGCAGATGGCGCCACGGTAATCAATCCGTCTGGTAATTCGCTATCGGTAAGCGTCACCAACCAGGGTGCCAGCAGCATTGCTTCAGCAGCGGGAGCCGGCAGCGCATAAGCGGCGGTCAGTTTCAATATCTCTGTCATCACCGGCAGGTCCGCCGCCACCCCACCCTGGCTTTCGGGCAAAGCCGCACGGTGCAGTTCCAGCTCACAGATCTGTCGCCAGAGGCCGGCATCAAAACCGCCGGACTCCGCCTCCTCGACGCGCTCTGGCGTGCACTGGTCATGCAGCAGCCGCTCCAGGCTATCCAGCAGCAGCGTTCTAATTTCGTCACTCATCGCAGTCCCAACCCCCTGGCGACCACACCGCGCAGTATTTCGTTAGTGCCGCCACGCAGGGTAAAGCCGGGCATATGCAGAAAAGACTCCCCCAGCAGGTGGTTCAATTCATCATCCGCACCATACTCTGGCTGGGTTTCCACCAGCAGACGGATCTGTTCGACCAGGTCACCCTCAAAACGGGTGCCCAGATCTTTCACCAGGGCTGCTTCCACGTTGGGGGCATGGCCACCATCAAGCGCCGAGGCGACCGAAACCGACATACCCCGCAACGCCCGCAACTGCGCCGCCAGTCGGCCAATGGCGACCTTCTGGCCTCGATCAGCCTGGCTACCCAGACGCCGCAATAGCGCCACCAGTGTCGGAAAGGTGCTCAAAAACCGCTCCGGCCCCGAGCGCTCGTAGGCCAGTTCTGACGTTACCTGTGCCCAGCCGCCACCGACTTCGCCGAGCAGGCATTCTTCACTGATCTCTACATTATCAATAATCACTTCGTTGAAATGGTGCTCACCATTGAGCAGGTGAATCGGCCGAATGGTGATGCCCGGCACGTTAAGGTTTACCACGAACTGGCTTAAACCGGCATGACGGTTATCGCTGGGCGGTTCGGTCCGACACAGCAGAATAAAGTGGTCCACCCGGTGGGCGCCGCTGCACCAGATCTTGCGGCCATTGAGCAGCCAGCCACCGTCAATACGGTCCGCTTTAGTGCGCACTGACGCCAGATCGGAACCACTGTCGGGCTCACTCATGCCAATGGCAAAAAAGTGCTCACCGCGTGCCATTGCCGGCAGGTAGCGATTTTTTTGTTCCTCACTCCCGTAACGCAGCAAGCTTGGCCCGCTCTGGCGATCACCGATCCAGTGGGCGGCTACCGGGGCCCCGGCGGCGAGCAACTCTTCGGTAACCACATAGCGATCCAGGGCGCTACGTTCATGACCCCCGTAAGTCTTCGGCCAGGTCATACCCAACCAGCCGTGGTCCCCCAGGCGTTTGCTGAACTGCGGGTCAAATCCACCCAGCCAACTGTCACATCTGGGTACGAATCGCCTGGCCGCCAACTCAGCGGTGAGAAATTCGCGCACTTCCTCACGCAGTGTGGCGGATGACGCCGGTAATACTGCCGGTGCAAGACTAACTGACAATCCTGTTCTCCTATTTCAAGCCACCACGCCACTCAGGTAATCAAGCAGTCGGTGGATTACTGGCTCTTGCCAAGACTATAGCCCGCAGCGACCCACACAATCCAGTAACCAGGCCGAATTTATCCAAATGAGTGTGCAGGAGTCACCTGATCCGCATACCACTGAGCATCCGCTTATCCAGGACGTTCATCTTCTGCGCCAGGACCAGGCGAGTCACCGGATAACAGGCAGGCATTACCGGCCCGGCTGGTATAGGGCAGCTCATTATGCTGGCAGAATTCTCGGGCCACCGCCGCCACCTCGGGCAGATCCAGGCCGGTATCGTAGGTATCCGACCCCAGCATGTGCAACAGATCCTCTGTCGCCACATTGCCCGCGGCTCCGGGGGCAAAGGGACAGCCGCCGAGGCCACCCAGGGAAGTGTCGAAGCAAGTCACGCCCTGCTCCAGGCAGACGCGGTAGTTGGCCAGCCCCTGGCCCCAGGTATCGTGGAAGTGGGCGACGATGTTCTCTGCCGGCAGGCTGTCTTTCAGTGTTGTAAGCAGCTGGTGGATTTCCTCGGGGCGGGCCCGGCCAATGGTCTCTCCCAGCACGATATTTTGACTGCCCAGAGCCTGCAACTCATCAACCAGTCTGGCTACCTTCTCCGGGGCGACATAGCCTTCGAAGGGGCAGTAGACCACCGTGGCGACGCAGGCGTTGAATCCGATGCCATATTCGGCAGCCGCTGCGGCCACCTCCCCCGCCACCGCCAGTGCCTGCTCGGTGGTGGCCCGGATATTCTTCTGGTTGAAGCTGTCGCTGGCCGCGATGGCCACTCCGATGTCGTGAATGCCCGACTTCGCCGCTGCCTCCAGGCCCTTCAGGTTAGGGGCGAAGCCCCGGTAACGGACCCCTTCCACGCGGGGCACACGGCTCGCCAATTCTGCCGAATCTGCCATGGCGGGCATGAGCCTGGGGTTGACGAAACTGGCTATCTCGATGGATTTGAAACCGAGCGCAACCAGCCGCTCTACCATCAGTAGCTTGTTGTCCGTGGGGATGGGCCGGTTCAGGCTCTGCAAGCCGTCGCGCAGGCCGACCTCATTGATCTGAATCGCGGTTTTGGTTGTCACACCCCTACACAGCCCCCGCGGATTTCAATTGCGCAATTGCCGCCGCATCCAGGCCCAGATTCTGCAGGACCTCATCGTTGTGTTCGCCGGTGGCGGGAACCACCCCGGCCGAGGGCTCACTGCGACTGAATTTGGGGGCCGGGGCGGGCTGAATGACGCCATCCACATCGAGGAAGGTGCCGCGGGCGACATTGTGGGGATGCTGCGGCGCCTCACTCATATTCAGGGCCGGGCCGAAGCACACGTCCGTCCCCTCCAGGAGATCGCACCACTCCTGCCGGGTTTTACCCAGGAACAGCGCTTTCACCTGTGCCTTGCCCTCGGGCCACTGGGAGGAATCCCACTGGTTGGCGAATACCGGATTATCGGCAAGGCCCATGCGCTCCACCAGTTCAGCGTAGAACTGGGGTTCCAGGGAGCAGACCGTCACGTACTTCCCGTCGGCGCATTCATAGGTGTCGTGCCAGGGGGAGCCGAAATCAGGCCACCCCTTGCCCAGTTCATCCTGTACCTGGCCGGTGTTGTGCATCATCCACAACAGGCTGGAAATGTAGGCCGACCCGTCGGTAATGGCACTGTCAATCACCTGGCCTTCGCCGGTTTTGCCCGCGTGTATCACCGCGCTGAGAATTCCGAACAGCAACACCATGGTGCCGCCGCCAAGGTCGCCCACCAGGGTCACCGGCGCCGTGGGGGGACGATCACCGCTACCGCCATACCACAGGGCCCCGGTCAGGGCGATATAGTTGGGGTCGTGTCCCGCGGCATGAGACAGCGGCCCGGTTTGTCCCCAGCCCGTCATGCGGCTGTATACCAGTCGCGAGTTACGCTCCAGGCAGGTATCCGGCCCAAGGCCCAGACGCTCCATCACCCCCGGGCGGAAACCCTCGATGAAAACGTCCGCTTCCGCAATCAGCTTGAGTACAAGCTCGATCGCATCCGGGTTCTTAAGGTCCAGGGCGATGGACTTCTTGCCCCGGTTGTAGAAGGCCTGCTTGTGGCTGTCACCGGAAATATCCACCGCATTGGCGTTGGGGTTACGGCGCTCCACCAGGGTGACTTCCGCCCCCATATCCGCGAGCATCATGCCGGCACAGGGCCCGGGGCCTATGCCCGCTATCTCCACTACCTTGATTCCTGCCAGTGGTCCCATCTGTATTACCTCTCCCTCAGGCCAGCACGCCGCGCCTGATCTGTTATTTCATGATTTCACCGGTACCGACGCAGATACGGTGCCGGGCGTCCACAAAGACGCCCAGAGCACCTGTCGCTCACCGGACACAGCAGAGCGAACACATCAACCTTGTAACAGTTACAGGGCGAGCAGTTACAGGGCGACCAAAGCCTCTCCCAGCAAGGTCTGGGTTCCTTCGGCATTCACCGCCTGGATCTCGCAGCGGGCCAGCTTTTCACCATTTTCCTCGATCAACTCCACCACCTTACCCGAGCAGGTGATGACATCCTGCAATTGGGTGATAGCCGCAAAACGATTGCCAAACTTTCGCAGTTTAGCCTGCGGCTGCCAATTGGTGAGCATTCGTCCCAGGTAGGCCATGGACAGCATGCCGTGGGCAAATACGTCCGGCATGCCGGCCGCTTTGGCGAAGTCGGAATCTATATGGATGGGGTTATGGTCGCCGGAAGCCCCACCGTACAACGCCAGCGTGCAGCGGCTGATGGGGGGCAGCTCAAGAGCTGGTATTTCTGTTCCTACTTGTATGTCGGACATGTGTTTTCTCCTATCCGTTTCGATGCACGAGCGTGCTGGTAGATTTAGCCACCAGGTCGCCATCCTGGTTGGTATAAGAGTTCTCCGTCACCACAAAATCCAGTGCGCCCCCCTTCTTGTCGAATATATCAACGACCTTTGAGGTGACAGTAATCTGGTCACCAGCGTAGATCGGCTGGAAATACTCAAACTCCTGTGAACCGTGCAGAATCCGTCCGATATCCATCTTGAGCAGGCCAAGCAGTGGCATCAGCTCCGGGGTATCCATATCCAGCACCATGGCAAAGGTTGGCGGTGCCGGCAGGGTGCGATAACCCGCCTTCACAGCGGCGTCCTCATCCGTGTAGATAGGATTTGTCTCGCCAATGGCCTTGGCAAAAAAGCGCAGGCGCCCTTTTTCCACATCGGCGGTAAACGACGGCAATTCGTATCCTATAAAACTCTGGTCAAGCATGATTAAACCTCCCGGTACATTGTGACTACGGCAGCGCCACCAAGGCCCAGGTTATGTTGCAGGGCGATTTTCGCACCCGGCACCTGGCGTTGGCCGGCATCGCCGCGCAGTTGATTGACTAATTCGTAACACTGGGCCAGTCCGGTGGCGCCGATGGGATGCCCCTTGGACATCAGACCCCCGGAAGGGTTGACCACGAACTTGCCACCATAGGTATTATCCCCCGCTTCCACCAAAGCGGTGGCCTCGCCCTCACCACAAAGGCCCAGGCCCTCGTAGGTGATTACCTCGTTGACGGTGAAGCAGTCGTGCAACTCCACCACGTCGACCTGCTCGGCGCCGATACCGGACTGTTCGTATACCTGCTGCGCCGCCCGGCGGGTCATATCCGCCCCCACCAGGTTGATAGGGTCATCCCAGGTATCAGGGGTGTCGGTCGCCATAGCTTGCGCAACGATTTCAACGCCTCCTTCTACGCCGTATTTCTTTGCGAAGCCCTCACTGCATATCACCGCAGCGCCCGCACCGCAGGTCGGGGGGCAACACATCAGGCGGGTGAGAAAATCCATGTACATCACCGGTGCCGCCATCACCTCATCTACCGTCAGTTCACTGGTAAACAGGGCGAAGGGGTTGACCATGGCGTGGTTACGGGTCTTGACCGCCACCTTGGCAAACAGCTCCGCAGAGGCCCCGTATTTTTCCATGTAGTAATGGCCCGCCGCGCCAAAGCAGCGTAGGGCCAGGGGGGCATCCGGATAGTCAGCCTTATCGAGCACATCCAGAAAGTTTGCGAAGGGCGATTCCCGGTCATCCCAGTGAGACCCCAGGGCTCCGGGCTGCATTTCCTCAAAGCCAAAGGCCAGGGCACAGTCCACGGCCCCGCTCTGTACCGCCTGGCGGGCCATAAAGATGGCCGTGGAGCCGGAAGAACAGTTGTTGTTGACGTTGATCACCGGTATCCCGGTCATGAAGGCGTCGTACAGTGCGTGCTGGGCACAGGTCGAATCCCCGTATATATAGCTGCCATATGCCTGTTGAATCAACGATGGGTCGATCCCCGCGTCGCTGATGGCGCCCTTGATTGCAGTGGAGGCCATTTGGCGAAAAGGTTTCTGCTGGCCGGGCTTGGCGAATTTCACCATGTCCACGCCGGCTACAATTGCCTTGCTCATGTTTGCCTCCCACTCAAAACTTGATGCCGAGGTTGGCGTATACCACTTTAAAAGCATCCCCAACCGAGGCGGGATGCTCCGCATCGGTGAAGTCCCCGATCTGATCCCAGGCCGCATCGACCGCCTCCGCAGTAAGCTCGGCGTTGGGATCAAACAGGGCGCCCCGGGTGCGCTCCCAGCGCAGTTTAGCAACCCAGCCGGCACCCACCTCAAACAGGGCCCCGCTCTCCTCATTCTGCTGCGCACACAACCTGACCACCAGGGGTGTGACCAACTCCGGCTTCAAGACTTTCAGCACTTCCTCGGGAAGGATGGTTTCAGTGAGGCGCGAACCGGCCACCGGGGCGATAGTGTTAGCCGTGATGCCTTTCTTCGCTCCCTCCAGGGCCAGGGTATTAGTAAAACCGATCAGGCCCCGCTTCACGAATGAGTAATTGGCCTGGCCGAAATTGCCGTAAATCCCCGCAGCAGACGTCGTATTGACGATGCGACCATAGCCCTGCTGCTGCATGACCGGCCAGGCGGCCTTGGTGATCTTGTAGGCGCCCAGGGCGTGAACCCGGTATATCAGGTCCCAGTCCTCGTCTGTCATCTTGGCAAAGCTGCTGTCGCGCAGAATTCCTGCGTTGTTAACCACAACGTCCACCCGGTCAAAATTATCCAACGCGGTGCGAATGATGGCCTCGCCGTTTTCAACAGAGTCGTAGTTCGCCACCGCCTCTCCCCCGGCAGCAGTTATCTCGGCCACTACAAGATCCGCCGCTTCACTGCCCTGGCCTTCCCCATGGATGCCACCACCCAAATCATTGACCACAACCTTCGCGCCACGGCTGGCAAAATCTAGGGCATGAGACCGCCCCAGGCCGGCGCCGGCACCCGTTATAACGACCACCCGGTCGTCAAATCTGATCTTCTCTGACATAGCTTCCGCTCCTATCGCTGCAGTTAAAAATGACGTGCCATCATGCGCAAGGAACTGACGCGGGAACAGGTCAATTCTGCTCAATCCACTTAACCAAAATTATTATGGGGTTCAGGCTCTCCTGCCTGGCCGGTCCTGATTCGGCTTTCTGCCACCCCTCCGGGGCTGTGCGATGCCAGACAGCTATTCTCTATATTTTCCTACATCCGCATTTGCATGGGTTGAACCATCATCCAGACATTAGTGAGAATCACCAGGTCGGCAAACAACAGAATGGGCGCCAGTTTTAATTTTTCCGCCTGGTGAATCTTATATCCACGGTAGCGTATGACCTGGGCTGCAATCCAGAACCCGGCAATCATCAAAACGGTTTGTATGATATAAACCACGTCTTGTGGAATAATCAAATTCATCATCTGCTCATGGCGTTCGGCCATGGTAAGCGGTTTTATATACCATCCGAATGGGTTTTTTGCCAACGCAATAAGGTCAGAATTTTCTCTCATCAAGTGGTTAAGGTTGTGGGCAAGATGATAAGAAAACGCCAGGGGCAAAGTAACAAAAGCAAAACTGCAAAAAATATCCTGCGTAGAAAGCTTCCACTTCTGTGTGGTCGCTATAACATCGCTGGAGATGTCGAAAAAATGCTGCCAAACGAACCGGGTAAGATATGAAGCACACCAATAGACCAGAATTGGCACTGTAGTAAAGCCCATAAGAAGAATGGTAAAACTGATAAGAACAGGGCTATTCGGGCTGATAAAATCACGCAGGCCAAGCAACAGGGGCTCCCAGTGGCCCAGCATTGTAAATGCGTGAAAGATCGTCACTCCGAGCAATCCAAGAATAAAAAAAGACTCATCAAGGTGAGGACGAGCATCGAGCTTTGCTTCCGAGCTGAGAGGTCTCAGGCGCCACGACACAACTTCTTTGGGACAGCTTTGGGTGCAATTACCGCAGGATGTGCAATAGGTGCTTTCCTTCATTTTACCAACGACTAGTTTTGAAGGGCATGGTGCGATGGTTTCGCTGCCATGATAACACTCCAGCGTGGTGCATTCCTTGCAAACGTCGGTATCGCCGGTGCGAAGTTCGAAAGCGGAAAGCTGCGAGTAAAATCCAATGGTGCGCCCGATCGGGCAAGCATGGCGGCAAAAAGCCCGCCCACTGAATATCATCATGGACATTACCGCCAGGAAAGTCATTAGCAGGGAAAGCAGGGCCGTTTTAAATGGGTCATCCGTAATCCCCAGCCCTATTTCCATCCAGGTGAAAATGAGAAACAAGGCAAAGGCCATCCATACATTGCGCAACGCTTTCGGCACTTGACGACCACCCCGGCCCTGGCTCTCGCTTTTGGACCTTCGCCAAATACGTTGTCGCGCGATCCAGTTGGAAACAGTGTCCCAGGGGCAAATTCCGCACCAGGAGGAACCTGAAAAAATTACCACAAAGACAATACAAGTCCACCAGATATTCCAGGTTAAAACCGTGGCGATATTTCGCGAAGGGATATTAGTGCCAAATATTCCGGCTAGAATAATTAAAGAGAAAACTGCGACAGTGATAATTCTGAGCGTTAACAGAGGCCAAATTTTAGTGGTTAAATAGCGAAACAGGCCACCCAACAATGGAATACGGGTTAATGGCAGCCGCCATTCCTGCTTTGAGGTGGGGGCAGGCGCCACCAGAACCCACAGATTGATTCCCGCAATGAAAATGAGTATCAGTACGGCCCAAAGATAGGTCATTCCAGGGTGGCTCATTATCATGAATCTTACCTCGATTTCTAAGTGCTAACCCACTAACAGCGGGCACTGGACCAATACCTCACCGTCATGATAACAGGTTGACCACGATATTAGATTGATCGAAAGCAATGATCCTGGATCATTCCCTGGCTCGATCCAATCCGACAAGGCTATGGCCACAATATATGACCATCCGGGCAGGGCCCAACACACTCATGCATGGGACGTGAACCCTGTCGGTTACTAATTGCCTAGTTCGCCAAGGGACAAAGTTGCACGGGTAGTTCGGAGAAACCCCTTACAAAGGAGGAGTAGTTACGTACAGGGTCTCCCACCACTTCAACTTTTTCGAACCGTTTGAGAATCTCTTCCCAGGTTACACGTAACTGCATTTCCGCCAGACGGTTACCCATGCAGCGGTGAATACCAAAGCCAAAGGAAAGATGCTGGCGAGGATTTTTACGATCGATGATAAATTCGTTGGGGCGATCAATGGCTTCCTCATCGCGGTTTCCGGAAAGAAACCACATACAAACCTTGTCACCTTTTTTGATGTTTTGGCCATTCAGGACGGTATCTTGGGTGGCGGTACGGCGCATGTAAGCCAACGGGGTTTGGTAACGGATAATTTCAGGTACCATCGAAGCTATGAGCGCAGGGTTATCACGCAACTTCTGGTACTCACCCGGGTTTTGGTTCAAGAACAACACACCACCGGAAAGCGAATTCCGTGTGGTATCGTTACCGCCAATAATCAGCAATAACAAGTTACCCATAAATTCCATTGGCTGCATGTTACGGGTATCTTCACCGTGTGCAAGCATGGAAATCAGGTCCTCCCTGGGCGGCTCATTAACACGCTCATTCCACAATTTGGTAAAGGCTGGCAGACACTCCGTCAGAAGAATCTGGTTACGCTCTTCTTCAGACTGGACCAATGCATCCGGGCCTGGAACGCTGGTTGCAACATCTGACCAGTAGGTTAATTTACAACGCTCCTCGAAAGGAAAGTCAAACAACGTTGCCAGCATCTGGCCGGTTAACTCGATAGAAATTTTATCTACCCAGTTAAAAGTTTCGTTGAGAGGCAAGGAGTCAAGAATGCCGGATATACGCTCCCGGATAACTGGCTCCAGGTTAGCCAGGCTGCGAGGCGCCAC
>QNFS01000078.1 GCA_003646415.1 Gammaproteobacteria bacterium
CAGCGCAATTGAACCGCCCTCCACACAAACCCAGCCCACACTGAGCAACTCTCCCTCATTGACATCCAGCGACGACATCTCGGCGTCCACCACCAGAAATGACACCTGGCGCCAGTCGCTGCCGGTGGATGGCAAGGGCGTATGCCAGCATGTTTGCAGCGCTGTTCCCGCCACCCGCCTGGCGTAGAGCAGGCGCCGCAGCCGCAGCTTCCACATCAGCCCATGCCCGCTCGGTAGGTCTGCCTGACCGCGGATTGTGCATCGTCGATAATGGTAAACGCATCGCGCAATTGCTCCTTCGCCATCTTTGGCAGGTCTCTGGGATTGAGGAAGTTAGTCACTTTTTCACCGCGCAGGATCTGCCCGCACTGGTGTTTGATCCGTTGGTGCTGAATAAAGTGCAGGGCGTCGATCAGGTTGCGACTGTCGACGATTGTCATGTGCTTGTTTTCGGCCAGGGCTTTGAGCCGCTCATCCGTATTCACAGCAAGCACTTTGTGCGCCAGGGCATGCAGGCGTACGATTTCAGTCACCGGCAGCACACCGCGTTTTTTGAGGTCCAGCGAGTCGCGGTGCTCACCGTCCCTATCCACCACAAAGCGACGGAATATACCCAGTGGCGGCCTGGTATCCAGGGCATTGGCGGCCAATGCCGCCAGGAAAATCGAATTTTTTGAGGCCTGTTTCAACATGGTTTTCTGCAACTTGTCACACAGACTGGATGTACCGTATATAGAGCGCAGGTCAAAAAATATACTCACCCGCATCGCGGCATCGGGGGTCGGCGCCCCAACCCAGCGCCGCACCGTCTGCTGCCATACCTCCAGGGGTTGACGCCATTCTTCGGTGGTGGCCATAACGTCGCCGGGACAATACACGTAGCCACACGCATCCAGACCGTCACAAACAAATGTTGCCAGTTGCGCATACCAGGGCAGGTGCTCTGGCTGTACCTCGTTGGAAATGATGATGCCGTTGTCCTGGTCGGCACCCAGTAATTGCTCGCCGCGCGCCTGGGAGCCAAAACCCGTCCAACACCAGGGCACGGGGGCCAGCCCCAGTTTTTCCTCGGCAAGTTGGATCAGGCGTACCGTGATTGCGTCACTGATCGCGGTGAGAATCTGGCTGACCTGTTGCGCGCGCATTCCCGAGTTCACCCACTGCACCATCAGGTTGGGCATACCGGACACCAGTTCCTTTATGCCCCGGACATCGTGCTGACGCGAGATATGCTGCACCAGGTAAACCGGGTCGTCCTGCCTGGCGAGAATAAGATCAGACGTGGTAACGATGCCTTTGAGCTCACCGTGGTGCATCACTGGCAGGTGGTGATAGGCACGCCGGGTCATCAACAGCGTGGTGGCGAACAAGGTGTCGGAACTCTCGATTGTTTGTGGGTCCGGCGTCATGATTGCGCTGACGGCTGTGCCTGGAGACAGGGCTTTGGCCACACACCTGACCCGCAGGTCACGGTCCGTCACAATACCCGCCAACTGCCCGCCGTCGACGATAAAAGCGGACGATACCCGCCGCTGTGCCATCACCTGCGCGGTCTGTTGTATGCTGTGCTGCGGACTCACTGTCAGCAGGTTGGTGCTCATGACAGTGCGCACCTCCTGCATCATGGTATTGGGTTCTGGCTGATAGCGGGCTGCCCGACGCAAACGGCGACTGCGCTGGCCGCTGAAATATCGATCGAACTGGCGATTGTGCTCGCGCAGGTACTTGTAGGCCACATCTGGCAGCAGGTATAGCAGCGTGTCTTCAATCACCGTGGCCTGGACTTCGCCCCGCTCCGCATTCAGGCCGGCAATGTGGAAGCTTTCACCCTCCCCCAGCCGGTCCAGCAACTTGTTATCGCTATCGCGTATTTCCACCGCGCCACTACGCACCACACGCAGCCCCTTTTCACTGGTTTGCCGATTGAAGACATCCCCGCGGCAGTGGTATTGCACAACGATTTTGCCAACGGTTTGATACAGGTCCGGCCTGGGCAACTCATTGAACGGCAGGGACTGTTCCAGGAACTCAGCTATCGGCACCAACTCGGGTATTGATAGTTGCCCAGCGCCCTGTTCGAGAGTGGCCGGCTGAGTTGTGGCCGGCCGGGGCGGGGACGACTGGGGCGCAGCCTGTTTGCGCTTCGGGGGCTCGCTACTCATCGTTGTAATTGCTCTTCCCTGGGCTGCAAAAATGAGGTGCTGGCATCTGCAAAATAAGAGCTACCCCCCGCCATGGCTACCAGGCGAATGCGCTCATCCGGTGCGGGCGCGGCAGCGATGGCCAGTCGCCATTTAAGGCCCTGCCCACCTGACGCCCTCATCACAGCGGGCGACTCTTGCGCATCGGGCAGTCCCACCCCCAGCACGACACCTTCCAGCGGGTGGGAGGATTGCAGCACCAGCTGCGCACCGGATAGTCCGTCCTGGTAGACCAGCGTGAGTTTAAAATCTTCATTCTCCAGATCGCAGGCACCACTTTCATAGCGGCAATTACTTTTTTCAACCAGCGGGTAGGAATTGCCCGGCTGGGCTAGCTGCGGTTTTTCGCCGATGAGATTGCCCACCGCATACCAGGCCAGGATCGCCAGAATGGGGCAGACGATCAAGGCGATGATGACGTGCTTGTTAGTGAACATCAATTGCTGTCTTTGATACCGAACGTCGGGCATGTCTGACATGGCCCGGAGGTCTTAGTGTTCATGCGCCGTGGTAGCACCCGCTGGTATACGGATGTGTTCCACCAGTTCCTGCACCTCAACAGGCGGCTGCGCAGTCACTTTGGATACCCCGAAAGCCACTGCGAAGTTCACTATCGCACCCACCACGCCGAAAGCGTTGGGCTCGATGCCCATAAACCAGTTGGCAGGCGTGTCGCCCAGGAACGCAGTACCCGGGATAAACATGATGCCCTTGTGCTGGAACACGTAGAACAGGGTGACACTGATGCCCGCGATCATGCCCGCGATGGCGCCTTCCCTGGTAATACCCTTGGAGAAGATACCCATCATCAGCGCCGGGAAGATCGATGACGCCGCCAGACCGAAGGCCAGGGCCACCGTTCCCGCCGCGAACCCCGGTGGATTAAGCCCGAGATAACCCGCCCCCGCGATTGCGAATGCCATCGCGATACGGCTCGCCATCAGTTCGGTCTTCTCCGTGATGTTCGGTGCGATCATACCCTTGAGCAGGTCGTGGGAGATCGCCGAGGCAATCGCCAGTAACAAACCGGCAGCGGTTGACAGTGCGGCGGCCAGGCCACCAGCCGCCACCAGGGCGATTACCCAGTTAGGCAATTTGGCGATTTCCGGGTTGGCCAGCACCATAATATCGAGATCTACCCTGGTCATTTCGTTGACCTTGGGGTCTGCACTGTACTGGATCCTGCCGTCGCCGTTCTTATCCTCAAAGCCCAGCAGACCGGTCTTCTCCCAGTTCTTGAACCACTGGGGCCGCTCATCAATCGCCAGGTATTGACCGGGCTCAGGCTCGAGGGTCTCAATCAGGTTGAGGCGCGCCATACCGGCCACCGCAGGCGCGGTGGTGTACAGGATAGCGATGAACACCAGGGCCCAACCCGCTGAGGAGCGCGCGTCTTTTACCCTGGGTACGGTGAAGAAGCGGATAATCACGTGGGGCAGGCCCGCGGTACCGATCATCAGGGACATGGTGTAGGCGAACATATTGAGACCGCTGAGGCGCACGTCTGTCGTGTACTGGTTGAAGCCAAGGTCCATCACCACCTGGTCCAGGCGATCCAGCAGAAAGACATCAGTGCCAACCATAGTGCTGCCCAGGCCCACCTGGGGCACCGGATTGCCGGTCAGTTGCAGGCTGATAAAAATAGCGGGAATGGTATAGGCCAGAATCAGTACGCAGTACTGGGCGATCTGGGTATAGGTGATGCCCTTCATACCACCGAGTACGGCGTAGAAGAAGACGATGGTCATACCCACGTACAGGCCGGTGTCATAATCTACTTCCAGGAAGCGGGAGAACGCCACGCCAACGCCTTTCATCTGGCCGATTACGTAAGTAACAGAGCAAATAATCAGGCAGACTACCGCCACAACCCGGGCGGTCCTGGAGTAAAAACGATCGCCGATAAACTCCGGCACGGTAAACTTACCGTATTTACGCAGGTAAGGCGCCAGCAGCATCGCCAGCAGCACGTAGCCACCGGTCCAGCCCATCAGGAATACAGAACCGCCGTAGCCCATGAAAGCAATCAGGCCAGCCATGGAGATAAACGACGCCGCGGACATCCAGTCGGCAGCAGTCGCCATACCGTTCTGGATAGGGTGAATGCCGCCGCCAGCGACGTAAAAGTCCCTGGTGGAACCCGCTCGGGCCCAGAAAGCTATGCCGATATAGAGGGCGAAGGTCAGGCCCACCACGATATACGTCAGTGTTTGCAGGTCCACAACGATGACCCCTACTCTTCTTCCACGTTAAACTCGCGATCCAACGCCGCCATTTTTTTCGCATAATAAAAAGTCAATCCCACAAACACGTAGATGGAACCCTGTTGCGCAAACCAGAAACCCAGTTTGTAACCGCCAATCTGGACCTGGTTCAGTACGTCAACCAGCATAATGCCGCAGCCGAAGCTGACGATAAACCAGACCACCAGTAGTTTGACCATCAGGGATACATTGCGGCGCCAATACTCTTTCGCCTGTTGTTCGGTCATCTGGGACATTACACGCCTTCCGGGGTTTTGTTATTGTTGCGACCTCTGTGACTATACTCGAAATCTCTGGAGCACTAGGCCTGCTCGTTATAGAGGTGCACATCCCGCTGCGGAAAAGGAATGGAGATGCCCTCCCGGTCGAAGCGCAGTTTAACCTCGCGGGTGATGTCCCAGTACACGTCCCAGTAGTCACCGGTCTTGACCCAGGGACGCACGATGAAGTTGACCGATGAGTCCGCCAGTGTGTGCAGCTTGATCATGGGCTCAGGTTTTTTGAGCACCATGTCATGCTCAACGACAATATCCTCCAGCACCCGCTCGGCTTTTTCGATGTCGTCGCTGTAGCCGATGCCAAATTCCAGATCCACGCGGCGCAGTTTCTGGGCGGTGACGTTTTTGATCACATCCCCCCATATTTTACTGTTGGGCACCACCAGGGTCTGGTTGTCAAAGGTGGTGATGGTAGTGGACACCAGATTCATTTTTTTGACCAGACCCGATGCGCCGGTCACTTCAACGAAATCGTCCACATCGTAGGGGCGGTAGATGAGAATCATGCCACCGGCGGCGAAATTACTCAGGGTATCCTGCAGGGCAAAACCCACCACAAAGCCTGCCACACCCAGGCCGGCCAGCATGGGGCCCAGGGAGATACCAATCTGGGACAGGGCCATCAGAATTCCGATCACCATCACCGTGCCGCTGCAAACAGAGGCCAGAATGTCCTTGAGCAGCGTTGACAGATCAAAACCGGGGCGATTACAGGCGGCAATCACCGCGCGCCGGGTGAGGCGCGACAGAACCCGAAACGCCAGTATTATCAGGATGAATATGAGCAGGTTCAATACCATATCCGGGGCCTGGTCCACCAGGGTCTGTCGCAGTGCGTCCCAGCCATCGCGAAACAGTTCCATCGCCACCGCGCTTTCGAAATCGCGGACAGACAAGCTCTGTCCCTGCTTAACAAGCACGCTCTTATAGATCGAGTTGTCCAGACCCAGACGTTGCAGCACCGCACTGACCGCTGTCAGTCGCTCAATGCCCATCTGATGTCGACTCGAAAAGGCCTTGGCCGCGGAGCCCAACTCGGTGTTTTGCGGGTCAGCCTGGAGCCTGTCCTGTAGCTCCTTCCCCGCTGCCCCGGTAAACTCTATTCGGCCCACCAGGGTCTCTGCGCGCAGGTAAAGCTGTCCCTGCAGACGCTGTACTATGTCATCCGTGGGCAGACCCAATGCCACCCGCCCCTCTATAATGTTGACCAGTGCCTCGTAAGACTGCAGACGCATAACTTCAAGGCTGCGTATATAGGCCTCACTGACAATGCGCTGGCTGCCACTGAGAGAGTCCAACTCGCCGGCAAAGCCGGCAATGCGCTGACTCAGTTCATCGATACGGCTGAACACCGCATCCGGCACACCCGAAGTATCTTCACGCAGTCGTTGCTCTATCTCCGCTCGCAGGGGATCGTCAGCCGGTAATTCCGCGGTCCGGTGCGCCAGTTTGCCAAGTTGCTGCAACAGTCGGAAACTGCGTGCATTGCGGCGAAATATCACGGCCTCCCGATCCATCTCCGGGACCGTATCGATCTGGCCGGTCAGCGACTGCAGTTCCCGGATGCCCTGGTCCAGGCTCTGGACCAGGGCCTGTACTTGCTCTGCCTGCGTCTCGGCATTTTCCGTATTGCTGTCGGTTTGCGCCACACTGGTACCGGCCAGGAAAACCAATAGAACGACCTGTAAAAAACTGAGTGCTGTTTTCTTCATAATCTCAACCTGTTACCACCTGGCACGAAAGCCCCGGGCATCCATATGTACAAATCCACCGTGGTGTGACGCCTTATAATAACGCCCCACGCCACCTGCCAATAGCCTGTTTTTCGGCTGTTGCTTGAATCTCTCCACTATCTGGTAAAGCGTGTCTACATCGGCCCGGTTGTTTTGACCGTCACCGTTGAGGTCATCCATATTGCCGTCCCCATCCATATCCACAAAGAGATCCATGGCATCCCCGTACACATGACGGCTATTGGGTACGTTGCCAATACGCCTGTTGTAATAAGACGTGCGATAGCCACTGATTACACCAAAAGTATCCACGGGATATCCCGCCTGCTGTACCGCTTGCACCAGCCCCTCCAGCAACACCAGCAGAGATTCCTTGAGAACAATATATTTTGGATAACCCGATTCCTGCTTGCACAGGAACTGGCGCAGGGTGAAATGCTCAGAGAGGCGTGTATCGACATTGTCGGCAGTCACTTCGAAGTAGAGTTGGGGTTGCGGGTAGAAGGTGGGGTACTTGTTGTGGCCAGGAGGTGGAGGACCGGTACGGTAGCCATTGAGTTCCTCCTCTCCCACAGGGGCAGAGTGACCGACAAACAGGTTCACCAGGCTGCGAGCATGGGTTTCTTTATGCTCAAGCTGAAGTTGGTACAGATCCGCAGTCTCCGGCGCGGTTAAAACCCAGTATCCCTCACCAGCCACACCATACGCCTGCCCATCCAACTTTAATTGCAACTTGCCCGTATCATAGGAAGCCAACTCCAGGCGGATCTCCTCTTTGGGCCCGGCAAACAGACTGAACACTTCCTGCTGCACCGGATAGCCACGGATACCCATGGACAGTGGCGCCGCATACGCTCCCGATACCCATGACAGCAACAGCACTGCAACTAATTGTCTATTACTGTACATAACCTGAAGACCTCGGCGGGGCGTCCAGCGCGGCCAGTGCCGCGGGATCGAGTTGATAGATATCGTGATGAAATTGAATACGATCACCGGATGTCGGACTGGCGGTCCAGTATATCAACATGACATCCACCTCACGCTGCATACGCACCACCTGTTGCGGAGCGCCGCTGTCCACCAGGGCCTGTATACTGTCAGCCGACCAGTGCGAGGGGTCGTCCAGTAGCACACGAGCCAGTTCCAGGGGATTCTTCACCCGGATACAACCCGCACTGAAGGCCCGCTGATTGCGACTGAACAACTGCCGGGACGGGGTGTCATGCAAGTACACAGCATGACTATTGGGAAACATGAACTTGACCCGACCCATGGCATTGGCCGGCCCCGGCATTTGCACCACCCTATAGGGAAATGTTCGCGCCGTATAGGCATTCCAGTCAATTGACAGGGGCTCGACCTCAGCGCCTTTGCCATCGTAGAACTTATAGCCCTTGTCAATCGCATACCGGGGGTTTGCTTTAAACTTTGGAAACAAATTGCGCATAATCAAGCTGCGTGGCGCATTCCAGGTAGGATTGAATTCCAGGTAGCGCAGGCGCGCCTGGAAGATCGGCGTACGGGTATCTATCGTGCCCACCATCACCGGCGTCTCCCACTGCAATTGCCTGTTCCGCATGTAGTAGAGTTCGTAGCCAGCAATATTGACCACGATATAATCATCCGACAGCTCCTGCCTGATCCAGCGCAATCTGTCCATGTTGATGCGCAGTCGATCCACCTTGTCACTGAACGAAAGGTTCAGCACCTGGTAACTCTGTTTCCCAACCACTCCGTCTACATCCAGGTCGTGGTCGCGCTGCAGTTGCCGCACAGCCTCCTGCACAGACCCATCGAAAACATCGGTTTCAGGTGCGTTCGACGCCAGATAAGACATCTGCTTGAGACGCTTGCGCAGTGTGGCGACATTGCGGTGCCTGTCCCCCGGGTGCAACACAACATCCTCAGGGATGGGGGAAAACTGTTCATCTGCGGCCAGCTGTCTATAGTGCCGCAACTGCTGCTTCATCAATAAATAGAAGCCGCTGTCAGACTTGAGGCCTTCAAGCACTGCCGCTACCCCGCGGTTGGCTATGGCGTCGGCCAGATTTCTGGCCACCTGGGCCGGCACGAAATCCCGCCGCGCATAGTTCCAACTACTGTCCAGGGTACGGGGGTCGACCTTGCCCTGAATCAGATGTCTGGCGTAGAGCAATACGCCGTCAGTCAGCAGCACCTCGGCCTTCGCATGCAGATAATCCTTGTCAGACCATAACTTGCGGTACTCCTCGCGCAGCTCCAACAACTCGCCGTAGTGATAATCCGCAGGATTGAGTCCCTCATCCTCACTGGATTTGAGTAGCTGCAGCATCTCGCCAGCATACTCCGGGTCGATCCAGGCGGGCTGGTAGTCCCTTGACTCGTAAAACGCCCCGACCAGGATCGGCTCGTAAACCGTGGCATCAGAAAAAACAGCGCCGCCGTCCTGCTCCAGGTACAAACGCTCGTGAATATCCAGGAGTGCGCGGCTGACTTCCGCCTGGCCCGGCAATGCCAATAGCAATCCCGACAGGAGCAGTAAAATCCGTAGTTTAACCAATGTCGTTAGTGTCCTTAATCGTGCTGTTGTCCGTAACCCGCAAAGGCCGTACGTACTTCCATCATGGCCTCCTGCGATAATATCTTCCCGCCACCGATGGCGAGACTGCCCCAGTAGATCGCAGCCAACTCCTCAACCTCCAACGCCACCGCCAAAGCCTGATCGAGACTCACCCCGGCGGCAATTTGGCCGTGATTGGCCAGCAGGCAGGCCCGGCCCTGACCCAGGGCGCCAGCCGCAGACCCGGCCAGGGCCTCTGTACCGAAGGTTGCATAGGGTGCCACAGGAATCTCGTCAACACCCGCGATGGCGATCATATAGTGCACAGCGGGAATCGGGCGATGAGCGCAGGCCAGGATTGTCGCATAGCGGGAGTGACAGTGCACTACCGCGTTGATATCCGGCCGGGCCCAGTAGATAGCCGCATGCATATGCCATTCACTGGAGGGCAACAACTGTCCCGCACCTGCCCGACCGGCCAATGACATGGCCACTACTTGACGTGCTTCCAAGGTAGCAGGCGCCGCCCCCGTGGGGGTAATCAACATCCCCCGCGCGGTACGCAATGACAGATTGCCCGAGCTACCAGTACCCAGGCCTGCAGCCATCATCTGGCGATAGCCGGCTACCAGATCACTGCGCGCACTGCCCTCACTCATAACAGCCGCAACCAACGATGCGCCATCAGGGCCTGGACCGGCCCACCCGCAGAGCATCCTGGGCCTGCAGCCAGGCCTGGCACTCCGGCAGGTTGTAGAAATAGCCCTGCTGGGGTGCGCCACTGGGCCCGGGGGCCACATTGCCGTAGGTGGTGTAGTAACGCTCACAATGATCCTTGCTGCGCAATTGCTGATCAATACAGTCCTGGGTTCTCTGCGCACGAATGGGCGCCAGGGATTTCTCCCGCACGGCTTCACACTGCTGCTGCAGTTTTTTCACCTCTGCGTCAGTCACCGCCAGCGCCGGGGTGGCAGCCAGCAGGCATATCAGGGGGATCATTAAATACTTGCCGCTGTTGTTGTACCGCAAAGCCATCGTCTCTACTCCCGTTAACATATTTTGACATAAACCTAACACAATTGGCCTCGCATCTCTGCATCGGCTAAAATCCACATCGAAGTATCTCGAACCGGCACCCGCAGGGCAAGGACAGAGGCGCTATGCCAGTAACCACCGCGAGCCAGGTTACACCCGCAGAAACAGAAGCTGTGGCCAGTCCGGTGCCCGCCAGGTTCAGGTACGCCACCAAAACGGCATTAAGCCTTACCCTCGCCTACCTGATACCCATGGCCATGGGCTGGTCACAGCCGTCAACCGCCGCCACCACCGTGATGCTGATCGCGGCCACCGGCATGGTGTCTGATTCGCTGCAAAAAGGGGTGTTGCGCGTGCTGGGAACCGTGGTGGGCGCGGTCATCGGGCTGTCCCTGATCGCCCTGTTCCCTCAGGATCGCATGGCCTACCTGCTGGCCGCCTCCATTGCCGTAGCCATCGCTATCTACCTGTACAACGCCTACCAGGGTGACAGTACCGTGTTCATGCTGACCGCGGTGGTCACCTTGATGGTATTCAATGGCGGCGACGCAGAGGGGGCATTCCTGTACGGTGCGGACAGGGCTTTTATGACCGCCTTTGGCGTTATTGTCTATACCGTGGTGGCCAGTGTTTTGTGGCCGGTAAAAACCGCCGATAATACCCGGGCGCTGGCCGCAGGTATGGCGGTTGGCTACCGCCAGGCCTTCGACCGCCTGATACACCCTGAGACACAGTCTGAGGCCGGCGGTGACGAGCAACTGGCCGACCTGCTGGCCAGTGAAGATGCCTTCCAGACCCACTTTGCCGCCATAAAAAGTGGTACTGACGGACTGGCCGCCTATCTCCCGGAGTGGAATTGTGTGCTTAGCTGTTATGAGGAACTGGAAGCCATCCTGGTACCCGCCTTGAAGGCCGAACCCCTTCAGGCAGTTGAATTCCGTCGCTATATCGACAACTACCCGCAACTGGTGGAGCAGGTCGAGGCCATGTTCCGCCGGGTCGATGCCACCTGGCGGGGGCAGCGCGGCGACGGCGATATCCAGCTTCTACCAATAGAAGTGCAGTACAACGCAGGCAGCCTGCAGCAGGAAACGCACCTGACCGCGGCGGCCGTTGCCACCCGTGCCGAGTTGCTGCTGAAAACCCAGGCGCTAATGACTGACCTGCAAGCGGCCCTGGACAGCCTGCTGTTTGACCGGAGCGGTTTTACCACAACACGAGCGCCCCGCGGCAAACCGACTTTTGTGTGGCTGGACAGGGAGAACTTCAAGACGGCACTGCGCGCCTTCACCACCTTCTGGGTCGCCACCGCCATCTGGATGGAGTTCAACCCGCCGGGAGGCTTCATGTTTGTCACCCTATGCACGGTGCTGATTCCCCTGGTGTCCTGCACCCCGGTGACACCCAAATTACTGTTCATCCTGTTCTCCCTGGGCTTTGCGTTCGCCCTGCCCGCCTACATTTTCCTGCTGCCGCAAATGACACACTGGCTGGAACTGGCCGCATTTC
>QNFS01000079.1 GCA_003646415.1 Gammaproteobacteria bacterium
CATTATAACCACCAAGGGTCAAAGCTCATTGTTCGCCGACTTCACTACACAGAAATTGGACGTCGTTTACGACCCAGCGACCAATTCCTTCAAGACTCTCAAGTCCACCGGTGGTCAAATTGCCCTGGAACATCAGTGGACAGATAGTGGCCTGAGCACGACCATTGGCGGTGGCTTCATAGACCAAAAACTCGCGAATTTCCAGAAAGAACAGGAATACGGTGACGGTTACAAAGCGCTTGTAAATTTGCTGTTTAAGCCGAAAGGGAAATACGATGGCATCACCCTCGGCGTAGAATTCGCGGCCGGTTGGCGTTCGAATGCTGATGGCACCGACAATAACACGCAGCGTGCAGTTACCGCTATCTGGTACGATTTCTGACAAGGACGGCAAGGTCAAATTGTTGCGCTACCATGCAAATACACGGTAAATAGCAGAGCTGGAGAAAAACTGGAATGCAACAAAAGCTCAAGGTCATCGGCGGCCAGGAATCCTATTTCGCGGGCAAGCTCGAAGCCTATCTTCGAGCCAAGGGAATTCCTTACCACAACGTTCCTTTTACCATGGAAGAGTTACAGGTGGCGGCGACGCATACCGGCTTTTTCCAGATTCCCCAGGTCGAGTGCCCCGATGGTAGCTGGCTTATCGATACCACCCTGATAATCGATTACCTCGACCGCCTGCATCCCGCACCTAAAACCTCCCCCACTGACCCTGCGGCGAACTTTATCGCACTGCTGCTGGAAGATTATGCGGACGAATGGTTATGGCGTCCCGCCATGCACTACCGTTGGTCCTTCGATAATGGTGCCGAACTGTTAAGCAGTTGGCTGGCCGAGCATTCGCCGGAAACAGATGTCAGCCTGGCGGACAAGAAGGCGGGCTGGATCGAGCGGCAAAAAGGGGTTTTTGTCGACGGTGACGGGGTTACGGTTGAAACCAGGGCAGCGGTTGAATCCAGCTACCACCATGCCCGCACGTCGCTTGAAGCTATTTTTGAAAAGCGCGATTTTATCCTGGGTGACAGACCAACCCAGGCGGACTTTGGTTTTATGGGCCCCATGTTTCGACATTTCTTCTGCGACCCCGACCCAGCGCGCATGATGCGTGACACGGCACCCGGCGTACAGGAATGGGTGGCTCGCATGTGGAATATGAAGCCGCAGCGCTTTTCGTCCGCTGCGCAAATAGAGTCCATTCCCGATGACCTGAGTGACTTGCTGGAGCCGGTGGGGTCGGTCTATTTACCCTATCTTCTAGCCAATCAGCGGGCCGTTCTCGTGGAACAGGAGCAGCTGAGCTATAAAGCCCTGGGGGTTAACTGGAGCGAGCCAACCAAGCCCTATCGACTGTGGTGCCTGGACCGTTTACGCAAAAGTTATCAGGCACTGGATGGCGCCGCTCGTGCACAGGTGGCTGATGCGCTGGGCACACCCTGCGCTGAAAATATTCTGCTGGAACCCCCTACAGGGCACTGTGACCATTTGCTGGGTACCCTGCCCTATGCGGTAACGGATGATGAACGTGCCGCTCGCGATAGCTGGGGGCGCCAGGCCTAGCGGCAGGGACTGTTCAGAAAAAGAAAAAGGGGACGCTACCCTTTTTTCAGGTCGCTAAGTCCAATTGTCGATTTTCAGTCCCTTTACCTTGGTAAAATGCTTCTGGTTGTTGGTAACCAACACAGCCTTAATACTCTTCGCATGCGCGGCAATCATCATATCCATCGCGCCGATCAGGGTGCCGGCAGCCTCCAATTCGGTGCGAATCACCCCATACTGATCGGCGGCCCCGGCATCCCAGTCCATCACATCCAAATGCCGTACGAAGTCCTCGATTACAGGGCGGTTGACCCGTCTGGAACTGGAACGTTCGACACCGTAAATCAGCTCGGCATAGGTGACGACAGAAACGCACAACTGCTCCATAGCGAGTGTCTGGAAGCGCTGACGGACCCTCTGGGGGTGCTCCTTGATAATGAAGCTGCACATATCCGTATCCAGCATGTAACGTTTCATCCAAACAGCTTCCGCTTTTGTGGGGGCAGGTCTACATGCTCGGCCATGAAGTCTTCCGTAACGCGTGCCGGCGAGTCAAAGAAATCGTCCCAGGACTCCGGTTTTGCAGACAGGATCACGCGGCTCCCCTCTTTGCGAATGAAAACCTCCTTGCCTTCAAAGCGAAAAGCCTTGGGCAGTCGCACGGCCTGGCTGCGGCCGGTGGTAAAGAGTTTGGCAGTCTGGGTCATGGTTCTACTCCGGATTGTATGATATGTACCATAGTATGTACCAATAATTGATCGTGATCAAGAGCGAGCGGCGCCCTGACTCAATGGCACATGCCCCCCAAAATTAGTCGCCACTGGTCGAATGAATTCGCACCCTACACGGGGAAGTTTTACCGGGACCAGCGGCCTTAAGTTAGTACCACTCCCCTTAAGGGCGATACATTTTCAGATCGATCTCAGGAATAACTTTGTAATGCCTGGTATTTGCCGTCAAAAGTGCAGCGCCGGATTCAACGGCCGATGCTGCGATAAGCGCGTCAGCCAGTTGCAAACCATGGGACAGGGCGAAGTTTTCAATATATACCGTCGCCCTGTGACTGATGTTTTCGCTCAGTGGCAATATCTCCCATTCGTGCTCATGGATGGTCTGGCGCAATAACCTGAACTCTTCTTTGTTACGCATATCTTGCACCAGCTCTATATAGGTGATGGCTGACAGCTCAATAGAATTCGCTTTATCTATCGCCTTGCGGGCCGATGGCTGGCCGCGGAACAACCAGATCAGCACATCAGTGTCGATCAGCACCAGAGCGCCCTCTGCGTATCTCGCGCACATAGGCATCGACGTCGGCAAGCTCCTCACGGTCTTGCCAGATGCCAAAAACAGGCAGGTCTCGCCGGCGCTTGTCCGCACTGGTTCTTTCCTGCTCGATACTCGTCAGCCTCGCACGAGGTTTGCCTCGATAAGTGATGGTTACGGGTTCGCCGCGATCTACACAGTCCAGGATCTCCCTGGCCCGGGTTCTAAGTGACTTGGTGGTAACTTTCATTTCAGCATGCATTTTCATAAAGTGTCACTTTAGAGTGTACTCTTGGTTTAGCGATGTGTAAAACTGCCCGCCGGTGCCATTTAGCCCATAAGATCAGGGATGACACTATCAATCTTTTTAATCAAATGGGTGCAGGGCAATTACCCGGATTGTGGTCGCAGCCGGCAACTTGCAGAGCCGCTGGCAGCTTGCAGAATGGTGGCGCAGCGCCTAATCTGTCCTACCCCCATATGAGGGTAGGATAGACCAGTGCTTAGCTTTATATGACACAACCTGCTTTCCATGACTGGTCCACCAGTAGTACCGAACAGGATGCGCTGGCTGCCATGGTAGATCTCGCCGACAGCATGCACTGCTCCGGCGTCCTGCTCTCTTACTCTCCCGTAGGATGGTTGCCATCGGACGAGCCGGGAACCATATACCGGACCATACAAGTCGGTGTAAATGAACGGCTGCTACAAAACTGGATGGCGCTGGCACAGGACAACCGCCTGCAGTTGAGCCCGTCCAGCATCAAGTTCGACCCGCTCAGGCGGCAAATGGTGAAACAAACCATGCCCCACTGCTTTGGTTTGCGGGAATTAATGGCTGCGCCGGGCAGCGCACTGACCACCACGCAACAACGCTGGTGCAAAAGACTGCTGCGAACCGGGGTGGAGGCACTCATAGCGACGCCGGTGCAAATACCGCCCTGCGAGTACTGGAACTTGTCTTTGCTCAGTGCGACGACTCGAGCAGGCGATAACGCACTGACAGGCGATGAACTGGCCGGCCTGATGTACTTCGCTCACGGCCTGGTGCGATTTTGCACATACCAGTTGCACTGGCGTGAATTCGGGCTGCAGGACCGGCAGGTGAACCTGCGCCCACGAGAACACGATTGCCTGTACTGGGCCGCCATGGGCAAATCGGCGGCGGAAACGGCGGAGATTCTCGGCCTGAAGACAGAAACAGTCAGGAAGTATTTAAAAACCGCCCTGGCGCAATTAAACGCCCGGAGCAAGGCACAGGCAGTGGCAAAGGCCCTGCAGTGGGGCCTGCTTGAATTAGCGGGCGATGGCCCAGATTAATCACAGGTATTCCCGGGACACAATACTTAATTTCCTGACGAATTGGGTATTGTGTCCCCGGAATTTGCGGCCCTACAACACGGCCACCAGGGCCATTACACCCAGTGTGCTGAGTACAGGAATGACCACCGTGATAACGCCCACGTCTTTATAGGCTTCCTTGTGGGTAAGCCCGGTGATGGTCAGCATCGCCACGATCGCGCCGCAGTGCGGCAGGGAATCGAAGCCGCCGCTGGCCATGGTCGCGACGCGGTGAATGACACCCGGCTGCAGGCCCATCTCGAGATAAGCGGGCGCCATGGTTTGCATGAATATCTGCAACCCCCCGGTGGCTGAACCGGTAATAGCCGAAACCAGGCTGACGGAGGTAAACATCCCCACCAGCGGGGGAAGGTCCGATTCGACCATGATCATAATAAACCGCTCAAAACCCACTGTATGTGTCACCACACCGCCGAAGCCGATGACCGCAGCGGTATTGATCAGTGGCATAATCGAATCCTGCGCACCCTTGCCCATGACCTGCAATGCGTTTTGGCGGACAGAGGAAAACAGGATGATCGCCAGTATCGTACCGCTGATCAATGCGATGCACGGCCAGACAATCGGCTGGCTGTTGGCGAAGCGCAATAGCTCCATGGCGGTACCGGCGCCGGCCAGGCTGCTTTCATCCAGTGACATTTTCAGCAAGCGCGGCACGATAATGGTGAGTAGTACCACTGCCAGGGGCAGGAACGCCACCAATCCATTGGGATAGCTGCCACCCTCCTCTTCAATATTGGAAATAATATCCCCCGGGCCCGCCACGAAATGCTCACCGTTAGCCTTGGCCCGCAGTCGCTGCCGCTCCAGGTACCACATGCCGCCACCGAACATGCCCAGCCCGCCGACGATGCCCAGCCAGGCCCCGGCAAACAGGTCGGTGTCCAGGGCCACGGCGGCAATGACATTCTGTATCGAGGGAGTTCCGGGCAGCGCGGTCAGGGTGAATGTACCCGCGCCCAGCGCCAGGGCGGCGCAGAACAGGCGCTTGGGAATATCCGCTTCCTGCAGCAGCTTCAGCCCCAACGGATACATGGCGAACACCACCACGAACACCACCACACCGCCATACGTCAACAGCGCGCAGGACAGGGTGGTAATCCACAGGGCGCGATGGGCGCCGAGCTTCCTGACCATGGCCATCGCGATACCGGCCGCCGCGTGACTCTCGCCCATAACACGTCCGAAGATGGCGCCGCTGGCGAACAACAGGAAGAATTTACCGGCAAAAGTGAAGGCGCCCAGCGGGCCGAATGAAAAGTACTCGGTCACGCCCGCCGCCAGCGGCAAGCCGTTGGTCACAATGACCACCAGAGAGCACAGCACTGCGGAGAAGACGATATCGATACCGCGCAGAGCGAGCCATATAAGCAGGGCGACAGCACCAAGTAGTCCGGCGTATTCCATGGTGTTATTCTCCTGATTTACTGTTTTTTATCAATCTATGTTGTTATAAAAAATCGTCCAGCGCGGCCAGCAGTTCAGCCGGCTTTTCCTGCGCCGGGTAGTGACCGCATTCAAGGCCCAGGCCCCAATGCGGATATTGTATGGGATCATCGCCGATCAGCCTTTCAGGCAGCGGGACTTTCTGGATGAGAAAAAATCAATGGAAGTACACCGACGCCACATCCTGGTTTACCGTTTCATACAGGGTGCGTGTTGGAATGATATCCAGCAACACCGCCCGGATCACGCGCTGTGGGTAGTCCAGGCACAGGCGGTGTGTAACACGCGCACCGCGGTCATGTCCCACCACCTTAAATTTGTCAAAACCCAGCTCATCCATAATCTCGATCATGTCAGACGCCATGGCGCGCTTGCTGTAGTTGGCGTGATCTTCCGCACCGGCAGGTTTGTCACTGGCGCCATTACCGCGCAGATCCGGGCAAATCACCGTGTACTTTTTGGCAAGTTCGGGCACCAGTTTGTGCCAGCCCAGATGGGTTTCAGGATAGCCATGAATAAGCAGCAGAGGCTCGCCCTGTCCCGTGACTTTGACGCTGATGTTCACATCGCCGTTTTGGACATTTTGCGTTCTAAAATTCAGGTTCATGGACATGGCTCATCCTCAAGAATTAAACAGGTGAAAACTCAATGCGATAGATAGCGGTCTCAGTCACGCCATAAAGGATAGTCTATGTTGCACCAATTGTTCCTACCCCCATGTGGGGGTGCAGGAATTTTCCCGGGTCGCTGTATCATACAGCCACTTACGATTAGCAGGCTGACTACCACTCATAACACGACAGGGGTTTGTAAATGAATTCTTCCGTTGCAGGTATACCACTGATTATCGAAGCCTCGCTCAACGGTTCCGCTAAAAAGTCCCAGAACCCGTCGGTTCCCTATACTGACGACGAAATAGTAGAACAGGCGGTGGCTTGCATGGAAGCCGGCGCCGCGCTGATCCACAATCATACGGAGGAGCCGATCATCGGCGGTTCGGGGCAGCTGGACGTTGAATTATACGCCGGCGCCTGGCGCAAACTTCTGGCGATACGCCCGGACGCGATTCTTACGCCAACAATGCCGGTAGGCCAGGAAGGGGTGCCGGTAGAGACCCGTTATTCCCATGTGGTGAAGCTGGCGGAAGAAGGCATTATCGCCCAGGGTCTGTGTGACCCTGGAACCTTTAACCTGGCGATGCTGGACGAGGACGGACTTTTTAGCGACAGCACCTACTTGTACAAAAACGACATGCATGATTCGCGCTATTACGTGGAGACTTGCCGTCGCCTCAATATAGGCCTGAGTATTTCTGTTTTTGAGCCGGGTTTCATCCGCTACATCATGGCTTATGTCCGCGCCGGCAAAATGCCGCCCGGTGGCCTGGTGAAGTTCTATTTTAGCGCACCGTCCATGCCCTGCGGCCTGCTGCCCACAGCGACGGCTCTGGACGCCTACCTGGAGCTCATCGAAGGCTCTAACTTACCCTGGCTGGTATCCAGCTTTGGTGATGACTGTGTGGGTTGCGGCCTGGCCGAAGAAGCGATTAAACGAGGGGGCCATGTGCAAGTGGGGCTGGAGCCTTACACGGAATCGGGCGTCACGGGGGGCCGGGTTCCGACCAACCTGGAACTCGTACTCGAAGTGGTTGCTCTGGCCGAGAAATATGACCGGCCAATAGCCACACCAGCGCAGGCGGCGCAAATATTGAACCTGCCGACCTACCCGGTGGCTTATGGGCAGCGGCATTAACTGAATCATAAGCCCGCCACAAGCGGCAAATACCGGTGATTCCGGGGTCGTGCATGAAGATGGGACGGTAGAAGTTTGCAGTCGCCAGACACATTGAAAGAGCACTATCTTTAACAACCAATTGAATTTTACTTGCGATATTTAGTTACTTATAGATAACCTGGAAGAGAGATGACAATGACAAAACGCGTAACGATAATTGCGGATGCCGTCGAACACCTGGGACCAGACCTCGCCAAAAGACTGGCGCGACACGATCACGACCTGGTATTAGGCGGTGCCGCTGACGGACTGGTGGAAGAGCTGCTGGCCCTGGGCGCTGAGGTCGAGCTTGTTGAAGAAGTGTCGACCGGGAAATGCCTGACTCGCCCCGACGCGGTGCAAACACTGGTGGAGCGGGCCATGACGCGTTTTGGCAGTTTTAACTCAGCCTTTATTCGCCCCGCGGTGCACGTGACCGGGGACATATTGTCCACCACCGCCGAAGATTTTCAGGAGGCGTTTGAAGGCAACATGCTGGCCAGTTTCTTCGCGCTGCAAACCCTGATCAAATCATTGATCGAACAGGGTCGCGGCGGGCAGGTATTGATCGGCGCCAGCGGCACCGGTGTCAAACCGTTTCCGGGGGGCACCGCCTATTCTTCAACCAAGGCCGGCACCGTCATGATGATTCGCAACGCCGCCATTACCGCCGCCCCGCATGGCATAACGGTAAACGCCATTGGCACCATGGCGCTGAACTATCCGGGCTTCCTGGACAATACAGGATGTCGCGATCCGGAGGTGCTGGCGCAAATGCTAAAAGCTTTTCCTGCCGGACGATTGGGTGAGCCGGCGGAAGCCGCACACATCGCCGCCGCCATGATGGACGGCGAAAGTCATTTCATGTCCGGCGAATTCATATCCGTGTCAGGTGGCTGGACAACTACCTAATTTGCAGGAGAAAGACCATGTCAAAGAAAAACAGTGATGTCATTTATGCCAGCCCCAACCGCCTGATAAACGACTTTCGCGGTGGCCTGATGAAAGGGGCCGGTTATGACTCGAATGATCTCAAGAAAAAACCGCTTATCGCCATCGCCAACTCCCACACGGAGATGACCGCCGGCCACAACCACCTGGCCAGGCTGTCTGAAAAGGTAAAAGAAGGCATTCTCATCGAGGGAGGAGAATGCGCCGAATTCAATGTTCCCGCACCCTGTGACGGCATATCCATGGCCCACGACGGCATGCGCTATGTCCTGGCACAACGTGATTTAATCGCCGATATTATTGAAACCCATGTGCGCTCACAGGCCTTCGACGCCGTGGTGTTTATCGCCGGCTGCGACAAAATCAATCCCGGCATGATGATGGCCATGGGACGCCTGGATTTGCCCGGCATCTACTTATCCGCCGGCCCCGGGCAGATGAACATACGCAACACACCCAAATTCACTTCCTCCATTGACCACAATGATTACCACGATGATCCCGAGGCGCTGGCGGAATCCTTTTCCTGCAGCACCTGCGGCGCCTGCGAAATCATGGGTACCGCCAACACCTTCCAGTGCCTGGCCGAAGCACTGGGGATTTGTCTGCCGGGCAGCTCCAATATTCCCGGATGGCACACCGATAAATTGAAGGCGGCACGTGATACCGGCCGACGTGCAGTACAAATGTTCCACGAGGGCCTGAACGCACGCCAGATTTTGACGCAAGACGCCCTGGATAACGCGGCGAAAATGTTGATGGCGATTGGCGGCTCCACCAATGGAACGCTGCACCTGCCCGCCGTTGCGCATTCCGCCGGTTGCACACTGTCGCTTGAGCACTTTGAACAAGCCAACCATGAAATTCCTACGCTGCTGGCAATCAGTCCCAACGGCCCCTGGGGGATACAGGATCTGTGGGCCGCGGGCGGTATGCCAGCGGTACTGAAAGTCATGCAAAATGACCTCACTATGACGACCAAAACGGTAACCGGAGGCACGCTACAGGATGTAGCCGATAATGCCAGTGTATTAAACCCCAAAGTGATTCCCGTGCGCGATAACCCGCACCGTCCTACAGGCGGTATCGCCGTACTGCGCGGCAACCTGGCTCCAGGTGGCAGCGTGGTCAAGCAGGCGGGCGTCAATGAAAACATGATGCACTGCAAGGGCCCCGCAATCTGCTTCGACTCGGAAGACGATGCGCTCGCGGGCGTGGTGGAAGGCAAAGTGAAAGAAGGCGATATTATTATTCTGCGTTACCAGGGCCCTAAAGGCGGCCCGGGCATGCCGGAAATGCTGGGCGTGACCCTGGCATTGAAAGTGGCCGGCCTGAAGGAAACTGCATTGGTCACAGACGGTCGCTTCTCCGGCGCTACCTGTGGCCCCTGTATCGGCCATGTGTGCCCCGAGGCATCCGACGGTGGCCTGATTGCGTTGGTAGAAGACGGCGATATGATTGAAATCGACATTCTCAACGGCGGCCTTCACGCCGATGTCGAGGATGATGAGATCGCCAGACGTAAAGACAAGTGGCAGCCCGTATTAAAAGATGTGGGTTTTGGCTATATGGATCGGTATCGCCGCCATGTGCGCCCCGCCAGTGAAGGCGCCATCCTGGATTGATCATCGACTGACAGCGGAAGCAGAGACTATGGCATTAAATCCACTGCGTGAAAAATGGGGAGCCGGCGAAGCGACGTGTAAACGCGCACTTATTTTTGGCGTTAGGTTTCCGGGAGGGCCGAAACTAGTCCCAGGTATTTTACAAACGGCATGAAATCTCGATCTGAGAACAAAAGCGGGAGTTGATGCTCAATACAAAAGGTAGCAATAATCACGTCTGCTGTCCCCCTGATTGTTATTCCCTTCTTTCTTAGTGCCCTGTAGTTATCTACGCATGTTAGTGCCATTGGGTGACTAAACATCTCATATTGTTCCAAGGTGCCCAAGGTCGTTTTGGCGATCTTGAAATCCTTGTCAGCTTTGAAGCCTTGCAGTATTTCAAGCAGTATTAAATCACCGATTGCAACAACACCATCAACGAGGGCGGTATCCAGCGAATCAGTATGCAGGTTGTTTTTACCATTGAAAAAATCAATCCAGACACTGGTATCTACCAGTATCACTTGCGGCCTCTCATTTCGTCTAAATCACCTTCCCATTTGAGTTTTCCTCTTAGCTTACGAATCGATTGCTGCTGATTCTGGCGCACGAGCAATTTGAGCCCCTGCTCTACCGCTTCCCTCTTCGTGCTCAATCCAGAAGCTTTGAGGGCATCAGCCATTAAATCATCGTCAATTACTATGTTTGTTCTCACAGCGCACCTATGTGTATATTTATCTATATGATACACACCCTAGCACGACCCAAAAAACATGACAAGAAAAGGCAGGCGGATGCAGTATGCTACGCACGGCTGCTTTGAGTGTTATGCTGCTTGAGTCCGTCAGTCTTGACATATCTAATATAGTATATATACTCTTTTTAGTATGTGGGCGATATACGAGCATAGACGACTCGACAAGCAACTCTCCAAAGCACCACTGGAGGTTCAGAAACGCTACGAGAAGTGGAAGGATATCGTCGAAATATCAGGACCTACGGGTCTTAAGCTAATCCGAGGGTTCCGAGATGAGGCGCTTCAAGGCGAGTGGAAACGTTACCGCTCTTCTCGTCTCAACCAGCAATATCGTGTAATTTATCAGATTGAGGGGGACCAATTGATGGTCCAGGTCGTCGAGGTTACGCCGCACGACTATAGGAGGAAATCCTAATGAGCGAATTTCGAAAAGCTAAAACCCGCATCCGACTCTCTCCCGGTGAGTCGGTTCGAATTATGCGAGAGTTACAAGAACTTAGCCAAAATCAGCTAGCAGAGGCTACCGGTATGCCCCAGTCCACTATTTCCGCCATTGAGCGAGAGCGGGTAAACCTTGGCGTGGAACGGGCTAAAACACTTGCAAGAGCCCTAAAATGCCATCCGGC
>QNFS01000080.1 GCA_003646415.1 Gammaproteobacteria bacterium
CAGGGCTGAATCTGGTCCAGCTCCAGGTATTCGTCCGGCTGGTGGGCGCGGTCTATAGAGCCCGGCCCCATGACAATGGTTTCCATGCCCAGTTGTTGCAGAAAGGGCGCCTCGGTGGCGAAGGCGACAGCCTCGGCGCTGTGGCCAGTCAGGCGCTGGGCCATTTGCACCAACTCGCTGTCCGCGGCTTGCTCGAAAGGAGGCACTTCGGTAATCAGCGAGCGCAGTTCAATATCCAGGGAGCGTTGCCTGGCGATCTGTGCAAGACGTTGCTCGATCTCACCGCGCACCGTGGCGTTGTTGCCGTTGGGCATCATGCGCAGGTCGAAGTGCAGTTCGGCCTGGCCACAGATACGGTTGGGGCTGTCACCGCCGTGCACGCAACCCAGGTTGAGTGTGGGAAAAGCCACGGTGAAGAATTCATTGCTGTAGCGTTCACGTAATTGCTGCCGATAGCTGATCAGGTCACCCATCACCGCATGAATGCCTTCCAGCGCACTGTTGCCCAGGTCCGGGTTGGAGGAGTGCCCGGCCCGACCCGTCACTCGCACCGACTCCATCATGATGCCCTTGTGCATGCGCACCGGCCGCAGCGAGGTAGGCTCCCCGATAATGGCTGCCCGGGCTCTGGGGTGTCCTGCCGCGGCCAGTTTACGGGCGCCGTTCATGGAGCTTTCCTCGTCGGCGGTAGCGAGGAGGATCAGCGGTTGTTTGAGTGGTGTGTCTACAAAGCTGCTGGCGGCGGCGAGAGCAAGCGGGAAGAAGCCCTTCATATCGGTGCTGCCCAGCCCGTACAGCCGGTGATCGCGCTCTGTCAGCTGCAGCGGGTCGCTCTGCCAGCGACCCTCGTCGAAGGGCACGGTATCGGTGTGTCCGGCCAGGACCAGGCCGCCGGGGCCGCTGCCCATAGTGGCGATGAGATTTGCCTTGTCACCCCCGGGTGCCACTTCCTGTATTTCAGTGCGAAAGCCCATGTCCGTCAGCCAGGTAGCCAGCAGGTCTATAACCGCCCGGTTACCCTGGTCCCAGTTCGGGTCGGTGGAACTGACGGAGGGTGTGCCTACCAGCTGCCGCAGTTGGTCCAGGACAAGTCTATCGGAATGGGGCATTGTGGCTCCGCAGGGTCAGGCCAGTGCAGGCAGGAAGTCGGACAATACGCTCAGTCTAGACAAGGGCCGCCCCTGCGCCAAGTAGTGAAGCGCATTATGTTAGTAGCAAAGCGAATAATGTAGGCAGCGAGATGAATTCAATGGATAAACAAGCCTTGCCTGTGTGGCGCTGTGTTAGCATCATTTGCTGAAAATACTGTTCCCTGAAAAGGGCCTGGACTGAATCATGGCGACTAATTTCACCGAACAACTGATGGAACACCGCCTTAACCTCACTACGCTGGCACAGGACCTGAATGCGAATGGTCGGCTGTCTGATACGGATTTGTCCCGGATTGTAAAATCGTCCATTGTAAAAGTGCACCCCCTGGTATTTCTGGCTGAGAAAAAATTGCCCGACGCCGCGAATCCGGGCAAGACCCTGGACATGGACAGCCTGCTGCTCTGGCTGGGGGCTGAGGTCGATCAGGAGGTTTACGAGATTGATCCGCTGAAGATAAATGTATCAGCGGTCGCCGAGGTAATGTCCCAGGCATTTGCGGAGCGCCATCGCATACTCGCTGTGGAAGTGCGTGAGGACGAGGTAGTGATCGCCAGCGGTGAGCCCTATATCCGTGCCTGGGAGAGCAACCTTGAACACGTGCTGCGCAAACCTATCAGGCGGGTGCTGGCAGACCCGCGGACGATAGCGCGGCACACAGCCGAGTTCTACACCATGGCCGTCTCGGTGCGCAGCGCCCGCGGCGCGGAGCGCGCCGAAAGTGCCGCTGGCGTGGGCAACCTGGAACAAATGCTGGAACTGGGCTCCATGAAGGAGCCTGATGCCAACGACCAGCACATTGTAAATATCGTCGACTGGTTACTGCAGTATGCCTTCGAGCAACGCGCCAGCGATATCCATATTGAGCCACGCCGGGATGTGGGCAATGTCCGTTTTCGTATCGATGGTGTATTGCACAGTGTTTATGAGTTGCCGCAACAGGTTTGCGCCGCTGTCACCAGCCGCGTCAAGATTCTGGGCCGTATGGATGTGGCGGAAAAACGTCGGCCCCAGGACGGCCGGCTGAAAACACGTACACCCCAGGCCAACGAGGTAGAGTTGCGTCTGGCTACGCTGCCCACGGCGTTTGGCGAAAAACTGGTGATGCGTATTTTCGACCCGGATGTGCTGCAACGGAGCTTCGAGGATCTGGGCCTGGCCGATGACGACCTGCAGCACTGGCACAACATGACCGGCACCGGCAATGGCATTGTACTGGTCACCGGCCCCACCGGCTCGGGCAAGACCACCACCCTGTACTCTACCCTGCGTCAATTGGCGACCCCACAAGTGAACGTTTGCACTATTGAGGACCCGATAGAAATGGTAGAAGGAGCCTTCAACCAGATGCAGGTAAACCACACCATCGGTCTGGATTTCTCCTCCGGTGTGCGCGCATTGATGCGGCAGGACCCGGATATCATCATGGTGGGTGAGATTCGCGATCTGGAAACCGCCAATATGGCGGTACAGGCGGCGCTGACCGGACACCTTGTGCTCTCCACGCTGCACACTAACGATTCGCCGGGCTCAATATCACGCCTGCTGGAACTCGGTGTGCCGGCCTACCTGATCAAGGCCACGGTGCGGGGCATCATGTCCCAGCGCCTGGTGCGCATCTTGTGTCCGGATTGCAAGTCGTTCAGTGCTGTGGACCTCGAGGCATGGTTACAATTGACCCAGCCCTGGGAGCTGGAACCGCCACAACAGATAGCACACCCGGTGGGTTGTAAGTCGTGCCGTGAGACCGGCTACATGGGGCGTCAGGGCATTTATGAGGTACTGGTGAATAGCCCGGCGGTACAGGCGCAGATCAAGCCACAACTGGATGCCGCTAAAATTCGGGACACAGCCATGGGCGAGGGTATGCACACCCTGCGGCTCAGTGGCGCCACCCGGGTGGCCAGGGGCCAGACCACGATCGAAGAGGTCATGCGGGTCGCACCCATGCTGGATGCCTGAATGCGCGGCTATAGGTAAATCATCATGAATTTGCAGCTTAAAGACCTGCCGGGACCGTTGGCTGGTGAGGCCCAAAATGCCTGGCAACATATCCTGGAGCGTGCCGGCGAACCACTGGCGGGGGAGCTGTCCGCCGCATTGTCCAGCGGGCCTGAAGCGGCCCAGTTGCCACGGGTACTGGCCTGTAGCCCCTTTATTGCCGACCTGGCTCGGCGCCAACCCGAGCTGTTGCTGGATCTGGTGCGCAGCGGTCAATTGCAGGAATCCATGGCGGAGCCTGAGTTTCGCCATGAGTTGCAGCGGCTGTTGGGTGAGGAGGGCGCTGAACTTTCATCTGTTTTGCGTCGCAACCGCCAGCGGCAGATGCTGCGCATCGTGTGGCGCGACTTTTGCCGCCTCGCGGATACCCTGGAAACCGTGCGTGACACCTCTTTACTTGCAGAGGCGTCTATTGCCGCAGCCCTGGCCTGTTCCCAGGCTGACCTGGAACAGCGCTTTGGTGTGCCGCGGGGGGCGGGCAACGGTGAGCCGCAACAATTGATCGTGCTGGCCATGGGCAAGCTTGGTGCGCGAGAACTCAATGTTTCTTCCGATATCGATCTCATTTTCGCCTACCCGGAAGCTGGCCAGACCGACAGTGAATCCCGGCCTATCAGCAACGAGGAGTTTTTCACCAAGGTGGGTCAGGCTGTGATCAATGCGCTGGACCAGGTGACGGCCCAGGGCTTCGTATTCAGGGTGGACATGCGCCTGCGACCCTACGGAGAGAGCGGCGCCCTGGTGCACAATTTCGCGGCGATGGAAGAGTATTACCAGGACCAGGGCCGTGACTGGGAGCGCTACGCCCTGATCAAGGCCCGCCCGGTTACGGGTGACGCGGCGCGCGCGGATGAACTGATGGCGGCCCTGCGCCCCTTCGTATTTCGCCGCTATGTGGACTTCGGTGTCATTGAGAGCCTGCGCGGTATGAAGCAGATGATCACCAGTGAGGTGCGCCGCCGGGGTTTGCAGGACAATGTAAAGCTGGGTCACGGGGGTATTCGAGAGGTGGAGTTTATCGCCCAGTGTTTCCAGCTGATTCGCGGCGGGCGCGACCTGGGCCTGCAGCAGCGCGAGCTGTTGCGGGTGCTTCAGGAGTGCGTTGCGTTGGATTGCCTGCCGCCAGAGGCGGGCGCTGAACTCAGTGCAGCGTATCTGTTCCTGCGTGACAGTGAACATGCCATTCAGGGTTATCGGGACAAGCAGACCCAGGCTCTGCCGCAGGATGAGTTACAACGCCTGGCGATGGCGACCATTATGGGCTTCGCCTGCTGGGAGGATTATTTGCTGGCGCTGGATGAACACCGCCGCCGGGTAGCCGGGCACTTCGGTGAGCTGATCGCGGCGCCTGAAGAAGGCGGCGACGCCGACGAAGAAGAACTGCCCCTGTGGGGGGAGGATCTGTGCGCCGAAGCGTTGTCCAGCCTGGGCTATCACTCAGCGCAAGAAACCCTGCGGCGCTTGCAGGATCTGCAGAGTAGCCCCCGGGTGATGACGCTGCAGGTGGTGGGGCGTGAGCGCCTGGAACAATTTATGCCGCAGCTGTTGCGTGCCTGCGGTGAGGTGGACGACCCGGATTTGACCCTGGAGAGAATCCTGCCGCTGGTGGTAGCGGTAGTGCGCCGCAGCGCTTATCTGGCCCTGCTGCTGGAAAATTCTCCGGCTCTGCGTGAACTGGTGGTGCTGTGCGGCGCCAGCCCCTGGATATCCGAGCAACTGGCCAGGCATCCGGTATTGCTGGATGAGTTGCTGGACAGGGCCAGTCTCTACACGGCTCCGGACAAAGCGTTGCTACAGGATGAGTTGCGCCAGCAGGTAGCCCGCCTGGCGCCGGATGACCTGGAAGCCCAGATGGATGCGTTGCGCTATTTCAAGGCTTCCCATGTGTTGCGCGTGGCGGCCAGTGAACTCGCCGGGCGGCTGCCTCTGATGCAGGTCAGCGATAAACTGACCTGGATTGCCGAGGTGATCCTGGAGCAGGTATTGGCCGTGGCCTGGGCCGACCTGACCAGGAAGTATGGGGAACCTGAACGCGACAGCGGCGGTTACGGTTTTGCTGTTTTCGCCTACGGTAAGCTGGGCGGCATAGAGCTGGGTTATGGTTCGGACCTGGACCTGGTGTTTGTTTACGATGCCGCCAGGCAAGGGGTGACCAATGGTGAGCGCAGCATAGATAACGCGGTGTTCTATACCCGCCTCGGTCAACGCATGATTCACATACTGGAGACGCGCATGGCCATGGGTCAGTTGTATGAAGTGGACATGCGCCTGCGCCCCTCTGGAGAGTCGGGCATGCTGGTCAGTACCACCCAGGGCTTTCGCAGCTATCAACAGGAGTTGGCCTGGACCTGGGAGCACCAGGCCCTGGTGCGGGCGCGGTTTGTGGCCGGTGATCCGGCAGTGGCGACTCAGGTGGAAACCGTGCGTGGGGATATCCTGTGCCAGCCGCGGGATGAGGCGGCTCTGGCGGGGGAGGTGCAGAAGATGCGCGATAGAATGCGTAAGCACTTACTTTCTGGTGAGCCGGCTGACGGTGGGGAGTTTCATTTAAAGCAGGGGAAGGGTGGTATCGTCGATATTGAATTTATGGTGCAGTATGCTGTGCTCGCGTGGTCTCATCGCGTGCCGGATCTGGCGCGCTGGTCCGACAATGTACGCATTCTCGAGACCCTGGGCCGGGAGGGTTTATTTGAGCAACAGGAGTGTGATGCCCTCACTGGCGCGTACCTCGCTTATCGCTCCGCTGTGCACCAGCTTTCCCTGCAGCAACAGCCGGGTGTCGTGCCGGGTGACCGCTTTGGCGATTTCCGGGCTGCGGTCTGCGCCAAGTGGCAGCAATTATTTGCGCCGCATATGACAATAAGTGACGAAGGTACCGGAGCTCAGTGATGACTCTGGCCGGCTCCGGGCTCTGCCTCTGTGCATGAAGCTGGCGAAAAGGTCCTGATCGTCGGCCCTTCCTGGGTTGGAGATATGGTTATGTCCCAGGTTCTTTATATCTACCTGCAGCAAACTCGCCCAGGACTGGTTATTGACGTGCTGGCTCCCACCTGGAGCGCCCCGATCCTGGCGCGTATGCCCCAGGTGAATAGCGCCATCGCCATGCCGCTGGGGCACGGGGAACTGCAGTTGGGCCGCCGCAGACGACTGGGGCGCGAGTTGCGTGACCATCACTACGATCAGGTCATACTTCTGCCCAACTCCCTCAAATCGGCCCTGATACCCTTTTTTGCACGTATCCCCAGGCGCACCGGCTGGCGCGGGGAGATGCGCTATGGCCTGTTGAACGACCTGCGCATTCTCGATGAGGCGGCACTGCCACTCATGGTGCAGCGCTTTGTGGCCCTGGGTATGGCGCGGGGTGCGACTGTGCCCGGGCAGTTGCCCGAACCTCACCTGCTGGTGGATTCACAGGAGGCGCAGCGCTGTCGCGATGTGGTCGGTCTCAGCGGCGACCTGCCGATTCTCGCACTGTGCCCGGGTGCTGAGTTTGGCTCCGCCAAGCGCTGGCCTGCGCAGTATTACGCTGAGCTGGCCCGGGATTACCTGGCGCGGGGCTGGCAGGTGGCCCTGTACGGCTCGGCCAATGATCGGGAAGTCTGCGCGCATATCAAGGGGGCCAGCGGTGATCACCCGCACTGCCACAACCTGGCCGGGGCTACCTCGTTGGCGGAAGTAGTGGATCTGCTGTCCCTGTCAGCCGCGGTGATCAGCAATGATTCCGGTCTTATGCATATCGCCGCAGCACTACAGCGCCCTCTACTGGCTATTTACGGCGCCACCTCACCGGACTTCACGCCGCCTTTGAGTGTCGCATCCGCCCTGTTGGTCAGTGCTATAGACTGCGCCCCCTGTTTTCAACGGGAGTGCCCACTGGGCCATCATCGCTGCATGCGGGACACAACGCCACAGCAGGCAGCTGCTAAACTGGAAACCCTGTTGGCTGATAGCGAGGGCAGATCTTGAGGGTACTGGTGGTAAAGATGTCATCCCTGGGCGATGTTATCCATACCCTGCCGGCCCTCACCGATGCCGCGCGCGCCCTGCCGGGCATTCGTTTTGACTGGGCGGTGGAGGAAGCGTTTGCCGAAATTCCCGCCTGGCATCCGGCGGTAGACCGGGTCATCCCGGTGGCGATTCGCCGCTGGCGCAAGCGGCCGCTGAAAAATTTCATGGGTCCCGAGTGGCGCCGGGTGCGCAATGCCCTGCGCAGTCACCACTACGACGCGGTGATTGATGCCCAGGGCCTGCTGAAGAGCGCTTTTATCGCGCACCTGGTAACAGCGACCCGTTGCGGTATGGACAAACATTCGGTGCGAGAGCGCCTGGCGACACTGGCTTATCATCGCAAGATCTCCGTGCCGCGGGAGATGCATGCGGTGGAGCGTATCCGCCTGCTATTTGCGCGGGCGCTGAATTACCCGCTTCCTGCTGAGCCCGGCGACTATTGTTTACGGGACGGTTTGCGGGGCGGTTTGCCAGACAAGCTGACCCCTGCCGGAAAAGAGTTGCCGCCGGGCCTGTTGTTTTTCCATGGTACGGCCAGGGCGGAAAAGTTGTGGCCCGAAGACCACTGGGTAGAGCTGGCGGCGTTGGCGACGCAGCAGGGCTACACGATATGGCTGCCCTGGGGCAGTGACGGGGAGTGGGAGCGCGCGGAGCGAATCACCGGGCTGCACCATGCCAGTCACCACAATAGCGGCCATCACTTTACCAGCCACTCTAATGCCGGGCAAAACCCTCAGGTGCAGGTATTACCAAGGCTGGATTTACTGGGGCTGGCCGGTATGCTGTTGCAGGTCAGCGGTGCGGTGGCCGTGGATACCGGGTTGGGTCATCTCAGCGCGGCGCTGGATGTGCCCACGGTGTCTCTGTATGGGCCGACCCGCACCGAACTGATAGGCGCTTACGGTCGTAACCAGGTTCATCTTCAATCCCCGGTGGGCGCGGAAGATACCGGGGACCCGCTGGCCATGATGCGGTCCATTACGGCAACTGCGGTGTGGCGGGAACTGCAGGCTATCCTGCCCGGGGCTACCTTTCCCGGAGTGGGGCGCCCCGCTTTGATTCAACCGGGGAGCGACTGATCATGCGTTTCGCCCTTTTGCTCTACAAGTACTTCCCCTACGGGGGTTTGCAGCGGGATTTTCACCGCTTTGCCCGGGAACTCCAGCAGCGCGGTCACCAGTGCCGTGTGTATTATATCTCCTGGCAGGGTGAGCCCCTGGCGGACGCGGATATGCGCCGGGTGCCCGCCTTCGCCACCAGCAACCACCGCCGCGATGAACGGTTTCTGCACTGGGTGCAGTCTGACCTGGCGCAAGATCCGGTGGACGGCGTCATCGGCTTTAACAAAATGCCGGGACTGGATGTGTACTACGCCGCGGATCCCTGTTATCTGGACAAAGCCCTCTCCGAGCGGGGCTGGTTTTATCGCAGGGGGGCGCGCTATCGTCACTTCGCCGCCTGGGAGCGGGCTGTTTTCGAACCGGCCAGTGACACCCGTATTCTGCTGATATCAGAAACCGAGCAAAGCAAATTTGAACAGCGTTACCACACACAGCCAGAGCGTATGCATCTGCTGCCGCCGGGAGTATCGCCGGATCGGCGTGCGCCGCCAGATGCACCCGAGCGACGCAGGGCCATGCGGCAAAGCCTGGGTCTTGAAGCACAGGAGTTAGCGCTGTTACTGGTGGGGTCGGGGTTTATTACCAAAGGCCTGGACCGGGCCATCCATGCTGTCGCCAATATGCGCAAGGCCCAGCCCAGTGTAAAGGTGCGCCTGCTGGTGGTCGGTCAGGATAATGAGCGGCAATTCAAGCGCCTCAGCAAGCGTCTGGGTGTTGCCGAGGGCGTCACTTTCCTGGGCGGCAGGGATGATGTGGCAGACCTGATGCTGGGCGCCGATGTATTGATTCATCCGGCGCGGGCCGAAGCGGCGGGCGTCGTGTTACTGGAGGCTGTTGTCGCGGGTCTGCCAGTAGTGGTTACTGATGTGTGTGGCTATGCGCACCACGTTGTGGCGGCCCGGGCAGGTATTGTGCTGCCAGCCCCGTTCTCCCAGAAACAGCTGGACCGGGCGGTGATGCGCAATATTGACGGGGTCTTTCGCGCCGAATGTCGCCGCAGCGCCCTGCTGTACGCTGAGATGACGGACATCTATTCCATGCACAGTACCGGCGCCGATCTGATGGTGAATGTTATCCGGCAAAAGCTGGAACGGGCCGATGACTGAATACTACCTGCGCAAGGACCTCGCCAGCGGCGAACTGGCAGCTATACACAGTGCGGATAAGCTGCTGGGCTGGGCCCGCACCGTTGCCGACCGAGCATTGCCGCAGGATGTTTACCGTAACAAAGAGGGCCGCAAGACACTGCGCTTCGAGCAGGAGGGACGGAGTTTTTTCCTGAAGCTGCACTCCGGAGTCGGCTGGGCGGAGATCGTCAAGAACCTGTTACAGGGCCGCCTGCCTGTAGTGGGGGCCGCTAATGAATACCACGCGGTGCAGGCACTCGATCGTATCGGGGTGGATACCCTGTCGGTGGCGGCCTACACCAGCACAGGGCGCAACCCCGCCGCCAAACAGTCGCTGCTAGTGACCGATGATCTGGTGGATACGGTCAGCCTGGAGGACTACTGTGCAAACTGGGCCGCTGCGCCTCCGCAGCCCCGTGTCCGACTGCGTCTTATCCTGAAACTGGCGGATAGCGCACGGCGCATGCACGGAGCGGGTATCAACCACAGGGACTTCTATATTTGCCATTTTCACCTGGATGAGAGCAGTCTGGCAGAGCAATCCCTGCGCTGTTACCTGATCGATTTGCACCGCACCCAGATACGGGGCCGCACGCCGCGGCGCTGGCGAGTCAAGGATTTGGCTGGCCTGTACTTTTCCGCTATGAATTGTGGTTTGCAGCGCCGTGACCTGTTGCGATTTATACGGCATTACAGCGAGGGTGGCTTGCGTCAGGCGCTGGGAGAGGACGCTCGGTTATGGCGGCAGGTAGAGAGGCGGGCACGGCAACTGTACCGCAAGGGAGATGGCACTGAGCCGCCGGTAATTGGCGCTGTCGGGGCGCAGGCAGATGCCTGACAGTACGCGGATTATCCGCGGCGGCGGTTCCGGCGATGGCTGGGGGATAGCCCTGCAGGATATGCTGGCGACCTCGTCAAACGATACCGCGGCCTGGATGCAACAGCATACGCGCCTGCTGAAAAGCGACACCAATAGTCTGGTTGGCTTGCTTCAGCTGCGGTGCGAAACATGTTATATCAAGCTCTATCGCTATAAATCCAGCCTGCAAAAAATGCTGTTTCGGCTGGGTCGAGGACGTCCCGTGCGCAGCTTCGATGTAGCCCGGGAACTGCTGGCAAAGGAGGTGCCAGTGTCTGGGCCCCTGGCCTGCCTGTTAGTTCCCGAGGGGATATTGCTACTCACCGAGGGCATGCCCGACGGCAGGAATCTCAATGACTTGTGGCTAGAACAACCCGCTTCCGATGAGTTTCGACAAATAATGCACGGTGCTGGCGAGTCCGTCGCGCGCCTGCATCAGGCCGGCTACGCTCACGGCGACTGCAAGTGGAGCAACCTGCTTTGGACGGGTCGGCAATGCTATCTGGTGGACCTCGACGGGGCGGGCGTGGCGGCAATAGCAAGCGCGAAGCAGGCACGGGACCTGGCGCGGTTCACGCTTAATGCAGAGGAACTGGCTATTGGCGCTGAGTTGTATGAGCTATTCCTGGAGAGTTATTTACAGGGTGTTGGTGAATCCCGACAGGTGGTGATCGTTCGTATGATGCCAATCCTGCGCGTATTGCGCGAACGGCATGTGGCCAAGTACGGTGAGCGTGGGCAACGCCTGTTGTAACGTTCAGTTCCAAGGTACGCGCCATGACGCGGGTGGCCACACCGGAAACGGAGGATGGCCTGTTGATTTTTGCCAGGCACGGTACCGCCAGCCATGTGGAGCAACTGCTGAGTAAGTA
>QNFS01000081.1 GCA_003646415.1 Gammaproteobacteria bacterium
CCGGTCCAGGGTCAGGGACTCGATGGCCCGGTGTGCCTTGAGCATAATGGTGCCACCGGGTGTTTCGTAGCAGCCCCGCGCCTTCATACCCACATAGCGGTTTTCCACAATATCGGCACGGCCAATACCGTTGGCGCCGCCGACCTCGTTGAGGTACTCCAGCACAGTGGCGGGGCTCATGGCCTGGCCATCGATAGCCACGATGTCACCGCACTGGTAATCCAGCTCGATATAGGTGGCTCGATCAGGGGCCGCCTCGGGGCTCACACTCCAGCGCCACATGTCTTCCTCGGGTTCTGCCCAGGGTTCCTCCAGCAGGTCGCCCTCGTAGGAAATATGCAGCATATTGGCATCCATGGAGTACGGTGATTTCTTCTTCGCACTGGCGAAATCCACCGGGATATTGTGGGTCTCGCAGTAAGCCATCAGGGATTCCCGGGAACTCAGATCCCACTCCCGCCAGGGCGCGATCACCTTGATGCCGGGTTTCAGGGCATAGGCGCCCAGTTCGAAGCGCACCTGGTCATTGCCCTTGCCCGTGGCGCCGTGGGAAATGGTATCGGCACCGGTCTCATTGGCAATTTCAATCAGGCGCTTGGCGATCAGGGGACGGGCGATAGAGGTGCCCAGCAGGTACTCTCCCTCGTAAATAGTGTTGGCACGGAACATGGGGAAAACGAAGTCGCGGACAAATTCCTCGCGTAAATCATCGATGTAGATCTCCTTGATACCCATGGCCTCGGCCTTGGCGCGGGCAGGCTCCACTTCCTCACCCTGGCCGATGTCAGCAGTAAAGGTGACCACCTCACAGTCGTAGGTATCCTGCAGCCAGCGCACAATGACCGAGGTATCCAACCCACCGGAATAGGCCAGGACAACTTTGTTTACATCAGACATCTCATGCTCCACACAGGCTCTACTCGAAAAGGCCGCACATTCTACTCCCGGGTGGGGACAATTCCCAGCCCGTATTCCCGTCCGTATTCCCGCGCCGCCACCTTTACTGTAGCATTCACCCCCTGCTCCCCACGCCACAAGGCCACAAGTGACAGAACTGACCATTACCCGCCCGGATGACTGGCACGTGCACCTGCGCGACGGCGCCGCCCTGCAACACACCTGCGCCGATATGGCGCGCTACTTCGGGCGCGCGATTGTCATGCCCAATCTCACCCCGCCGGCAACCACCGTCGCAGATGTGACTGCCTACCGGGATCACATTCTCAAGGCCATGGCCGACCTGCCGCGCCAGTTCGAGCCACTGATGACGCTCTATCTCACCGACCAGACCGATGCCGCCGAGATCCACCTGGCCGCCGCGGCGGACTTTATCCACGCGGTGAAGTTGTACCCGGCCGGGGCGACAACCAATTCCACTGCGGGTGTAGCCGAACTGGACGGGCTTTTTACCACCCTGGCGGCTATGGAGGAGGCAGACCTGCCCCTGTTGATTCACGGTGAAGTCACCGATTACAACATCGACATCTTCGACCGGGAGAAAGTATTCATCGATCGCTACCTGGCGCCCATTGCCAGGCGCTTTCCTGAATTGCGCATCGTACTGGAACATATCACCACCCGGGACGCGGTGGCGTTTGTGCGCGAAGCCGGTAACAACGTGGCGGCCACCATTACCGTCCACCACCTGTTATTCAACCGCAACGATATGCTGGTAGGCGGCATCCACCCCCACTACTTCTGCCTGCCCATCCTCAAACGCAATATCCACCAGGTGGAGCTCATGGAGGCCGCCACTTCCGGCAACCCCAAGTTTTTCCTGGGTACTGATTCCGCTCCCCATAGCACAGCCAACAAGGAAAACAGTTGTGGTTGTGCCGGCATATACTCCGCCCATGCTGCCCTGGAGCTTTACGCGGAGGTGTTTGAGCAACTGGACGCCCTGGATAAACTGGAGGGTTTTGCCTCCCATTTCGGCCCCGACTTTTATCGCCTGCCACGCAACAGCGATACCGTCACCCTGCGCAAGCAGAGCTGGCAAGTACCTGCCCAACTCCCTCTGGGAGCGGCAACCCTCACCCCCCTGCGCGCTGGAGAAGCAGTGCAGTGGCGGGTTCTGGAACGGGATACCTGATACATTGAACAGGTCTGACGGACAGCGTATCTGTGATCGTTTTCGGGGCTTTTTGCCGGTAATCATCGACGTGGAGACTGGTGGCTTTATTGCCGGTACCGACGCCCTGCTGGAAGTCGCGGCGACCATCGTGCGCATGGATGGAGACGGCTTGCTGGCGGTGCATCGCACCTACAGCTTTAACGTCCAGCCCTTCGAAGGTGCCAATATCGAGCAGGCGGCGCTGGATTTCACCGGGATAGACCCCTATCACCCGTTCCGGGAAGCGGTCCCGGAGAAGGATGCGCTGGGAGAACTGTTCACCATTATCCGCAAGGAGATCCGCGACCAGCATTGCACCCGCGCCATTTTAGTGGGGCACAATGCGCACTTCGATGCGGGTTTTATCAGTGCGGCGGTGCAGCGCTGCGGCATCAAGCGCAACCCCTTTCACCCTTTCTCATTTTTTGATACGGCAACCCTGTCGGGTCTGGCTTACGGCCAGACCGTATTGGCCAAGGCCTGTACTGAGGCAGGCATCGCTTTTGATAATGCTGAGGCACACTCGGCGGCCTATGACGCCGAGCGCACGGCGGACCTGTTTTGTGACATTGTCAACCGTTGGAAGGAATCGGGCGGCTGGATGCCGGACTTCAACTAGCCTTCCCCGCTGATTTGATTTAGCACGAGATCAATCTCGTGCATCAGGTGCTCGATGCTGTCATTTTCCAGCAATTCATATTTCAACGACTCTTCCAGCGGCAGCAGTTGAATCAGCGTATACACCACCTGCCAGGCGTTGTTGTAATCCAGTGACAGGTTCATGCGCTGCACATGGGGGTGGGTTTGAAGGCTGCGCAGCACATCGACCAGGGGTTGCCAGGGCTCCAGTACCGCGGTCAGTGCAGGCGCGTCCCGCAGTTGAATTTCCCCCACTACCAGACCGTTGGCGCGAGTTTCCGTCTCGTACAATTTAAAACGCTGCGCCCCCTCGATAGTAATCCCCAGAAGGCCATTGGGCAGTTGGTCCCAGTCGACGATGCGGGCACAGGTGCCGTAGCCCCCCAGATCCGGCGCCGCGCGCCCCCGCTGCGCAACCTCTGCACCACGGCGAATCCACACCACCCCAAAAGCGCTATTGGATTTCATACAGTCCCGCACCAGGTCCAGATAGCGCTGCTCAAAAATCTGCAAGGGCATACGACCAAAAGGCAGCAATACACTGGACAGGGGAAACAGTGGCAGTTCACTCACTGGTCACACCCCCAGCCGCGGCATCAGGGCAGTAGCCTGCACTGAATTAGCGGGCAGCTCATGCGTTCCCCTCCGGGCCCAGCGGTTTGAACAGGATTATCAGGCGGGGCAATAACAGCAGCGCGCCCAGCACTGCTGCCACCATGGCCAGCACCGTGAGCAGGCCAAAGTGGACACTGGGGTTGAAATTGGACAGAATCAGCGTGAAAAAGCCGATCACGATAGTGACTGTGGTGTAGTACATGGCGCGCCCGATACTATTGTGGCAGCGATACATAGTGGCGCGGTAGTCCCGATCCACAGGGAACTCCCGCAAATACCGGTGTACATAGTGAATACAGTCATCCACGCCGATGCCAACCACGATAGAGGCAATGGTGATGGTCATAATATCCAGCGGAATTCCCGCCAGTCCCATCATTCCCAGTACCATACCCGCCGCCAGCAAATTGGGCGCCAGGGTGATCAGGGCCAGGGGAAGAGACCTGAATAACACCAGGAACATAAACAGGATGGCCAGGAATACCGCACCCAGGGTAAGAATCTGTGAGCGGTACAGGCTTTGCAGCACATTATTGTACAACACCAGCATACCGGTGAGCTGTACCTGCTCCGGCTCGAAGCCCAGGGGGCCCACCAGCTGCGCGTGCACGGTGTGAAGAAGCTCAGCGCGGCGCAGGTCCTTGCTGGTTTCCTTTACCCGGACCGTGAGCCGCGCCTGCCCCGTATTTTCAGAAAAATAGGGGGACACCATCAGGGTCTTCATATCCTCGGGTAGGCTCTTCTGCACAATGGCCAGCTCCACTCCACCGATGTCCTCCCCCAACAAGCCCTTCACTACGGAAAACACCGTGGACAGTGACAATACCTTGCCGGTCTCGGGTAGAGAATCAAGATAATGGTGCACCGCATCGAGTTCGCGCATGCCTTCCAGGCTGAACCAGTAACTGGGAACAAACGCCTCCTCTGTGCCGGCGAATTCATCGACATCGCTGTCAAACTCATCGTCCCAATCATCACCGGCAAGGTCACCTGCAGGCACGACGAATGACTCACTATCCTCGGCGAACGGGTCGTCATCCGCCACCGGCGGCGCATCGACAGCAGAGGCCATATTCTCAAGACCCGGCAACGGCGTGTCCACGTTGAGTGGCGAGAGAATTATATCCAGCGGAATAGTGCCGCCCAACTGGGAGTCCAACAGTTCCATACCCTGGTAGATTTCTGTCGATTCGCGAAAATAGTCAATAAAGCGGTTCTCAACCTGCAGACGGCTGATACCCACGACAGTGAGAATGACCAGCAGAGCACTCACCACGAGAATGGCGCGACCATGGTGATCCGCCAGCCGTGAAAAATGCGCGGTGAGTACCGGGTCGCTACCTGTGTGATGGTGGGGTTTGCCCTTGGGCCACACCAACATCAGGCAGGGCACAAGCATAAAAGACATCAACATGGCCACCACAATACCGGCGGTCATCATCCAACCAAAGTCAATCACCGGCTGTAACCCCGACACCACCAGGGAGACAAACGCGACGATGGTGGTAATACCGGTGTAGATACAGGGAACGGCCATCAGTTGCATGGTAAGCAGCACCCGTTCGTGTAAATCCCCGTCGGGATCAGCGGCGTGCAATTCCCGGTAGCGCACGATCAGGTGGATGGTGATGGCCAGGGTGATGATGAGCAACACCGCCACGAAATTGGAGGAGATCACCGTCATACGCCAATCCAGGGCCCCGAGCATGCCCAGCATGATCACCGTGGTGGCGCCACAGGTTACCAGCGGGATCACCACCCATCGCGCCCGCCGGAAAATAATCGCCAACACCACCAGCATGACACCCAGGATAGCGCTGCCGAATACCACCAGGTCACTGCGCACAAAACTCACCATATCCGCAGCGATCATGGGTACGCCCCCCACGAACAACCTGGCGTGGTCATTATAACGCGCCGCAATCGCGCGTACTTGTTCCACCAGCAGGCTATCCCTGGCCAGTGCCACCGCGCTGTGCGCCTTGAAGGCGACTTCCACTTCGCTCAGCTCGCGCTGCTCATCAACGGACAGGCCTTCTCGGTTGCGCCTGATGCGCAGGGACTCGCGCGTACTCAACAGGTCATAGTAGAACTCATCGTACTTGAGGTTGATCTGCACGGCACTGACCAACCCGTCGCGACTGACCAGCAGGTCGGCGTATATGGGGCTGGTTGTCAGCTCCTGCAACACCAGGTCCAGGTCGATGCCGGGCTGATCCAGGCTGGGCAGCGGGTCCTTGCCTGTGATGTCCGACAGTCTCACCGGCGGGCTCTCCAGCAGCGGCACATCCAGCACCGTGACCACCGACGATACGCCGTCCAACGCGCGCAGCTCGTCCGCCATCCGGCGCAGGGGCCGCAGGGATTCGGGAGAAAGCAGGGGTGCATGGGGCTGCCAGGTAATCAGCACAAAATCTTCGGTGGAGAACTCATCGATGACCTGGCGGTAAAGTTCCAGTGACGGGTCGCCCTGTAACATCAGCGAATCAGCGGATGCATCCAGCTTGATCTTATCCAGTTGGGTGGCAAAACCACCTACTAGCAGCGCCACCAGCAACAGGGCCAACCAGGGCCGGCGCAGGACCAACCAGTCATACGCGAAAGTGAAAATATCAATCATGGTGATTCACCAGTCTCGAGTTGCACCAGTAGTTTCTGGTGGATCCCGCCAAAACTGCCGTTACTCATAATGACAACCTGATCACCCGGGCAGGCTTGCGCCGCCACCTGCCTTACCAGTTCGTCTATATCACAGGCCAATACCGCCGGTACCGGGCTCTGCGCCACTACCGCGTCCAGCGACCAATCCATACCCGGTGGCCGAAACCAGTAAACCCAGTCCGCATCCACGGTGGCCGCCGCCAGTTGCTCCCGGTGCTCACCCATGCGCATGGTATTGGAGCGCGGCTCCACCAGGGCAATCAGACGCCCGCTACCGGCCCGGGCCCGCAAGCCCTGCAATGTTGTAGCGATGGCCGTGGGGTGGTGGGCAAAGTCGTCGTACACGGCCACATTTCGCACCGTACCCAGTAATTCCAGCCTGCGTTTCACCCCGCCAAATTCTGCCAGGGCACTGGCGGCCACACCTGGTGTCACACCCACATGTCGCGCCGCAGCCATGGCGGTGAGGGCGTTTTCCACGTTGTGCCGACCGTAGTGGTTCCAGCTGACATCTATGGACTCTTCACCAGCTAAGGGCTCTTCACCGGCACGGCGCAAACGGAACTGCGACCCATCCGCCTTCGCCAGTTCCGCGCGCCAGTCAGCACCACATTCCGTGCCGATACCGAAGGAAGTCGTCGGTGTCCAGCAGCCCATGGCCAGGGTCTGGTCGATGGCCGGTACGCCGTGACGGTGCACAACAAGCCCCTCCCCCGGTACACAACGCACCAGATGGTGGAACTGCCGTTGAATGGCCCCCAGGTCGTCAAAAATGTCGGCGTGATCAAATTCCAGGTTGTTGATCGTCAGGGTGCGGGGTCGGTAGTGCACGAACTTGGAGCGCTTGTCGAAAAAAGCGGTATCGTATTCGTCCGCCTCTACCACAAAAAAATCTGAGTTGCCGGCACGGGCCGACAAACCGAAATTGGCGGGCACACCACCGATCAGGAAACCCGGCGCCATACCCGCATACTCTAAAATCCAGGCCAGCAGACTACTGGTTGTGGTCTTGCCATGGGTGCCGGACACTGCCAACACCCATTTATCCCGCAACAGGTGCTCTGCCAGCCACTGGGGACCCGAGGTATACGGCAGGCCGGTATTGAGCATGTACTCCACCGCAGGATTGCCACGGGTCATGGCGTTGCCAACGACCACACAATCCGGCCGCTGCTGCAGGTGCTCGGGAAGATATCCCTCCATCAATTCAATGCCGGCAGCACGCAACTGGGTACTCATCGGGGGGTAGACGCTGGCATCGGATCCGGTAACCCGATAGCCCAGTTCCCTGGCCAGCAGGGCGACACCTCCCATGAAGGTACCGCAGATACCCAGAATATGAATATGACCTTTCAACAAACAGCTCCTCAAATGCAGCGCGCATAGTAGCATGCAGTCAATTCACACCACAGCCAGATACGGCAAAACCACCGCATCAGTCCACATACAGCGCCAATTCACGTATGATATTCAACTCTGTTTACAGACTCTGGCGACCACCACCAGCCACGAATTACGCCACAGGCAAAAAAAACACCGCCTAATGTCAGGAATATCACCCCATATGCCAAGAAAAAATGCTTTCTACGCCCAGTCCGGCGGCGTTACCGCCGTGATTAACGCCTCTGCCTGTGGCGTTATTGAAACCGCCAGAAAACACCGCGCCCACATCGGTAAGGTCTATGCCGGGCGCAACGGCATTATAGGCGCCCTGCGTGAAGACCTGATTGATACCAGTAAAGAGAGCAAAGCCGCCATACACGGACTGCTGTCCACGCCCGCCGGCGCGTTCGGGTCCTGCCGCCACAAATTACAGAGCGTGGAACAGAACCCGGCTGAGTACCAACGTCTGATCGAGGTTTTCAAGGCGCATAATATCGGTTATTTCTTTTACAACGGCGGCGGCGATTCCGCCGATACCTGCCTTAAAGTATCGCAGCTGAGCGAATCCTTGGGCTACCCCTTACAGGCCATCCATGTACCCAAAACCATCGATAACGACCTGCCCCTGACAGACAACTGCCCCGGTTTCGGCTCAGTAGCCAAGTACATCGCCATCTCGACCCGGGAGGCCGCGCTGGATGTCGCCTCCATGTGCGAGACCTCCACCAAGGTGTTCATCCTGGAGGTGATGGGGCGCCACGCGGGCTGGATCGCCGCGGCCGCCGGCCTGGCCGCAGAGCGGGAGGGGGATGCCCCGCACATTATCCTGTTCCCCGAAATCGCCTTCAACCGTGAGAAGTTCCTGGCCAGGGTCAAGCGCACCGTGAAACGCTGCGGCTACTGCGTTATCGTCGCCTCGGAGGGGGCCCAGTACAAGGACGGTACGTTCCTGGCCGAATCCGGGCTCAAGGATGCCTTTGGCCACAGCCAATTGGGTGGCCTGGCACCCAACCTGGCACAAATGATGAAATCGGAGTTGGGCCACAAATACCACTGGGCAGTGGCGGATTACCTGCAGCGCTCCGCCCGGCATATCGCCTCTCAAACCGATGTGGACCAGGCCTACGCCCTGGGGCAAGCTGCTGTGGAATTTGCCCTGCGCGGCGACAATGCCGTTATGCCCTGTATTGTGCGCGGTAAGGGCAAGCGCTATAGCTGGTCTATCGGCGAAGCACCATTACAGGACGTGGCCAATCGCGAGAAGAAAATGCCACGCAATTACATCACCCGCGATGGTTTCAATATCACTGAAGCAGCCCGCGACTACCTGGCCCCCCTCATTGTCGGGGAGGCCTACCCGCAGTACCGCAAAGGCATGCCGCAATACGCGCAACTGAAGAATGTGCCAGTACCCAGGAAGCTGAAAACCAACTTCAAGGTCTAGACATTATGTAGTGACCTGTATAAATCATATATTCAGGACACCACACCAGAGTACCCCGGAGCTAAAATCTGTAAGATTTTGTCGGTTGCTTTCTGTACAATGCGCGCCTTCCTATTGAAGCGATAATGAAGCAAACCGAGGATTTTCCTATGTACAATGATGCCGATTTCAACCGCTGGCGGCGCCACCCCTGGCATGGCCTGCACACGCGTGCAGACGACACACCACAAGACGTCGTTCAGGTCTACATCGAGATGACGCCGGATGACGTGGTCAAGTATGAGTTGGACAAGGGTTCGGGCTTCCTCATGGTTGACCGCCCCCAGCGCACCACCTCCAGCCCGCCCGCACTCTACGGTTTTATCCCGCGCACATACTGTGCCGAAGAAGTCGCCAAACGCTGTCCGGGTGTCGATGTGGCGGATGGCGACCCTCTGGATATTTGTGTATTTTCCGAACGTCATATCACCCGTGCCGACATCATACTCAAGGCGCGTGTAGTGGGCGGCATCCAGATGATCGACGGCGGCGAGGCCGACGACAAGATCGTGGCGGTGCTGGACGGTGACAATATCTGGGGTGACGTACAGGACATCGCCGACCTGCCGCCGATCAAGACCGAGCGCCTGCAGCACTATTTCTCCACCTACAAAATGATTCCCGGCAGGGAAGTCGACGTCAAAGTCGACTTTGTCTACGGTCGTGAAGAGGCGCTGAAGGTCATCGCGGCTTCCGAACTGGATTACCAGAACCACTTCGGGCACCTGCTCAACAAGTCGAAAAGCTAACTCTCCACATCAGCAATCCACAGCGGCCTGACCCTGTCACACCGCTGTGAGCACCTCGCTGCAGTTACCCCCGCGCGCACCAGCCGCCAGCCACGTTGAGGTACCGTTCCATGATATGGGGCAACTCGGCCTCGATTTCATGGCGCAGTAGCAGTGCTTCTGTCACCTCTTCGCAGTCCCAACACGACTGCAGCAGTTCACCGGTCAGTTGCTCGGAGCAGCCTGCCGACAGTGGCGCGTAGCTCAAATGCCAGCGCTCCGGCGCCACCCCGCCGCGATCCCGGGCGTAAGGCCGGTAAAAGCCCCGGGACTTGCCGGCGGCGATAAGCTCATCCAACCAACAGTGCAGGGGGTCGAACACGCCGCCGGCAGCCACTTCCTGTGGCGATAACTGCAACGGATAATCCGGCGCCACTGCCGCTGCATCATAGATATCAAGGTCGGTACCCCAATGATGGCGAGACGTACCGGGTATAGCCGAGTAGCGCAGAATGGCATAAAGCTGCTCGACAGGTGACAGTGCCTCCATTTCGACCGCACATCCCCGGTCATCGTGCACCGGTCGCGCACCGCGGGCCTTGCCGTTCCAGATAGTCAATTGGCGGGAAAAAGAGCGAAAACTACTGGCAATCGCCAACTCGAACCCGGCGCGGCGGGCATCCGCCTGCAATGCCGCTATGGCCTGCGCCACGTCATCCCGCAAGCGATGGCCACCCGGCAGGGTCACCAGATGGGAGTCATCCAGTCCGGTCAATTGCCGCACAGTCAGTTGCTGTGTCAGTTGCTGCGCCAATTCCATTCACTCCATTTAAAGCGGATCCAGCGAAAATGGCAGGGCCCGCGACAAGTCAATGCCCCGTGGGCTGATGCTCGCCCCCCAGGCCAACACATCCACCCCTGCCGGCATCACCCTGCAGCAGCAAATCAACTCGACTGCCCTCTGCATACTTTACCTCAGGGCAAATATCCGGGTAATCGCTAAAACCGGTATTGGGGCAGTGCACGGTAATGACCTCACCCCCGGGCAACTCAACATCCGCCAGAAAACGTTTGTAACGACGCAACAGCCGCCCTTCCAGTAGCGAATCAAACTGCATACCAAGCCAGTATCCCCGGGGTTTGTACGGATCGGTCACAGACACCCCTTTGCTGCAACAATCACATTATTCTATCAATCACCGTCAACGTGTTGTAGTGCTCCAACCACCTGATAAGCCGGGATCAGGTGGTTGGAGCACTATCCATCGATAAAAACTATGAGGAAATAGTGGCACGGCCGCAGCTTATCTGGTAGTTTCTGCGCCCTTGGATTTGGGCTGCCCCTGGAGCCCCGGCCAAAGAACTGTGAGTATTGTCGAGTAACCTTAGTAGTATGGGAAAATAGCCATGCCTCGAGCAGCCAAAAAAGCAGCCACCGCTGAGTTCAAAAACTTCGAGCCCTACAAACCCAAGCGGGGCGAAGAGTACATGAACGAGAAGCAGCGTGA
>QNFS01000082.1 GCA_003646415.1 Gammaproteobacteria bacterium
GCTGGCGATTGATTACATCAATTCAAATCTCGACTAGTTCACCTTTTTCATCCCAGAACAAGCCGTTTCTATTTTTGATAGGACGGCTTTTCTTATTTTCAGCCTCCCGGAAAAATTAATGCACAGGAGTTAGCGCGTTGATTGGCAGAAGAGTTGTTGTAACTGGCATGGGTATGGTGAGTCCGGTTGGTCACACTGTGGCCGAAAGCTGGGACAGTATCCTGGCGGGAAAGAGCGGTGCAGCCCCTATCGAGACCTTCGATGTCTCCGCCTATAGCACGCAGTTCAGCGCCAGTGTTAAAGGTCTGGATATAGACGCTTACCTGCCCGCCAAAGATTCACGCAAGATGGACGTATTCGTGCAGTACGGTATGGTCGCTGGAATCCAGGCGATGGTCGACAGTGGGCTGGAAGTTACCGAGGAAAACGCGCCGCGCATCGGTTGTTCCATCGGTTCCGGCATCGGCGGTATCGGCCAGATCGAGAAGAATGCCGAGATCGTGAGAACCTCAGGTCCCCGCAGGATATCCCCGTTTTTCGTGCCGGGCTCTATCATCAATATGATCGCCGGCAACCTCTCGGTTAAATACAACCTGCAGGGACCCAACCTGGCGATTGTCACTGCCTGTACCTCAGGTACACACAATATTGGCCTGGGCGCTCGATTGATTGCCCTGGGCGACGCCGATGCGATGCTGGTGGGAGGCGCCGAAATGGCCACCACACCGGTCGGCCTGGGAGGCTTTGCCGCCGCCAGGGCCCTGTCTACTCGCAACGACGACCCCGCGGCCGCCTCACGGCCCTGGGACAAGGACCGTGACGGTTTCGTGCTGGGCGATGGCGCAGGTGTGCTTATGATTGAGGAGTATGAGTCGGCCAAAAAACGCGGGGCGAAAATTTACGCGGAAGTCCTCGGTTTTGGTATGAGCGGCGATGCCTATCATATGACGCTGCCCCCGGAAGATGGTCGCGGCGCGGCTGCGGCCATGCGCAATGCCATTGTGGACGCAGGCATGGCCCTGGACAAGATCAACTACATCAACGCCCACGGCACGTCCACCAATGCGGGAGATGTGGCTGAAAGCCGGGCCGTCGAGTCCGTGTTCGGCGCCGGCGCCGGGCAGGTTGCTGTCAGTTCTACCAAATCCATGGTTGGTCACTTGCTGGGTGCCGCCGGTGCGGTGGAAGCTATCTTTTCCATCCTGGCCATCCGCGACCAGGTGGCGCCACCGACGATCAACCTGGACAACCCGGATGAGGGTTGTGATCTCAATTATGTACCCAACACGGCCCAGGAACGTGTTATCCACAGCGCACTGAGCAACTCCTTTGGCTTTGGCGGCACCAACGGATCACTGCTCTTTAGCAAAGCAGACTGACCGTACCAGCGGTGCCGACACCAACTGCGACCTGGATCGATGGCGTACGCGCCGAGGCATTACCACTGCCGGATCGCGCCCTGGCGTTCGGCGACGGCCTGTTTGAAACCCTGCTGCTGTACCACGGCGACCCTCTTTTCACTGAGCTGCATATGCAGCGCTTGCAGCGTGGCCTGCAGGTGTTGGTTTTTCCCGATTGTCTGGCTACGGCCAGTGAACAACTGCAGGTTGCCGCCGGTGCCGTGCGCAAGCTGGGTTGGCCATGGGCTGCCCTGCGCTTAACCATAAGCAGAGGCCCTGGCCCCCGCGGCTATGCGCCACCCGTAGCGACCAAACCACGGGTTATCATTTCTGCCAGTGAGTTGTCTGATGACTGTCAACAGATGGCTGCCGCGGCGACCCTGTCTCTGGCGACTGTGCGTTGGCCTACGCAGCCCGCGCTTGCCGGGCTCAAACATCTCAACCGCCTGGAGCAGGTGTTGGCTGCGGCAGAGTGCAGGGCTGCGGGAACCGATGAAGCCGTCATGCTGGACCAGTCGGGACAGGTGGTTTCGGTTGTGGCCGGCAATTTGTTTTTGCTGCATGAGGAACGGCTACAGACACCTGTGTTGAGGGATTGTGGCATCGCCGGTACCCGGCGCCGACTGGTGATCGAGCAGTGGGCCACTGCTCTGGGCCTCCCTGTGCAGGAGTCCACCCTGAGTTTGCAGGACCTGGAATCGGCAGACGAGGTCTTTTACTGCAACAGCCTTAAGGGCTTGCGGCCCGTGGCCAGCTTTGGCCAGCGTCACTGGAGCAGCCATACAGTCTGCCAGGCGTTATTTGAGCAGTACCAGCGAGGGCTCCCTTGATACGTAAAATGTTAATGGCAGTCCTGCTTCTGGCACTGCTGGGTGGGTTTGCGCTGCAAGAATTGCAGCGCCGCTGGCGACAACCATTGAATATCCCCGCCCAGGGTTTCCCTCTCACGGTGGAGGCGGGCGATTCCCTGCGCGCCGTGGTGAATACACTACACCGGGAAGGCGTATTGGCTTATCCGAACCTGGTGGTGCTCTATGGCCGCTGGACAAGGCTGGATCAGGAGATCAAGCGGGGGGAATATTTATTACCGCAGCATGCCACGGCTGAGTCTATGCTGTTGCTACTGCAAAGCGGCAAGGTCATCCAGTATCAGGTTACCTTACCGGAGGGTATTACGCTGGAGCGAGCCCTGGACATCCTGGCGCAACAAAATGAATTGGAGCATGTGCTGGAAGGCCCCGACGATGCCAGAATTCTGGAATTGATAAAACCGCATACACTGCCAGAGGGACTATTTTTTCCGGACAGCTATCACTATGCTCGCGCTGCGACTGACTGGGATATCATACAGCGGGCCCATGGAGAACTGCAGGCGGTATTACAGGAAGAGTGGGAGGGCAGAGTGTCCGGGTTGCCCTATAAGACGCCTTACGAAGCGCTGACAATGGCCTCCATAATTGAGCGGGAAACCGGCCTGGTGCAAGAGCGGGAGCAGATCTCCGGTGTCTTTGTGCGGCGCCTGCACAAAGGCATGCGTCTGCAAACAGACCCCACGGTAATCTATGGCCTGGGCAGTGACTATGACGGCAACCTGCGCCGTGTGCACCTCGCTGATGACAGCAACCCCTATAATTCCTACCGCCACGGCGGTTTGCCTCCCACCCCCATAGCCCTGCCAGGGCGGGCGGCTATACACGCTGCGTTGCACCCGGCTGAGGGCAATGCCCTGTATTTCGTCGCCCGGGGAGACGGCGGCCATAGTTTTAGCGCCACACTTGCTGAGCACGAGCAAGCCGTGCGTAAATACCAGTTGCAGCGCAGGAAAGATTATCGATCCAGTCCGGGGGATCAGTAGACGCATGAGTTCAAGAGGTTTGTTCATTACCGTAGAGGGAGGCGAGGGAGTGGGTAAATCCACCAATATGGCCTTTCTGGAGGATTATTTGCGTGCCCATGGCGTGGACCTTGTGGTGACCCGGGAGCCGGGAGGCAGCTGTCTGGGGGAGGATATTCGGGAGATGTTGCTGCAGGTTCGCACAGAGCTGATGAGCCCGATGAGCGAATTGCTGTTGATATTTGCAGCCCGGGCGCAGCATATTAACGAGCGCATAGCGCCCGCACTGGCCGCCGGTCAATGGGTGCTCTGCGACCGCTTTACCGATGCAACCTATGCCTACCAGAGTGGCGGCAGGGGTATTACTATCGACACTGTGCAGCGACTGGAAGAGCTGGTACAGGGCAACTTGCGACCGGACTATACCCTGTTGCTTGATGCCCCTGTCAGTACAGGTATGGCCCGGGCACGGGGCAGGGGAGAACTGGATCGTTTTGAGCAGGAAGCGCTTGATTTTTTTGAGCGCGTACGCGAGACCTATCTGCAACTGGCGCGGGCCTCGACCGGTCGCTACCGGATCATCGATGCCAACGTGCCGCTGGAAGCCGTGCAGCGGCAATTGACAGCGGTGTGCCAGGAGTTTCTGCCCGGCATGGGTGTGGGGCACACAGCTTCATGATGGAGCACACCGGGCTGCAGTCGGTCAGTGCGCCACTGCCATGGCAGGCGCAGGACTGGTCACAACTGAGCCAACAGCTGGCAAATGGCAAACTGCCACACGCCTTGTTGCTGGCCGGTAATCAATACACCGGCAAGGCGCGCCTGGCCATGGCTCTGTCTCGGCTGCTGCTTTGTCACCAGAGCAGTGGCGGCCTCAACTGCGGACACTGTCACGCCTGTCAACTGAGTGCCAGTGGCAGCCATGGTGATTTTCGCTGGCTGCAACCGGAAGAAAAAAGCCGCGTGATAAAGATTGATCAGGTGCGCGCCGTGGTTGAATTTACCAACAAGACTGCCGGTCTGGGACAGCGCAAAGTCGTGGTGCTGGCCCCGGCGGATAGTATGAACGTCAATGCGGCCAATGCCCTGCTCAAGTCCCTGGAAGAACCCGCCGCGGATACTTACCTGCTGCTGGTCTGTCACCGCCTACACAGTTTGCCCGCAACTATCCGTTCCCGGTGCCAGATTCTGAAACTGGTAGCACCCGATATACAACAGTGCCTGGCGTGGCTGGACCAGGTTACGGGTGACAGGGCACAGAGCGAACATTTGCTGGCGTTGGCCGATGGCCGCCCCCTGCTGGCGGAGCAGCTGTTTTATGACGACGCAGCAGATACCCTGGCCAGGCGTCGTCTTGCTTTACAGGGTCTTCTGACCGGGCAGGTCTCAGCACCTGAGGTCGGGGCGCTGTTTGCGGAGGCCAGTGTGGAGGAGTTTCTGGCGCAACTGGCCGCAGAGCTACAGGGTCTATTACGCCGCGCACAAGCGAAGCAGCTAACAAGCCGACAGGGGCGTGCAGCTTTTACACTGTCGGATGAAATAGTGCGACTGCAGCGAGCGGTGAGCGCCGGAGCCAATCCCAATCGACAGCTGATCATTGAAGCATTGTCAGGTAAATTCGAACGGGAGTTGGGTGATGGCCGCCTTGGTGATAATATTCAATCGTAGAAAGGGGGTGTTCACGCATGAATGATGCAAGACAAAACAGTCGCAACGGCATACTGTCATTGACCATAAAGGATAAGGCGGTATTGTATTCCGCCTATATGCCATTTCTGGATAATGGCGGCCTGTTCGTACCTACCAACAAGTCTTACGGCATTGGTGACGAAGTATTCATGCTTTTGACTCTGATGGACGAAGCGGAGAAGATTCCTATCGCGGGTAAGGTAGTGTGGGTAACACCCCGGGGAGCCCAGGGCAATCGCACTGCCGGTATAGGTGTACAGTTCAGCGAACAGGATGCTGTGGCCAACTCAAAAATAGAGAATCACCTGGCAGGATCCCTGTCATCGGATCGACCCACCCACACAATGTAGAATTACTTCTATTAAAGCAACTTCTCTAAATATCGTATAACATGTTGATTTTACATATTTTTTGTCAAAAAAAATGGGTCCCGAAAGGGACCCAATTAAGACCATTAGGAGTGAAACATAAAGGAATTTCTTCCTTATAAAGGCATGGGTATGCCCCTGTGACTCTCTGATTTAACAAGGGGATAGAAAGCCACACTCTTAGTATCGCTCAAAATTGGTATTTTTCCACACCTGATTGGTCTATTTTTAATATATTTAGTGATAAGCAAATAACTTTTAATTCTAAATCGGCATAAGGGCTAGAAATGAGTGCCTCCGGCGAATTTCTTAGCGGCATTATTGAAGGGTTTTACGGGCGCCCCTGGTCCTTTGATACGAGGCTGGCATATGCCGGATACCTGGCACAGGCTGGACTGAACACCTGTATTTATTGCCCCAAGGCAGACCCGTTCCTGCGTAAACGCTGGCAGGAGCATTGGCCCCACAATGAGTGGCGACAGCTGCTGCAGCTGTCTGCCGCTTACCGGGAGCGCGGCATTGCGTGGGGGGTGGGTCTGTCGCCGATGGAGTTGTACCGGCATTACGGCACGGCTGAACGGCAACAGCTACAGCACAAACTGGATAAGCTGATGCAACTGGAGGCGCCGCTGCTGGCTATCCTGTTCGATGACATGCCCGGTGATATGGATGCACTGGCGGCGCGCCAGGCTGAAATCCTGGCCGATGTATGTCATTGGGTGCCCGGTGTGCGGGTCTTGGTCTGTCCGACCTATTATTCCTTCGACCCGGTGCTGGAAAAGTATTTTGGGCAGATGCCGGCTGATTACTGGCCACAGCTGGGTCGCGAGTTGCCCGAGGCGGTGGACATTTTCTGGACGGGCAATCAGGTTTGTTCAGGCGCCATCGTGGCCGACGACATACAGGCCATCAATCAACAACTCGGGCGGCAGGTCATGCTGTGGGATAACTACCCGGTCAATGACGGTGCATCACGCAGTAATTTCTTATATTGCAACAAGTTGTCCCAGCGCGACCCGGCGCTGCGGCAACTGCTTAGCGGTCACCTGTGTAATCCCATGAATCAGGGTATTTTATCGTTGCCTGCCATTGCCGGGCTGGCCGAGCTCTATGGCGAACCGGCGCTGGGTGAGGAGTGGCTGCAGCAGGTGCTGGGCCCGGTTACCTGGGAACAGTTGCAGCGTCACCGGCAGAAGTTTGAGTATGAAGGGCTGTCGGGCATGGGCGATCAACGCTGCCGGGAGCTCGCCAGTCGTTACGGTGAACTGCCCGGAGCTGCCGCGGCAGAGGTGGCGGGCTGGCTGCGTGGTGAATATACTTTCGACCCCGCTTGTTTAACGGATTGACAGGGCCTTGAGGCATCAAATTCCCCATTCATCACCGGTGAGCTGGACCAGGGGGGAGCCTCAGGCCTGCTACCGCAGCTGGAATTTGGCACTGGCTGCCGGCACTGACGCTTTACTGTTGGTGGATTTTACGTTGGACCAGTACTGGTTGCCGGGGGTACCGTCACTGTCACTCACGGCACTTTACTGTGTCAGCGGTGGGCGACTGCAGGTGGCGGTCACCGACCAGGCCCTGACGGCCGGTGAGTACTCTGTACTGGCGCAGTTCGAACTCTGGGCGCGGCAGTGTGAGTTGGTTAGAGCGACACCCGGCGCACCGTTGGAGCTATTGCCCACCCACATTACCAAGCCTTGGGGTGGGGAAATCTGGTATACCGGCGTGGAGCAGCGCGGGGTGTGTGAATTTGCCTCGCCAGGCGGGTGCACGCCGATACCCTGGTTGCAGGCCGTGATGCCGGAAGATGCAGCCGGAGCGGCCCATCAGCCACTGGTTTTGCTGAAAATACTGAATCCGGCAACCCAGCCGGTGACAGGTGATCTCTACTTTGAATTGCATGAAACAAAACGCGAGGTGTATGTCGTTACACAAGTGGATGCATCTGCCTGGCCGGACGGAACTGGTTATATCCGCTATGGCTTCGACCCGGAGCAGGTCGCCGCCGCAGTCAATGAGCAGGACTTTCGCAGTAACTATCTGGTGGCCGTTCAGGCCTATGAGCGGGTGCGCCGCGCACTCGATGAAATCCCCGAGGGTGAATGCGTCAGTCCACAACAGCTGATGCTGGAGCAGCAACTGCGTGAAGCCATGCACAGTTTTACTTATATGAGGCCATTGCGGGTGGGTGACGTGGTTGTGGTGCCACCACTTTTACCTCACGCACTGCAACACGGGGTGCGTACCATAGAATTCCAGACCCCGGTTTATGAGCGTAAGATACTGTCTTTCGCGCAGAAAGTGTTGACCCAGGATCACTGGGACACTCGGGAGGCTCTGGCTCAGGCGCTGCTGCGCCCACCACATGAAGTACCCTTTGAATGCCTGCGGCGAGAGAAAGGCGTACTGGTGGAGCGTATCGTGGACTTCCCTGGTTTCGAGGTCATGCGAGTCCGGATGGAAGGGAGGACTGGGCTCAATCTCAAGCCGGTAGCGGGTTATGCCCTGGTGATAGTAATAGAGGGTGAACTTGCCCTGGGGGGCAGCACTTATAGTGCGGAACAGGCCCTGTTGTTACCCCGCGGATACCAGGACAGGCTCATCCCCGTGAAGCCCGCGCAGCCACTGGTTTTGCTGCTTGCCTTACCGCGCTGTTGAGTGGTTGAACCGGGGCCGGCTTTGTGGCAGAATCTGCGCCCTTGCGACAACCCCCAGCATAAGACTACAGTCGCTCTTAACCCTCAGCAATCAAATGGTTATAATGGTTTTATCATGGGTTTTCTAGTTGGCTGTCGGGGTTTCATCACCATGCGGAAGTGGCGAAATTGGTATACGCGCTGGATTTAGGGTCCAGTGCCGCAAGGCGTGAGAGTTCGAGTCTCTCCTTCCGCACCATTTTTACGGCAGGATTTACCGCTGACCTGAGCCCGGTGGATCCTGTCAACAAACATGAGCCAAGAGTGCTCGATAGCTATCAGACAGATTGTGAGGAAATACCATGCAGGTTTCTATTGAAACGACTTCAGGGCTGGAACGCCGCCTGACCGTAGGAATACCCGCGGAGCGCATCGACGTTGAAGTGAACAGCCGGCTGCAGAAGGCGGCCCAGAATGTAAAGCTTCCCGGCTTCCGCCCCGGTAAGGTCCCGATGAAGGTTATGCGCCAGCGTTTTGGGCCGGGTGTGCGACAGGAGGTGCTGGGTGAGGTCATGAGCCAGTCTTTCCAGGAGGCGGTGGTGCAGGAAAAGCTGCGCCCGGCAGGCCAACCCAGTATTGAGCCAAAAAATATGGAGGCGGGCAAAGACCTGGAATATGTCGCTACATTTGAAGTATTTCCGGATGTGGAAATTGCTGAAATGAAGGACTTCGCTGTGGAAAAAGCCGTCGCTGAGGTCACTGATGAGGACGTGGACAACATTATCGACGTTTTCCGTAAGCAGCAGGGCAGTTGGGACACCGTGGAGCGCACCGCGGTAGAGGGTGACAAGGTCAATATTGATTACCTCGGCACCAAAGACGGTGAGGCTTTTGAAGGCGGGACCGCGCAAGGCAGTGACCTGGAGTTGGGCTCCGGCCGTATGATCCCTGGATTTGAAGACGGTCTCGTCGGGATGAAGGCCGGTGAGGAACAGACCTTGCAGTTGAGCTTCCCTGATGAATACCATAGTGAAGAGCTCAAAGGAGCGGACGTAGAGTTCAAAGTCACCTTGAACAGTGTGCTGGAATTGGTGCCGGCCGAGCTTGATGAAGAGCTATTTGCCAAGTACGGTGTGGAAGAGGGCGGTGAAGAACAATTCCGCGAGCAAGTGGCCGAGAATATGTCCCGTGAGCTCAAGAACGCCGTAGCGGGCAAGCTCAAGCAGCAGGTGATGGATGCGGTGACCAGTGCCCATGAGTCTCTGGAACTGCCCCAGGCGCTGGTGGATCAGGAGATTGGCGCACTGCGCAACCAGATGTTCCAGCAGTTTGGTGGCGCCGCCAACGCGGACATGGACCTGAACTCCCTGTTGCCTGATGAAATGTTCTCAGAGAACGCAGAGCGCCGCGTCAAGCTGGGCCTGGTCATGGCGGAGTTCATCACCAAGCACGAGTTGCAGGCGGATGCTGATAAGGTGCGTCAGGCCATTGAGGAAATGGCGTCTACTTACCAGGACCCTGAAGAGGTTATCAATTACTATTACTCCAACCAGGAGCAGCTTGCTTCAGTTGAATCGAAAGTATTGGAAGACCAGATGGTTGAAAAACTGCTGGAGAATGCCAATATAACAGAGAACGAGTGCAGCTATCAGGAAGCTATCAGCCAGGAGCAGGCAGGGGCCTGAGGTTGCCTCCCGGGTGGTGTATGACACCGCCCTAACGTACATAATCTATCATCGGGGACAGTACACCATGCCAATTCAGTTCGACGGGCAGAACAACAACACAATCAATAACCTGGGCCTGGTCCCCATGGTGGTGGAGCAGACCGCCAGAGGTGAGCGTTCCTATGATATTTACTCCAGGCTGTTGAAGGAGCGGGTGATATTTGCTGTTGGACCGGTGGAAGATTACATGGCCAACCTGATCGTGGCCCAGTTGCTGTTCCTGGAGTCGGAAAACCCGGACAAGGATATTCACCTGTATATCAACTCACCTGGCGGCTCGGTGACCGCGGGCCTGTCCATTTATGACACCATGCAGTTCATCAAGCCCGATGTCAGCACCATGTGTATAGGCCAGGCGGCTTCCATGGGGGCATTCCTGCTCTGTGGTGGCGCCAAGGGCAAGCGTTACTGCCTGCCCAATGCCCGTACCATGATCCACCAGCCCAGCGGTGGCGCCCAGGGTCAGGCCACCGATATCGAGATACAGGCCAAGGAAATCCTCATTATTCGCCAGCGGCTGAATGAGTTGATGGCCGAGCACACTGGCCAGAGCCTGGAGGTTATAGAGCGCGATACTGAGCGTGATCGCTTCATGGATGCGCAGCAGAGCGTGACATATGGCTTGGTGGATGAAGTTGTGAATAGTCGAAATGTCGCTGAATCGTAATTCCAACTATCTTTTTTTAGTGCCCATTGGGACTTGCAAATAACGGTAAAAAACATCATCTTAGAGGCATCAGGTGATGAAGTTAATATATTTAGGATGTAAGGCGGTTGAATGAGCGACGAAACCACTAAATCTGGCGATGACGGCAGCAAGCTGTTGTACTGCTCTTTCTGTGGCAAGAGTCAGCACGA
>QNFS01000083.1 GCA_003646415.1 Gammaproteobacteria bacterium
GCCGCCGGTGTGGATATCATGACAGCTGACGCAGGTCACGTTGTTGAGCATATGTAGCGAATTCTTCCAGTGAACCACCACGTTTTCCTCGTGACAGGTCAGGCATGTGCCGTCCTGGGCGGCGGTGCTGGCACTCCAGCGCGGGCCAAAGCTGATTCCGGGGGAAACCTGTGTCGGTGCAACTGCATGGTTGGCGCTGGGCCCGTGGCAGTCTTCACAGCCGCGCCGGCCCTCCATTGCCTTGGCGTCGCCGTTGGTACCGTGGGAGCCGGCCATTACCGCGTGCACCGGAGATTCAGGCCCGAAGTCATGGCAGCTGATGCACTGTTGGGTTCCCCCGGGGGTAAAACCTGCGTCGGTCTGGGACATGGCAGTGGCGGTGGCGGTCAGCAGGAAACCTGCGAGACAAATTCGGAGTACTTTCATCATTTCAATGATTCCTTTGCAGCTAGTCCATGCCGCTGTTCAAACCCGCAGAGTTTTCCGGGTGTGCGATGCCAGCGTGACAGTCAATACAGGTTTTGCCATTGAGTTTCTTGGCCGCGTGGTATTGCTGGGCCTTGGCGGACTGCAGGGCCGCCATCCATCGCTCAGTATCGTGACAGTTGCGGCACTCCTGGGAATCGTTGGCCTGCAGGCGGGCGATTTCTCGTCGCTTCATCGCGGGCGCGTGCGCGGCGTACTTTTCGGGGGTGTCGATGATGCCGGTTATAGTGCCCCAGACCTCCCGCGCCGCTTCAATCTTGCGGATCATCTTGGGCACGAACTCCCGCGGCACGTGACAATCGGAACAGGTGGCTCGCACGCCGGTGGCGTTATCGAAATGGCTGGTCTTTTGCAGCTGGGCGTAGGGGATGGTTTCCATCTCGTGACAGCTGATGCAAAATTTCTCTGTACTGGAGGCGTGCAAGCTGGCGTCAAAGGCGATCACGCCCACCACGCCGAGCACCAGGCCAATGGCTACCAGGGCCAGAATCGAGTGGGAGGGAGAAGGGCTGCGCAAACGCTTCACCCAACCTTTTGGCTTTGATTCGGTCATCTCTCCCTGATCCCTTATATTTTCTCCTGCTCCTAATCTAGTACATACAGGGGGTAATTGCCAACCCCTGTGCTGATCCAGGTTAAAAAAGCAGCGTATCCAGCACCACCCCCACCAGGAACAGGGAGGTGAATTTGCGGGTATGGCGAAACGCATAGGCGGAAAACCACAGGGGCCAGGCTTCCTCAGGGTATTTTCCTGGCCTGTCCGCGGGTTTCGGGTGCTGGTAAACCTTGAACAGCTCGGGCAATTTCGGCAGATTGACCAGTACCAGCAACAGGGCCCAACTGAAGCTGCCAGCGACCACCAGGGTGACGCACAATGCATACTGGGCCCCGATCATCGCCAGCACCCAACGGCGGGACCTATGTTCACCAAGGATAACCGGCAGGGTATTCACGCCCTTGCTCTTGTCCGCCTCCAACTTGTCGATGTGCTTGCCGAACAACACCGTGGTCGGCCCCAGGGCGAACACCAGGCTGAGCCAGGTCACGTCCCAGCTCCAGTAACCGGCCATTACGTAGAAGCTGCCGCCCACCATCAGCGGGCCCCACACCAGCAATACGGCAGGCTCCCCCAGGCCATAGTATTTCAGCGGCCAGGTATAGAACAGGACGAAAAAGGCGCCAGCCAGCATCAGTTCCAGAGTCAGGCCGCCGCGCTGCAGGATCAGCCAGCCGCCCAGTAGCAGGGCGATGCCGGCGGTCACTCCCAGATAGCGCCAGAACTGCCGCTCGCTCATTAGCCCGTCTTCCAGCACGTGCACGCCGTACTGGTTGCGGTAGTAGTTTTCCTTGTCGATGCCTCGCCTTGAGTCCGTGTAATCATTGAGCAGGTTGTTGGTGGCGTGGGCGAACATCAGGCCCAGCACGGTGGCCAGCCACAGATCCCACTGGAACACCCCCGCCCGCCAGGCCATCAGACCCCCCAGCATTGCCGCGGTGAAGGTCATGAACAGCACCGAGGCCCGACAGGCGATCAGCCATTTGGCGACCGGGTCCAGGGTTTGCCACTCGCTCTTGGACAACTTTGGCATCTGGTCCAGGGCGCGGCCCCACATTTTCACATCTATCATTTCTGCTGATTTACCTGTGCCGGACGAGGTACACTAGATTACCGCACTATCGATGATCTCTGCGAGCCTTGCGCATATTTCTGTTGTCGCCGTTGCCCAGGGTATTGGCGTCCCAGTACACCAGATGCCGCTCGCTGTGCCTAAAGTCACGACATTCGTATATACTGCCCCCCGTTATTCGCTGCCTCCCCTCTGGATGTCATGGCAAAAAAATCTCGTAACTTCAAGCGCAAAGCCATCCCTCGCACATTGTCTGTCTCCCTCGCCGGGATTCGGGCCGGCGGGGCCCTGGCTGTGGACAGCGCCATGGCTAAAGTTATGGGCCGCGGTGACAGCGTCGATGATTCAGAATTCGCGCGCAGGGAGGCCCGGCGCTTTGTCCGGGAACTGGGCAAACTCAAAGGCACTTATATAAAAATTGGTCAGATGCTGGCCCTGTTTGGAGAGCAATTTCTGCCTGCGGTGTTAGTGGAAGCGCTGCGCGATCTGGCGGACCAGACCGAACCGCTGCATTGGGATGCGCTTGAATCGTTTGTGCGCGATAGTCTCGGTGAGCGCTTCGATGAACTGGAAATAGATCCGGAGGCGATCGCAGCGGCGTCCCTGGCCCAGGTGCACCTGGCCAAAATCCGCGCTACCGGAGAGTGGATTTGCCTGAAGATCCAATATCCCGGGGTGGCGCAGGTCATCGATTCCGATTTTGATGCGGTGGTGCGCATGTTGCTGCTGGCGCGCTGGGTGAAGTCGGGTCGCGAACTGGATAGCTGGCTGGAGTCTATGCGTACCCACCTGCACCACGAGATCGATTATCAGCGTGAGGCTGTTTTCACGACGCAAATGGCGGAGTTGGTACACGGCTTGCAAGCCGGCGGTGTCAGCTACCATGTGCCGGACCTTCACCCCGTCTACTGTACTGATACGGTACTGGCGATGGAATATATCGACGGATATTCCGTGGCTGACCCGGAAGTCGCCCATCTCTCACTGGAGCGGCGCAATGCGCTGGCCAGGGCTATGCTCGAGTTGTTCTTCTATGAACTCTACGACTGGGGCTTCCTGCAAACCGACCCAAATTTCGGCAATTACCTGCTGTGTCTGGACGATCGCCGTAAAAAAACGGCGCGGGATGAATTGGCTCTGCTCGATTTCGGCTCCGTGCTGGAGTGTTCCGAGGATTTTCTGTTTCATCTGCGTCATATCATCGACGCCGGCCAGCAGCAGGATGTACCGCGCCTGGTAGATGGCCTGATCGGCCTGGGCTGTTTACGCGAAGATGCCAGTGAGGAGGGGCGGCAGTTGTTTGCCGATTTCTGCCAGCAATTACTGGAACCCCTGCGGCCGCCGGAGCAATTGCCGGCACAGTACCTCAACGCGAAAGGTGAGTACTGCTGGGCCAAATCCCATTTGATGCGGCGAGCGGGCAAGCAGGCCGCCGCTTCCGCAACCAGCCGGCACTTCGCCACTCCCTCGCGGGACTTTGCTCTGATCGCCCGTAAACTCAGCGGGGTTTTTAATTTCATTGCGGTGCTGGAGGCCCAGTTCAACGCCCACGAGTTGGTCGAGACCCATATTCGTCGCTGGCGTGAGAGTGAAACCCGTGGCCAGGGGTAAAAAAGGGTCCGACGACAACCACAAATCGATACCTACCTCCCGGGTCAGCCGTCTTACACGTATGGCGCGCATGGCCAGTGGCGTGGCCGGTGGTATGGTGGCGGAGGGTACCCGGCAATTGCGTGCGGGCAATCGCCCCAGGGTAAAGGATTTGCTGCTGACTCCCGCCAATGCGCGCCGCGTTGCGGAGCAACTGGCCACCATGCGCGGTGCCGCCATGAAGGTGGGGCAGATGTTGTCCATGGATACGGGCGAATTTCTGCCCCGGGAACTGGCCGACATCCTGGGGCGCCTGCGTTCGGATGCCAAATACATGCCGCCGGCGCAGCTGCGCAAAGCCATGGTTCAGGCCTATGGCCCTGATTGGGAGACCCTGTTTCACAATTTTGATATGAAGCCCATCGCAGCTGCCTCGATTGGCCAGGTACACAAGACCACCTCTCCCGATGGCAGGGAGATTGTACTCAAGGTGCAGTATCCCGGCGTTGCGGCCAGTATCGACAGTGATGTGGACAATATAGCCAGCTTACTCCGTATATCCGGCTTATTGCCCGCCGATCTGGATATCCAGCCATTGCTGGAAGATGCCAAGTGTCAACTCAAGGGTGAGGCGGATTATCACAAGGAGGCCAAATTCCTGCAGGCATTCGGAGACATGCTGGGCGATGATGAGCGTTTTGTGCTGCCTGAAGTTCTGCCCGAATTGACCCAGCGCAACGTGCTGGCCATGACCTATGTCGATGGCAGCCCTATAGACACGGTCATCGACCTGCCGCAGGCACAGCGAGACCGGGTGATGACCGCCCTGATCGACCTGATGTTTATGGAAATGTTCAAGCTGCGCATGGTGCAGACCGACCCCAATTTTGCCAACTATCAATACCGTCGTAAAACGGGTGAGATTGTCTTATTGGATTTTGGGGCTACCCGCCGCTTCAAAGCGGCCTTCGTCAATAACTACAAAAAACTGGCCGCCGCGGCGATTGCGCAGAACCGGGACAAGGTAGCCGCGGCGGCACAGCGGCTGGGCTATGCCGTTGGCGAAACGGGCAGTGAATACCGGGAGTTGGTGCTGGAGTTGTTTATGCTGGCGCTGGAACCCCTGCGTTACGATGTGATCTACGATTTCGCCCGTTCGGACATGGCCCGCAAGATGTCAGAACTGGGGCAGGAGGTCACCAACTATAAGGACTTCTGGCAGGCGCCTCCCACCGACGCGGTTTATTTTCATCGCAAGTTGGGAGGCATGTTTATGCTCGCCAGCCGGCTGAAGGCCCGGGTCAATGTGTATCAGCTGGTGCAGCGCTGGCTGGGCTGAGTTCCTACTTCCGGCCAGTGTGCGGCGCGCCTGGTTTTGGTCAATGACTTATCCTCGATAAAAGCTACGATACACGTGTGTGCGACTGTCGCTGCCCGGCCAGCCAGGTATTGTACACGGTGAAATTGTCGTTAAAGTGGACCAGGTCCGCCCGGTAGCCACTGGCAATGCGACCCAGGTTGTCATCGCGCTTGAGGATGGCTGCCGGGTACAGGGAGGCCATGCGCAGGCATTCCTCCAGTGCCAGGCCTACCGTGCGATGAGTGTAACAGACCGCGTCGATCATACCGATCGCGCTGCCGGCCAGCACGCCATTGGCGTTGACCAGGCGGCCATCGCTTTCGCGGATCTCCTCACCATAGATTTCAAAACTGGGGCTGTCGCCTCCCACCGTGGCCATGGCGTCTGTAACCAGCACCAGCTTACCCGCAGGCTTCGTTTTGTGCGCCAGCCGGATACTGGCCGGATGCACGTGGTGCCCGTCGGCGATGATACCCGCCCAGAGACTGTTGTCGTCCAGTGCCGCGCCCACGGTGCCGGGTTCGCGGGATGTCAGCGGACTCATGGCGTTGAACAGGTGCGTGACGCCTTGCAGGCCCTCTTTGGCCGCGTCCCTGACACACTGGTAGCTGGCGTTGGTATGACCGGCGCAAACCTGTACCCCGCTGCGGCTGAGTTGGCCAATTTGTCCCGCCTGTGCATGCTCCGGCGCCAGGGTGACAAGCAGTGGCAGGTCTTGTAATGAGCACAACCAGTTTATGTCCTGCGCCCGGGGCGGCCTTATCATGCTTGCACTGTGCGCGCCGCGTCTGCTCAGCTCGAAGAAGGGACCCTCGATATGGAGTCCGGCAATGCCGGCATTGCCGCCGGCACGAGCCTCGCGCACAGCGTCTACGGCCGCCTGTTGTACCTCGCGGGTATCGCTCAGCAGGGTGGGCAGCATAGTCGTTGTGCCAGTGGCCCGGTGAGCGGCCAGCATGATGTTGACAGTGGCGCTGAGCGGCGCGTTATTCAGCATCAGGCCGCCGCCGCCGTTGACCTGGAGGTCGACAAAGCCGGGGGCGAGTATGCCCCTGTCCAGGAAAACGGTATCCAGCCCCGGCGGACAATCCCCGGCAGGTAAAACCTGTGTCACTGTCTCTCCCTGTACGATGACACAGTGATCGGGCAGGAAGCGCTCACCGTTAAAGACGGTAGGCGCCGTGATGGCGAACTCGGTCGCGCTGGTGGGCATGAATTATTCCTCCATTGTTGCAGTTTAACCCGAAACTCCGGTGCCTGGTGGTATAGGCTACACTACCGGTTTGCACAGTCGCATATTCCATATCAGTCATAAAGAGGGTCGCCCATGAAATCGGATATTGAAATCGCCAGGGAGGCGACCATGTGCCCGGTGACCGAAATCGGTGAGCGGTTGGGCATACCGTCCGGGCAACTGGTTCCCTATGGCCACAGTAAAGCCAAGGTGAAGCTGGATTATGTTGAGTCCCTGCGCGACCGCCCCAACGGTAAGTTGGTGCTGGTTACCGCCATGAGCCCGACGCCGGCGGGTGAGGGTAAGACCACGGTGGCAATCGGCCTCGCCGATGCCATGAACCGGATCGGCAGGAATACCTCGGTCTGCTTACGTGAGCCCAGCCTCGGACCCTGCTTCGGGCTCAAGGGTGGTGCCGCCGGTGGTGGTTTTGCCCAGGTGGTGCCCATGGAGGACATCAACCTGCATTTTACCGGTGATATGCACGCCATTGGTGCCGCGCATAATTTGCTGGCGGCAATGATAGACAACTACATCCACTGGAGTAACGACATTCGCCTGGACCTGCGTCGGGTGACCTGGCGCCGGGTGGTGGATATCAATGACCGTCAATTGCGGCAGATCATCACTGGCGTGGGAGGTCCCACCAATGGCTACCCCATGGAGGGCGGTTACGATATCACCGTGGCCTCAGAGGTGATGGCGATCTTCTGTTTGTCGCGCAACCTGCAGGACCTGCAACAGCGTCTGGGCAGGATAGTTATTGGCTATACCCGCGAACAGGAGCCGGTAACCGCCGCGGCGGTAAAGGCATCTGGAGCCATGACGGCATTATTGCGCGATGCACTGGCACCCAACCTGGTGCAAACTCTGGAGAACAACCCGGCGTTTATTCACGGTGGACCCTTCGCCAATATTGCCCACGGCTGTAATTCCATTATCGCCACGGAGACTGCACTCAGGCTTTCTGACTATGTGATAACCGAGGCGGGTTTTGGCGCTGATCTGGGGGCGGAGAAATTTTTCAATATCAAGTGCAGGAAATCCGGCCTGAGCCCGGACGCCGTGGTAATGGTGGCGACCGTGCGGGCGCTGAAGATGCATGGTGGCGTGCCCCGTTCAGAGCTGGCTGAAGAAAACGTGGGGGCGGTGCAGCGCGGCCTGGAAAACCTGGGCCGCCACATACGCAACACTGGCCAGTACGGTGTGCCACAGACCGTGGCTATCAACCACTTTAGCGGTGATTCCCAGGCGGAAATTGACGTCATTAAATCCTATGTGGAGCAACGCGGAGTCAAGGCCCATGTCTGCACGCACTGGGCGGACGGTGGGGCGGGAGCGACCGGCCTGGCGCAGGCGGTGGTCGACCTGACCGCCAGCGGCCATGCCCAGTTCCGCACCTTATACGACGATGATATGAGCCTGTGGGAGAAGACCCGCGTGGTTGCGCGGTCGGTATACGGCGCCGACGATATAGATGCGGACAAGAAGATCCGCGACCAGTTCGAGCAATTCGAGCGGGACGGCTACGGCCACTTCCCTGTTTGCATGGCCAAGACCCAGTACAGCTTCTCTACCGACCCTCAATTGATAGGAGCCCCCAGCAACCACCGGGTGAAGGTGCGTGAACTGACGCTGGCGGCGGGGGCTGAATTTCTCGTTGTTGTCTGTGGCGATATCATGCGCATGCCGGGTTTGCCTCGTGTGCCGGCCGCCAACAGTATTTATGTCAACGAGCGTGGCCAGATAGAGGGTTTGTTTTGATTGCCCTTGATCAGTCAGGTTCAATATCTCGCTGCTTTAGCTGTGCCCGCCATAGCTCGGCATAGTGTCCAGCGTGTTGCAGCAACTGTTGGTGGGTGCCCTGTTCGACGATCTCGCCGTGGTGTAATACCACAATCCTGTCGGCATCGACGATGGTGGAAAGCCGGTGTGCTATCACCAGGCTGGTGTGGTCCCGGGAGATTTCTGCCAGGGAGGAGAGGATGGCCCGCTCCGATTTGCTGTCCAGGGAGGAGGTGGCTTCATCGAATACCATAATGGGCGGCCGCTTGAGGATGGTGCGGGCAATGGATACCCGCTGTTTTTCGCCACCGGAGAGTTTCAGGCCGCGTTCACCGACCATGGTGGCGCTGCCTTCGGGCAGGGCGGCAATGAACTCGTCCAGGTGTGCCAGCCGGATCGCCTCTTCGACCTCCTGGTCGGTGGCCCGCGGGCTACCGTAGCGCACATTTTCAAAGATGCTGTCGTTGAACAGCACCGTATCCTGGGGGACGATGCCAATAGCCCGGCGCAGTGAGGCCTGGCTCACCTGGCTGATGTCCTGCCCGTCGACACTTATGCTGCCGCTGTCCGGGTCGTAAAAGCGGAACAGCAGTTTCACCAGGGTCGACTTGCCTGAGCCACTGACGCCAACCACGGCCACCTTCTGACCCGCCTCAATAGTGAAGTCGACCTCTCGCAGGATATTTCGCTCGGGCCTGTAGCCAAAACAGACCTTGTTAAACACAATGCCGCCATGTTGCATCTGCAATGAGGGGGCATGGGCGGCATCCACCACAGCGGGTTTCAACGCCAGCAGTTCGAAAATTTTCTCGATGCTGGCCAGCGAAGCCTTGATCTCCCTGAAGACGAAGCCGAGGAAGCCCAGGGGCATGAATAACTGAATCATGAACTGATTGATGAGGATGAAATCTCCCAGGCTGATCTGGCCGTCGCTGACCTGCCATGCCGCCAGGCCGATCATGCTGGTCTGGGACAGGGCGATTATCAGGGCCTGTCCGCCGTTGAGTCCGAACAGTGACAGGCGGTTTTTACGCCGGGCCTTCTCCCACTTTTCCAGCTCGGTGTCGTAGCGCTGAGCCTCGAATTCCTCATTGGTAAAATACTTCACTGTCTCATAGTTGAGCAGGCTGTCCATGGCCCGTGTATTGCTGGCCGAATCGGCCTCGTTCATCTCGCGCACAAACCGGGTGCGCCATTGCGTGGCGCGCAGGGAAAACAAACCGTAGGCGAACACCGACACCAGGGTGATGACGGCAAAGCTTGCGCCGTAGTTGAACAGCAAAATGCACACCACCATGGCGATCTCGAACAGGGTGGGGATAATGTTGAACACGAAGAAGCGCATCAGGAAGCTGATGCCGGTGACACCGCGCTCGATATCCCGGGCCAGGCCACCGGTGCGGCGGTTGAGGTGGAAATCCAGGTCCAGCGCGTGGACGTGGCGAAATACCTGCAGGCCAATGCGGCGCATGGCGCGCTCGCTTACGCGCCCGAAAATCGTGTCTCGCAGTTCGCCAAAGAAGACGTTGGAGAAACGGGCGGCGCCATAGGCCACTACCAGCCCGAAAAGGACAGCCGGCGCCAGGGGCTGGAGGTTTTGCCCCTCCAGGGAGTCGACCAGGTACTTGAGCAAAAAGGGGATTAGTAGAATGGCGCCCTTGGCCAGCAGCAGGCACAGCATGGCCAACAGCACCCGATTGCGCGATTCGCGCAGGTAGGGAATCAGATGGGAGATGATGCGCCAGTTTATTCTGGACTCTGCATCTGCTTGAAGGCTTTCATGGCGCATGGTGCGATTCTACGTGGTATCGGCCGTGGAATCTCCCGTGAATCTGTATACCAACCCGGTTCGGTGTGACCTCCAACTTTGTCATGGAGGAGATCAAGGACACCGCTGAATTACCCGTGTGATCCAGTTCACAGAACTTGTAATAAAACCTGTAATAAAGTAAGGCAACCGCTGTTTTTAGAATCAATATTCTAAAAATTTTTGATATATATGACAGGTGAGTCAAATTAATGGAATGAGCAGAGGTGGAGTAATGGAATTTACCAATATTTTTGTTGTATTTGATCCCGTCAGGGAAAAGCAGCCAGCACTGGAGCGGGCTATGGTTATGGCACAGCAAGAGA
>QNFS01000084.1 GCA_003646415.1 Gammaproteobacteria bacterium
CTTAACAGGCGCGATTTCAGCCGGTCGATATAAGCTAGTGTCGATTACATCAATTTATAGAATAAAAGCTAACCAAGTGGACACCCATTGCAATACTTTGGCCAGAATATTTATGGGATTACTTTCATCCGTGAAAATGGTCACGCTGGCCCGCTTCCCGGCCTGTTTCAATTCAGACGGAGCATCTTCAGGGAAGGCAATTCTTACGGGGTAAAGGTCAGTAGATGATTGCAGCGCCGCGATGGGTGATGCTGATGATTCCATTGATACCTGACCTTGAATAGTGCCTTGCAGTGTACCGAGAACCCTAGTTTGGAATACCTCACCCGGTGCAGCTAAAAACGTAACCGTTGCTTTTTTACCAGGGGCGACGCCTGAAAGTCCGTTCTGCTTTATTGCGGCAGAGATGAATATTCTACTGGAGTCAATGAACGTTAGTGTGGCAGTTTGAGTGGTGACGCGCTGTCCCGGCTTAAGCGCATTAAGCGTGATATAACCATCGGCCGGGGCATAAACTACTGTGTTTTCAAGTTCGTAGAGCGCAGTTTCCAACTCAGCTTTGGTCTGGTCATAATTTGCCTGCTTGGTGTCCCTGGTGATCCTGGCAATAGCGCCACTAGATACAAGCTTTTGAGCATCAGATAGCTCAATTTCGGCCAGAGTCGTCGCGGCTGTCCATTTCTTCACTGCATACTCAAACGGTCTTGCATCTATGCTGAATAATTTATCACCCTGCACGACTTCCTCATCTCCGTCTGCGTAGACAGTATCGATTCTGCCACTGACCAATGGGTAGATGTTTTGTGTGTGGGCCTGAACCACCGCCATTGTGGACGTTGGAGTGTAGTACTGCAACGCACCAACAACCACAAGAGCAATGGTCAGGGCAACTGTATACACCGTAATCTTCCAACCGCGACTCCAGGGAAGCCACTGAAACTTGAAGAAGACTAGCCATACGACGCCAAAGAATATTGATAGAACAATTAGCACAATTTCTCACTCTTACGTTATTAACCGTGTCAGGCGACCTACGGAAGCTACTCGCTATTCGTGAATGTCCGCTTCACGCCCTGATGTGGTCAGTCCAAATTTAGCACAGTTCGTCCCGAGGCGGCTTAGTGCCGCCAACGGTCATTGGAATATCCGGTATATCAGGTATTACTTGAACTTGAAGTTGGTACCGTGCTCCTTGTTGAAGTCAGTATAAATCTGTTCGACAAAGGGTATCGCCTCTTCCGCCCAGCCTTCATTCACCCAGGCAGGCGGTATGTAGGGGTTGGTTTTATCAATGATTTTTTCTGCCAGTGGAGGCGTGGGGTAAGATTCACGGTTGGGGACCGCCATCCGAGTGCGCACTCCGTCTTTGGTGATATTCCACACCATAAAATCCTGTGCGTAGTCGACTGGCCCATCGTACACAGACTCTACAGCCTCCATCACACCAGGCAAGGTGTCAGAGTCATTTTGAAAGTGATAGGCGACAGCATGTTTGGGTCGAGTCAATGCCATCACCTTGCCAAATAGAGCAGCGGTGGCATGGACTCTGGTCAGTGCGTTGAGCGCTTCAGGCTCTGAGAAACTCCACTTCTCGATCGCTTGGTTAGGAGTCAGGAAACACTCATGGATAGCAAAATCTACGCCCTGGGTGTGCTCCACCCACCACCGGTTGGGCACTGTGTCACCGGAAAATGCCAGTGTCATGCCATTCCAGTCCAGCAGAAAGCTGACAGCCTGTTCCAAGTGTATGGCAGGTATGGTTCGGATTCTGACACCATTTTCTTCATAGATCACATTGTTGACCTTGGACCAGTCATATTCCGTGACTTCCATCTTGAATGAGCGAGTATCGATAGTGCCTGCCAGGGTGCCGGTCATCCAGGCCCATGTCTTCTCCACATTCTCCATGGCTGCCTTGGTACCCCATTCAGGGCGGGTGCCGCCACCCCCAGGACCCCATACCCGAAGCGGTTTGGAGCGGTTGTTCTGCGGCCCGTAGATATAGAAGGCCGGCAGATCACCCATGTGGTCCATGTGCAGGTGTGTCAGGAAGACTTTGTCGATGTAATCAAGTGGTATACCCAGCGCGTATATGCGCTCCATGGAACCGGTGCCCATATCGAAGATAAACTTGTCGCCATTACCCAGTTCAATCAGGAAGCAAGCCGCCGCCTGCTTGAGTCGTGGCATGGGCATTCCTGATCCACAGGCGATAACCCGCATTTCATCCGGGTCCAGTTCTTCAGTGCCCGGGTAGTACACACCCCGGTCCGGCGCAGTACCTGTTCGAGACCAGCCTGTGGCCACAGTGGCGCTCGCGGCGTTGGCAGACTCGACCAGGCCGAGAGACCTTCCATCACGCCCGTTTTCGACACCCCACTGGTAGAGCGCCATTGCTCCTGCGGCCAATACGGTCCCCAGTGCAATCCTTCTGTGAAGTTTCACCATGATCGTCTCTCCGAGTTACATCGATAAGATTAAGGTAGCAATTTTAGTATTTTTTGCCTGACGGGAATATCAAAAAATCCCAAATCTCCTTGAGAATCTACGTGGCTGCACTCTTTGTTACACTTCTTGTCTCAGCGGGCCAGTCGGATTATATTGTGTGGCAGTATCCCTCGTGCTACGGAAATTCATATGCTGCGCACAATATCCCAGGAGTCCCCCGACTTCTACGCCCTGGACGCGCTCCAGGCTGGCTGGGAATTTGATGTCACTCAGATGACACCCTCTATCGAGCCTTCCAGCGCACGATTGATACAGAGTGACCGGGTAAGCCTGGTACCCATGGCACTCAATGCCGGATTCAACCAGACAATTGTGGCAAAACCGGGCTATATAAATTTTGGCTTGCCCGCCGTGGGCTCCACGCCTATATGGGTCGGTGACCAGGCCATTACGGTAGATAAACTGGTGCTGTTCCCCACCGGAGAGCAGGGAACATCGGTTTCCAGTGCCGGGTTCAAAGCAACCGCCATTCATTTGCTGCAGTCGCAACTGGACGAGCTATTACAAGTTGTTTTTCACCGGACAATGGACGATCTGTTGGCACGTACAGGCGCAAATAAACTGCTCGCGAGTGATCAGGACGCACTGCGGCGGGAACTGAGTGGCTGGGATTACCTTGCTCACAGTCAGCGTCAGGCACCTGGCGCGCTTCTACGCCAACGGGAGGAAATGCTGGCCGAGTCAATACTGGGCCACGTGTTTCGCAGTGAAATTGGTGACTCGCCCAGGGCGTTGAAAAGCGAACGGGCGATGAACACGGCACTGGAGTTTATCCGCGACGAAGCCCAGGGTGAAATATCGGTAACCCGGCTCTGTAAAGTGGCCGGGTGCAGTATCAGCACACTGGAATACAGTTTCAGCAGGCGTTTTGGCGTGACACCAAAACGGTATATCAAAAGCCTGCAACTGTCTCGCGTACGCAGGGAGTTGTCTCGTTTCAGCGAGATGGAATATCGGTCAATTACCGATATTGCTACCAAGCATGGTATCTGGCATATGGGGCAGTTCGCAGCCGATTACCGTAAGCTATTTGGTGAGTTACCGTCGGAGACCGAGGCCAGGTGTCGCACTTGACCACGCAAATTACGTACCCACTTAGATAGTATTAATGGGGCAGGTGAGCAGCCAGAGTTTATCAGTTTTTAACCTGGAACGTAAATACAGGCCTAACGTCCCTTCATAGAACAAAGCAGCCATTTTTCGGTCTGGGGTGTCTGACATCGGACATGAATTTCAGGGCAGCAATTGTGCCAGGTAACATAAGCGATGCGATCACGTGATGTGGTTGGATAACGGTTATCGGCATAGTAATAAAACATCGTTAAAACAGGAGGTTAAACGTGCTGAAGTGAGAAGGACTGTGCTGTACTGGAATTGCCTGGCCCCCTATAATATGCGGGTTGGATCCACAGCTATTATTTGCAACGGCAACTCACAGGGTAAGAGAGCATCATGGCGGGCAATACAATCGGTAAGTTATTTACGGTGACCAGCTTTGGCGAGAGCCACGGCCCCGCGCTGGGCTGTATCGTGGACGGTTGTCCCCCCGGGCTGGAACTGGACGCCTCCGATATGCAGGGCGATCTGGACAGGCGCAAACCGGGCACCTCCCGATTCACCACCCAGCGCCGTGAGGCGGATGAGGTGCGTATTCTTTCCGGGGTGTTCGAGGGTGTGACCACCGGCACCGCCATTGGCTTGTTGATCGAAAATACCGACCAGCGCTCCAGGGACTATTCCAATATCAAGGACACCTTCCGCCCGGCTCACGCGGACTATAGCTACAACCAGAAATACGGTTTTCGCGATTATCGCGGTGGTGGGCGCTCTTCCGCCCGGGAGACAGCGATGCGAGTTGCTGCCGGCGCCATTGCCAAGAAGTACCTGGCTAAACGCTACGGTATCAAAATTCGTGGCTACCTCGCTCAGCTGGGCCCGGTGGTTGTGCAAACCGTAGATTGGAGCGTGGTGGAGACCAACCCGTTTTTTTGCCCTGATGCGGCGAAGGTGCCGGAGATGGATGTGTTTATGACGGACCTCAACAAGCGGGGAGATTCCATCGGTGCGCGGATTAATGTTGTGGCCAGCGGTGTTATGCCGGGTCTGGGCGAGCCGGTGTTTGATCGGCTCGATGCGGATATCGCCGGTGCCATGATGAGCATCAACGCGGTGAAGGGTGTGGAGATTGGGGCGGGGTTCGCCTCGGTCGAGCACCACGGCAGTGAACACCGGGACCTGCTCACGCCCGAGGGATTTGTCGGCAATAACGCCGGTGGCGTGCTGGGTGGTATTTCCAGTGGCCAGGATATTACAGTGAGTATTGCGCTCAAGCCGACGTCCAGTATCCGCATGCCTGGCGCTACCATCGACACCTCCGGCAAGGCGATGGAGGTGGTTACTCACGGTCGTCACGACCCCTGTGTAGGCATTCGCGCCACACCTATCGCCGAGGCGATGCTGGCTATCGTGCTGATGGACCACGTATTGCGTCAGCGCGCCCAGAACATGGATGTGCAGTGCGATACCCCGGTACTGCCGGCCTGTGCGCCGGATAGTGAATCGTCATAACTGCAGCTCAACAAACGTGAGCAGAGCCAGTCGGCGCTACTATCGCACTATCTTATTGGCTGTGTTGGCCATGGCCTGCCTGATCTGGGTGGTTGTTGATCAATTCGGTATTTCACAACGGGAGATGACAGGACTGTTTGTGGGCACGGTGCTGATCGTAGTGCTGGTTATAATCTGTGCCGCGGTAATAACACTGCTCTGGGTCGGGTTGCGCAAGTTGTTGTGGCGCGATGAGGACTAATATTAACACCCCTTCAGGGGGTGCTAGCAGCGCGCTTATTCCAGGTCGATTTCCAGCGTCATATGGTTGGCAATTTCGTCCAGTGTGTCAGACAAGTCGTCCATATCAGTGGCTGCAGGAATCCAGGCATCAATGCGGGCATTGAATATCATCTCGGCGCTCATGGGCGCACTGCTCACGTGACTGTCCATTTCCACCACATTGATTTGTCGCTGTGCCAGGGTGCGGGAGATTTCACGTACAATACCCAGTCGGTCGGGGCCGATCACAGTGAGGGTAATGTCGCGGCCGGCAACTGCGGTTGCCGGGCCACTGGTCGGTGTAACCCGAACGCTCAAGCCACTGGATGACAACGCTTTGAGGTCCGCTTCCAGCGCGGCGCCGCCATCATCCGGCAGTGATACCAGAATCAGGCCGGTGAACTTGCCGCCCAGCTGTGACAACCGGCTCTCATGCCAGTTACCGAGGTTGTTTTCAATGACACTGGACAGCTGTTCCACCAGTCCCGGGCGGTCGTCGCCGATAAAGGTAACGATGTAGGAAGTTTCCACCAATTTGACTCCACATTCACAGGCTCAGGCCTTATATTAACGCGCATTCACATATTTCAGAAGGTACTTCAGATGGCCGAGTTTGTTGCGGTGCCCCTGCAGCGGCTGCAGGGCGATATTTTGCTGGCTCTGCTGGAGGAGTTCGCCAGCAGGGATGGTACTGATTACGGCGAACATGAATTTACCCTTGAGAAAAAAACAACGTTACTGCGCATGCAGTTGGAAAAGGGTGAGTTGCAGATACTCTATGACGCAGGCAGCCAGCAGTGGGACCTGGTGCCGGCAGAACAGGCGGCGACACTGCTGAACAATTGATACTATCACCTTATGTCTATCAAACCCGATCATATCCTGGATGCTACCGGCCTGTTCTGTCCGGAGCCGGTGATGCTGCTACACAATAAGATTCGCGATATTGCTGTGGGAGATACTTTGCAAGTCCTGGCCACCGATCCCTCCACTGAGCGTGACATACCCAAGTTTTGCACCTTTCTCGGCCACGATCTGCTGGAGCAGGGCGAATTTGATGGCAATTACCGCTACCTGCTGCGCAAGCAGGGGGAGGAGTAATGGGTACGCCGGTCAATATGACGGAGCGATTGGATAATGGTTGGTGCAGTGCGCGTCTGGAGCGGGTATTTGCCGACTGTTTTGCCGATAAGCTGTACACCCGGCTACAGGGTGGCGCAGATGAACCCCTTTATCAGCCTGCGCGGCGACAGGGGGAGGCTCATGTGCTGTATTATCGGGCAGACTATTTCGCCAGTGCCCTGCATGAAGTGGCGCACTGGTGTATTGCCGGTGCCGCTCGCCGTCTGCAGGTGGATTTTGGCTACTGGTACGCACCGGACGGTCGCAGCACTGCCGAGCAACTGGCCTTTGAGTCTGTCGAGGGCAAGCCCCAGGCGCTGGAGTGGTACTTCGCTAAAGCCTGCGGATATCGCTTTCGGGTGAGTGCAGACAACCTGGATGGTGTGTCCGGGGAATTGCCGGACATCTCAGGCTTTCGCCGACAAGTGTATGAGCAGGCCCTGTGCTGGCAGCGAAATGGCCTGCCGGGGCGGGCAGAAGAGTTTTTTTACCGTCTGTGTCGTGAATTCGATACCCTGGCCACTCCCGATGAACTGCATTTCACTCTTGTGGACATGTAAGGTGATCACTGAGCGATTTGCTGTGCCCTGTTACGGTGGGCCGTGCTGCGAGGGTGATAATTACCTGGCGCGCCTGGCGCAAGGGTTGCCGCGCTCGTGAGTCTCGAGATACTGGCCGATGAAAATATTCCCGCTGTAGAGCATTATTTTGGTGCCGGCGCTGTTACTGGAGCAACGGTGCGGCGCGTTGCCGGTCGTCAACTGCAATGTTCACACCTGGAAGGGGTAGACGTCTTATTGGTGCGCTCGGTCACCCAGGTCAACGAAGCACTGCTGCACGACACCTCCGTAAAGTTTGTAGGCACTGCCACCAGCGGTGTGGATCATATAGATCAGGTCTACCTGCTTCAGCAGGGCATTGGCTTTGCCCATGCCCCCGGTGCCAATGCCAACTCGGTGGTGGAGTATGTGCTGGCGGCCATCGCCGCAGTGACAGATAAACTGGAGCAGCTACTTGCAGGCGGCACTGTGGGCATTGTTGGCTACGGCATGATTGGCAGTGCCATGGCCGTACGCCTGCGGGCGCTGGGTATCGATTATTGGGTTTACGACCCCTGGCTGGATAAAAAGGCGATCAGTAACCCGGCGAGCCTGATTCGGGTCCTTGGGTGTGATGTTGTTACCTTGCATTGTGAGATGACCCGCCAGCCGCCCTGGCCCAGCTTCCATCTGCTGGGGGAGGCCGAGTTGGCCTGCTTGCAGCCCGGTGGCCTGTTGATCAACGCCAGCCGGGGTCCCGTGGTCCACAACCAGGCCATGCTGGCTTTGCTGGAGACAGGGCGGGGGCCGGCCACGGTATTTGATGTGTGGGAGGGTGAGCCCCGAATACTGCATGCTCTGCTGGATCGAGTGACACTGGGCTCGGCCCATATCGCCGGTTATAGTCTGGATGGGAAGCTGCTGGCCACGCGCATGCTGTGTGATGCAATTGCATTGCAGGTAGGTCTGGCGTTGCCGGGTCAGGGCAACCCCGCGGGAGAGCCAGAAGCGCTGGCAGTCCCGGATTCACTTGTAGGAGCGGCGCTCATGCGCCACCTGCTCAAGGCGCGCTATGACATAGGGCGCGATGATGCCCTGTTGCGTGGCGCCACCCTGGGTCAGGACGTCGCCCAGGCTGCCCTTGGCTTTGATTTATTGCGTAAACAACACCGGGAGCGGCGAGAATTACTTGGCAGTACTGTGCACGGGGATTTCAAGTCACAGCGGGATATTGAGCTGGTGCAGGGGCTGGGCTGTGTGCCAGTGGCGACCGGGGCCGGATCATGAGCGCCACCCTGCATATTGGCTTGATCGTGAATCCGTTGGCGGGCCTGGGTGGCAGCCTCGCCCTGAAAGGCAGCGATGGTGAGGAACTGCGTGAATTAGCGTCGAAGCTATTACCAGAGCAGCGCACCCGGGCCATGGATAGGGTGGAGCGCGCCCTGCGCGTATTGGTCGAGGAGGGGGGTGCACTGCGCTTCACTTGCTGGTCGGGCGACATGGGCGAGCGCATGCTGCAGCACCTGGGCTTGTCCGCTGAGGTGCCAGTGAAGGCGCTTGTTAACAGGGACGCAGGGCTCACTTCAGCTGAGGACACCCGCCTCGCCGCAAAGGAACTGGTTGCCGCCGGCGTTGACATCATTGTCTTTGCCGGGGGGGATGGCACGGCTCGCGATATCTACGATGTGGTCGGGCAGCAGTGTCCGGTGTTGGGTATTCCCGCCGGGGTAAAAATGCAATCGGGTGTATTTGCTGTCTCCCCCGAGGCCGCTGGCGAGTTGCTGCTGCAACTGGCAAGAGGAGGTCTGGTCGGGCTCAAGGCACAGGAAGTGCGCGACATAGACGAAGAGGCCTTCCGTCGTGATGTGGTACGCAGCCGTTTTTACGGTGAGATGCTGGTACCCAGTGAGGGGCGCTACCTGCAACATACCAAAGTCGGCGGCAGGGAGAGCCATGACCTGGTCGCTGCCGAGATCGCCGCCTGGCTGGTGGAGGGCATGGAGGAGGGGCGAACCTATTTTATCGGGCCCGGTTCAACCACCGCAGCGATCATGGAAGAACTGGGTTTGCCCAATACCCTGTTGGGTGTGGACGCAATCTGTGACGGGGTGCTGCTGGTCAGCGATGCTGACGAAAACGCCCTGCTTGAAGTGTTGACGGGTGCAGAGGGCGGCGCAGCTATTGTGGTCACGGTGATCGGTGGCCAGGGCCATGTATTCGGCCGCGGCAACCAGCAGTTTTCTCCCGCGGTTATCCGCGCGGTGGGATTGGGCAACATCACCATCATCGCCGCGAAATCCAAGATTTCCGCCCTTGAAGGACGCCCCCTGTTGGTGGACACCAACGATCCGCAACTGGATGAGGAGTTGAGCGGATATCACTCTATTGTCACGGGCTATGACGACCACATAATCTACCGTGTCAGCACCAGCCTCCTGTAGTAGCGGCCTCCGGCCGTGACTGCCCCTGTGTTTTTTAGCAGCTTGTAGTCTACAGCAGATGGCTGGTGTACTCTCAGGCACTGCATGCGACTTAATGAGAGGCAAACCATGCAAGACAATGAAAAATGGCGCGACAAATTAACCCCGGAAGAGTTTCACGTATGCCGTGAAAAGGGCACAGAACGGCCTTTTACCGGCGAGTACTGGGACTGCAGTAAAGACGGTGTGTACCACTGCCGTTGCTGTGGTGAACCGCTATTTCTTTCCCAGACCAAATTTGATGCCGGCTGCGGTTGGCCAAGTTTTTTCCAACCCGCTGAAGCAGAGGTCATCCTGGAAGCGCGCGATGATACCCGTGGCGTGACCCGTACGGAGGTAATGTGTAAAAAGTGCGGATCTCATCTGGGGCATGTATTTGAAGATGGGCCACAGCCTACTGGCCTGCGCTATTGCATTAACAGCCTGTCGATCAGGTTGGAGGAGGGGCAGTAAAAATTGGAGCGGGAAACGAGATTCGAACTCGCGACCTCAACCTTGGCAAGGTTGCGCTCTACCAACTGAGCTATTCCCGCGGACCGGAGGCTTGATGAGTGGCGTCCCCTAGGGGGTTCGAAC
>QNFS01000085.1 GCA_003646415.1 Gammaproteobacteria bacterium
TCCATGGTAAGCCGCCTGGCGATTTCCACCAGCAGGCGGTCTCCCCTGGCATGACCAATGGAGTCATTGATGCGCTTGAAATGATCCAGATCTATAAACAGCAATGCGGCGTTGGTACTGTGGCGCTGGCAGCGTTTTAGTATGCGGTTCAGTTGTTCATTGAAGCTGCGTCGGTTGGGCAGGCTGGTGAGTGGGTCGTAGTAAGCCAGGTAACGCAGGCGATCCTCCTGCCGCTTCAGGGAGTTGAAGGCATTGCTGGCGCGCAGCATATATTGTACGTCACGGCCCAGTAGCGACCAGTTGACCGGTTTGGTCTTATACTGGGTGGCACCCGCCTCGAACCCCTGATCTATGGACTTTCGGTCGTCTGAGCCGGTAACAATCATGATGGGGGTTGACTCCCCCTGCGGCATCTGCCTGATACGCTGGCAGACCTCCAGGCCCGTCATGCCCGGCATTTCCACATCCAGGAATACCAGGTCCGGGCGCTCTCGTATGAACACATCTATCGCTTCAAGCCCATTGGCGGCCTCCACCACGACCATATCCTCAGCTTCCAGGCATTGGCGTGTCAGGATGCGGATATTCAGGTCATCGTCGCAGACAAGGATTTTAGCTTGGTGATGGGGGTGATGATCTCTGCTGGACATTTGCTGCCGGGGTAATGTTTCTTGTGGTAGCCGTAGGCTATCATCACTCAGACCTCGCGCCTAGTGGGGATAACAAATACTGCAGATAACAAATAGAGAAGGCTGGTAGGAATCGTATGGTGTATTGAACGCCTGATATCAGGAAAGCAGTTTCTCGCGGCGCTTGAAACGCTGTTCCTGTACAAAGCGTGGCAATTGTTGCAGGGGAATGGCCGGGCTGTAGTAGAACCCCTGCACCTGGTGGCAGTGGTTCTCTCGAAGGAACTTGATCTGCTCGTGGGTTTCGGCACCCTCAGCCACCACCAACATCCCCAGACGGCGGCCCATTTCAATGATCATGGTGCAAACCGCTTGCTGATGGTCGTTGTGTGGTAAATCACGAACAAAACAGGCGTCGATCTTCAGCGCTGAGATTGGCAATTCGGTGAGGTGGGTGAGTTGTGAGAAGCCGGTGCCGAAATCGTCCAATGAGAAAGAAATTCCAAGCTGACGCAATTCGTCCATGCGCTCTTTGATGGCGCCAGGGCTTTTCAGGAGGGTGGATTCTGTGAGCTCGAACTCAAGGCAGGAAGCGTCTGCCCCGCTGCGTGCGATGATGTCTTTTACTATTTCAACGAAGCGGTCGTCTTGTATCTGGGAAAATGAGATATTAACTGCAACATCAACATTGTGCAGTTTCTGTTCCTCGAGCCATATCTGGGCACTACAGGCATGCTGTATTACCTGGTAACCAATGGTTTTCATCAACCCCATATCTTCACAGACGGATAAAAATTCCTCCGGGTAGACCAGGCCTCGCTCAGGGTGGTTCCAGCGTAACAGGGCCTCGAGACCGACCAGTTGCCCGGTGGCGAGATCCACCCTGGGCTGGTAGTGCAACTCAAACTGGTTTTTGCGCACGGCGTTGCGCAGTTCAGCGGCCAGCGAGTTGTTGCCCGCAACGTCGAAGGTGAGCTGTTCGCAATAACGGATATATTTGCCGCCCTCTATGCTCTTGGCCTGTTGCATGGCGCTGCGCGCATGCTCCACCAGGTCGGAAAACTCGTGCCCGCCCTCGGGGTAAATGGCCGCGCCGATGCTGGCTTCCACCGCTACCTGCTGCTCGCTGAGAATCATAGGGGCCGATATAGACTTCAGCATTTTCTCGGCGATAAGGTCCACATCTGCGGCGGAACTGACATCTTCCAGTACAACAGCGAATTCATCCCCGCCGAGGCGGGCGATGCTGTCGGTGCTGCGCATTTTGTTGATCAGGCGCCGTGAGATGGATTTGATCATCAGGTCGCCATCGGCCTCGCCATAATGATCATTGATATTGGCGAACTGGTCGATATTGATGTAGAGCAGGGCGGTATTGAAGCTGTAGCGCTCGGAGCGGTCCATGGCGCGCTCCAGGTGTGCGCGAAAGCCGATCCGATTGAGTGCGCCGGTCAATGTGTCACGACTGGACAGTTGCTGTATCTTTTCCCGTGCCTGTTTCAGCGCAATACTGTAATCAAGAATTCGATGGACCAGTGCGTCCTGCAGTTGTCCGCGGACCAGGTAGTCCTGGGCGCCGTATTCGCGCAGTTGGGCAACAGTTGTGTCATCAGCCTCATCCAACAGGAGAATCAGGGGTACTGTCGCATCGTTTTTCTGGGCTAGACGCAGCAGGTATTCTGTTTCCGGGCCGTGGGCCATGATCACTGCATCAACCATCGGATCCAACAGGGCTTCCAGCGGCCGTTCGATAGATTCCGAGGAGGCCAGGTGAAACCTTCCGGGTAGCGCGCGCTCGAGACAGGCGGACAGAAGCAGGTGGTCTGTCTTGTTTTCCGAGATGATCAGTACTGTGTGCTGTTCCACTAATGGTCCCTGGATACTTGCCTGATTAAATACACCTGTTGCCGCACATTGGCCACCTCGGGATCCCCTGCCCCCTGAAAACCTGGTGCCATAGTGTGCTTATTCTTTATATAACATGAGGTTATACGGAATAACTCAGCGAAATTCTAGTGAATGTTTATTGAAAATTACCAACATGCCAACTACTGGCTGTGCCCCACGGGTACCAGGAATTAACACTGTGGAAATCTATGGTAGACTTTCCGTCCGCTTATTCCCGCCTTTTTGATTAGTATGAGTATAGCCTCCCACAAACTGGAAACCATCCGCCAGCAGGTGCAGTATCACCTGGATCACGCTGAGCAGGAAAAACTGAGCCCCGAGCAGGAGAGGTCCCTCAAGGACCAGATCAAAGCTCGGTTAGAGCGGGAGAACGCGGTTATCGTGGCGCACTACTACACGTCACCGGCTGTTCAGTCCCTGGCAGAGGAGAGCGGGGGTTGCGTGTCAGACTCGTTGGAGATGGCGCGCTTTGGTCACGGTCACCCGGCTGAGACACTGATAGTCGCTGGTGTTAAATTCATGGGTGAGACCGCCAAGATTCTCACCCCTGAGAAACGGGTGCTAATGCCAACCCTGGAGGCCACCTGCTCACTGGACCTGGGCTGCCCTATAGAGGAGTTTTCCGCCTTCTGCGACGAGCATCCCGAGCGCAAGGTGGTGGTTTATGCCAATACTTCCGCAGCGGTGAAGGCCAGGGCGGATTGGGTGGTGACTTCAAGTATTGCGCTTGACGTCGCCGAGCACCTGGCGGAGCAGGGCGAAAAAATTATCTGGGCGCCAGACCAGCATCTGGGGGATTATGTGCGCCGTGAAACCGGCGCGGACATCCTTATGTGGGACGGGGCCTGCATCGTGCACGAGGAGTTCAAGGCCCGGGGTATTGCCGATCTAAAACGGGTTTACCCGGATGCCGCCGTGTTGGTGCACCCGGAATCCCCGACCTCCGTGGTGGAACTGGCTGACCGGGTGGGTTCAACGACCCAGATTATTCGCGCCGCCTGTGAAATGGATAACCAGCGTTTTATCGTTGCCACGGACCAGGGCATCTTTTACCAGCTACAGCGCCAGGCCCCGGACAAGGAATTCATTATCGCTCCTACTGCGGGGCACGGCGCAACTTGTCACAGCTGTGCCCATTGTCCCTGGATGGCCATGAATGAACTGGAGACCCTGGCCGATGTTTTTGATCGCGACGACAATGAGATTATCGTGGATCCCACCCTGGGCGAACAGGCCATGTTGCCCCTGCGCCGCATGCTGGATTTCGCGGCGGATATACAAGTGACAGTGAAGGGTAACGCCTGATTCTTCTCTGCCTCGTCTTAAAAGCTTTCCATCTGCTCTCGCATTCTGGTTATATCTGTGAGTCGCTGCCTGATCTTGGCCGTGGTCAGGTAGTCTTTGTGGGTTAGTTTGAGGGCGTAGGTCAGCTGCTTCTCCGCTTCATCGAGTATGCCGTTGAGGATAAAATACTCAGCCCGAGATTGGTGTAGCCCCACTATATCGCCGGACAGTCCCTGCACCTCTGCCAACAGGTACCACAGCCCCGGGTCGTTGGGCCTCAACCTGCTCTGCTCGACCAACACTTCCTCGGCGATGTGCGGTTGCTGATTTTTCATCAGCGCACTGGCATAGGCCATGGTGAGCGGGTGGTTGCCGGGTGACAGTTCCAGTTGAGCCGTCAGCTTGTCTACCGCTTTTTCCGGTTCGTTGCGCACCATGTCAATTTTGGCATCGGCGATGATGTATTCAAGCCGGTCAGGGCTGCCCGACCAGATACCGTCCAACTCCAGGCTGGCCTCGTCCTCCCGACCCGCCTCAGTCAGTGCCAGCACCAGCCCATAAACAGCCGCCTCCCGTGAGCGCGGGGTGCCGTCCAGTTCCCCACGGAATTTTTGTACCGCCTCCTCCGGGGTGTCGGCCAGTTCGTTGACTGCCCTGGCCCGCATTAACTGGTAGCTCAGGTCGGCTTGTTGAATATGCTTGGGGTATTGCCGTGCCCTGTTGCGGGTATCCGCTATGCGATTTTCTGACAGGGGGTGGGAACGCAGGAACTCGGGCATGCGATTGGCGCTGGAATAGCGCGATGCCTGTAGCATGCGCTCAAACATCGCGGGGGCGGCGTGTGGGTCCATACCCGCTGCAACCATGGTTTGCATGCCGACCCGGTCTGCCTCTGATTCGTTGGCGCGACTGTAGCGCAGCGCGGAGTCCTGGGCCACCGCCTGGGTGGTGGAGAGCGCTGCCATTCCCACGTCCCCCCCGACGGTGGCCATCAGCACCAGGCTGGCAAGCATGGCGGCCAGAGTCAGGGGTTGTTGTTTTTTCTGGAATTCCACTCCCCGTGAGAAATGGCGCTGGCTCAAGTGGGCGATTTCGTGCGCCAGTACTGTGGCCAATTCGTCCTCGGTCTGGGCCCAGAGCAAGAGGCCGTTGTGAATCCCGATGACACCCCCGGGCACAGCAAAGGCGTTAATTGTCGGGTTTTCCACGATAACTATCTCTACCCGGCGATCTTCCAGTTTGCTGTGTCTCACCAATTGATAGATGAGATTCTCCAGATAGTCGAACAACAGCGGGTCATTGACGGTGGGGACCTGGCTGCGGAAGACGCGCAGCCAGGTTCGGCCCAATTGATGCTCGAACTCCGACGAGAACATGCTGGTGCTGGATTCCCCGAGATTGGGTAGTTTCAGCTCCTGGGATGTCGCAGAACTGGCGATAAATAACAATGAGGACAGCAGTACAGCCGTCGCAGACCGACGTGCCGGTGCCGCTATCCCTGCGAACCGCATTGTGGTGCCACCCCGCTTACAGCGACATCGTTGGCAAGCCGGCGTTTCCGGATGCGCACTAATTAAATTGCCCTGCATTGTAATTCATTGTACTTCATTGTACTTCATGCGCGTTTTTGGAGTGTTCTGCTATCAGAAAGTTCATTGTGAGCCGGTGAATGGCTTATACTGACTAGCTGGAACTACGAGCACAGAGGTGGTATGAGTGAGTTGCAATTGGTTGAACTGGATACAAAAGGACTGGATTGTCCCATGCCGCTGTTAAAGGCCAAGCGGGCCCTGAATACGATGGCGCCAGGGCAGCAATTGCGGGTTCTGTCTACTGACCAGGGCTCGGTGCGCGATTTTCGCATGTTTGCTGAGCAGTCCGGTCATCTTTTGCTAGCCAGCGAAGAGACAGACGGTGTCTACATATATCTGTTACAAAAAAGCTGACTCCCCCTAAACGGAAGGCACTATGTTAGACGTATTTTCCAAGTGGTCCAGGCGATACCTGTTCGAGGAAGAATCGGTACTGCTGCTGGTGCTGCTAACCATCTCGGTGTTATTGCTGATGACCATTGGCGATATCCTGGCTCCGGTGTTGGCCTCAATTGTATTGGCCTACCTTGTGCAGGGTCTTTCCTTGCAGTTGCAGCACCACGGCCTGCCCCAGTGGGTGGGGGTGGCTGTGGCATTTTTGGTGTTCATAGGGGTGTTTTTCGGGGTCAGCCTGGGGCTGTTGCCGCTGGTCTGGCGGCAAATGCTGAGCCTGGCTACCGAGACGCCGCGTATGCTGGAGCAGGGGCGGCAGTTTCTTGGGGTTTTGCCAGAGCAGTATCCGGAGCTGATAACACAAGAACAACTCAGTCAAATGGTGAATATGGTGCAGGCTGAACTGGCGGGCCTGGGCCAGGCACTGCTTACCCGTTCACTGGCCTCGATTCCCGGAATCCTGACGGTGATAGTCTATATGATCCTGATCCCGTTACTGGTTTTTTTCTTTCTCAAGGATCGACAGCAGATCATGGACTGGCTGGCGGATTTCCTGCCTGCAGAGCGTCCCTTGTTGCGGCGGATCTGGGGTGAAACGAACATGCAGTTTGCCAATTATGCCCGTGGTAAGGCGCTGGAGGTCATCATCGTCGGCTCGGTTACCTATTTCGCGTTTGTCTGGATGGGACTCAATTACGCTGCCCTGCTGAGCCTGCTGGTGGGGCTTTCAGTCATCATTCCCTATATTGGGGCTGCCCTCGTTACCCTGCCGGTTGTTATGGTGGGATTCTTCCAGTGGGGTATAGGCAGTGAATTTTATGTCATGTTTGTGGTCTATTTTATCATCCAGGCCGTGGATGGGAATGTGTTGGTTCCTCTGTTGTTCTCAGAGGCGGTTAACCTGCACCCGGTGGCTATTATAATGGCCGTGCTGTTTTTTGGTGGTATCTGGGGCTTGTGGGGGGTGTTTTTCGCCATACCCCTGGCGACCTTGATCAAGGCAATTATCAATGCCTGGCCCACGGCGGAGCCTGTTGTTACCGATGATGCCGCCGAAGCCAAACTGCAAACGTTAACCTGATGGAGTAATCGATGTCCGCGTTGTATCTGCGGCAGGGGCGCATGCCCCTGTTATGTGTTCTTGTTGTCATTGTCACCACAGTCATTGTGTCCTGTGCCGGTCTCCCGGATACCTCCGGGCAGCCGGTCAAGAGCCCCAATGATGATTATCAATACCGACTGTTGACCCTGGATAACGATCTTGAGGTCCTGCTGATCTGTGACCCAGACACACCGAAGGCGGCGGCCGCGCTGGATGTCATGGTGGGCAGCGGTGACAATCCCGTGGGACGCGGTGGCCTGGCGCATTTTCTGGAGCACATGCTGTTCCTGGGTACGGACAAATACCCCGATGCCGCTGAGTATGAGCAGTACATCACCGAGCATGGGGGCAGCCGCAACGCCTATACCAGTTTCGAGCACACCAACTATTTCTTTGATGTCAATGCGCCCTTTCTACCAGAGGCGCTGGACCGTTTCGCCCAGTTCTTTATCGCCCCTCGCTTTGATACCCAGTATGTTGATAGGGAGAAAAATGCGGTAGAGGCCGAGTACCAGATGGGTCTGAAGAGCGATCCACGACGGGGTCTGGATGTGCTGCAGGAGGTGATGAACCCGGTGCACCCCTACAGCCAGTTTTCAGTTGGCAGCCTGGATACGCTGGCGGATCGCCCCGGTTCCAGTGTGCGCGATGAATTAATCAGCTTCTATGAAAAACACTACTCCGCCAATGCCATGCGCCTGGTGGTGCTGGGCTCGGAGTCCCTGGATGAACTGGAGTCCCTGGTGACTCCCATGTTCAGCCTGATCCCCAACAAATCTTTTCAGCATGAGGTGATAGAGGCGCCATTATTCGTACCGGGCGCCCTGCCGATGTTTGTGCAGGTGCAGCCACTGGCTACCCTGCGGCAGTTACAGGTATCTTTTCCCATCAATGATTACCGAGAGCTTTACAGTGAAAAGCCGGTGTCCTACCTGGGCAATCTGGTGGGCCATGAAGGGCAGGGCAGCCTGTTGTCACAGCTAAAGGCCGAGGGTCTGGCGGAAAGTCTGTCGGCGGGTGCGGGGCTGGGTTGGCGTGGTGGCGCCCTGTTCAGCGTAAGCATTACCCTGACTGAAAAAGGAGCGGCCGATTACAACAGAGTGTTGCAATTGTTTTATGCCTACATGGACATGTTGCGCGATAAAGGCCCGGCCGAGTGGCTTTATGCAGAACAGTCCCGCCTGGCGGACCTGGGCTTTCGCTTCCGCGAGCAGGTAAACCCTATCAATTACGTCAGTGGCCTGGCCGGTGGGATGCAAACTTATAACGCCGAGGATATTTTACGCGGCCCCTATATTATGGATCACTACGATGATGATGTCCTGCTGGAGTTGCTGGGACGCATCGTGCCGGACAACGCTCTGGTGATCCTTGATGACAAAAATGTCACCACAGATCGGGTGTCTGAGCACTACCGGGTGCACTATGCCCGGCAGGCGGTGTCCCCAGAGCAGTTGGCCGCATGGCAGAGCACCGCCAATGCAGGCGCCCTGCACCTGCCCGCACCTAACGAATTTATCGCGGAAGATACATCCCTGGTGAGTCTGGCTGCAGATAATCCGGCGGTGCCTGAAGTGGCCCTGCAAAATGCCCGGCAGAAAATCTGGTTCCTGCAGGACGATGACTTCCGGCTTCCCAAGGGGGCGACCTATATCAATTTTCGCTCGCCGGAGGTGGGGCAGAGCGTAGAACAGACCGCGGCGGCCGTGCTGTACACGGCGTTGTTGATGGACGAACTCAACGAATTCGCCTATCCGGCCCGCTTGGCGGGGCTCAGTTTCACCTTTTACAAGCATGCCCAGGGTATCAGCTTGCGTATGAGCGGCTACAACGACAAGCAGATTGTGTTGTTGCAGCAGTTGCTCGCGGCTATTGCCAGGCCTGCGTTTGACCAGCAACGCTTCGACAATATCCGCCAGGACATGATTCGCAGTCTCAGGAACACAGTGGCCAAGCGGCCCAGTAGCCAGATCATGGATGATCTCAGGGAGGCTCTGCTCTTCGGGGAGTGGGGAGAGCAGGCGATGATTTCTGCGCTGGAACAACAGAGCCTTGATGGCCTGCGCGACTACGCCGGCCTATTCTGGAGTACGGCAACCGCCGAAGTGCTGATTTATGGCAATTATGAGCCCGGGTCGGTTGCACAGTTGTCCGACATGATCGCCGGTATCATTTCAGCCAGGCCTGCCCCGGTCATGCCGGATCTCAAGATCCTGAAACTGAGCGGTGGGGAGTCCCTGCAATATGCCGTGGATGTTCCCCACGATGACTCCGTGGTCGCCTGGTATTTGCAGGGGGAGGGCGATAGCTGGCGGGACCGGGCGGCCACTGCACTGACTGCCCAGATCATGAAATCCGGGTTTTTCCAGCAACTGCGTACCGAGCAGCAGTTGGGTTATGTGGCCGCGGCCTTTGCCTGGCCACAGATGGACGTGCCGGGCCTGGTCATGTTGATCCAGTCCCCGGTCGCGGATGCCAAAACCGTCGCCGGGGCCATGCAGGTCTTTATGCAGGGCGTTGAGTCAGGCCTGGATGAGGCCCAGTTTGAAAGGCATCAGGCAGCCTTGGTGAGTGATATTCTGCGCCCGGACAAGAATCTGTGGGAACGAGCCGAATTTTACTGGCAGTCGATAGCGCGCAAGCAGTTGGATTTTGCCGGGCGAGCGGATCTTGCCGAGGCGGTGGAA
>QNFS01000086.1 GCA_003646415.1 Gammaproteobacteria bacterium
GTGCCCTGATCAACGCACCAGGCACCGTGATAGACCAGCCAGCGGGCGGCCTCGATCTGTGCGGCCATATCCGCCAGCCGGTGTGCCACAGCCTGAAACTCTACAATTGGCTTGCCCCGTACCAGGCGTTGCTGAGCGTACGTGATCGCCGCGTCGTGTGCGCCACGGGCGATGCCGAGGGCGCTGGCAGCCACACCAACGCGGTTCTCGCTCAGGCACTCCAGAATAGTCGCATAGGTGCCTTCTCTGTCGCCAAGCAGGCAGTCATCCGGCACAAAAGCGTCTTCGATATAGATGAGACCGGTCTCGGATGCACGAATGCCTTCCTTATCCAGTTTGGTGATGGTGAACCCGGGATTGGGGAGCTCCACAAGAAACAGGCTGATCGCTTCTATAGTGAGCTCCGGGTGAGTTCGAGCCGCTACCAGCAGGAAATCGGCCATGGGGGAGTTGGTGATATAGAGCTTGCTGCCGTTCAGGCGATAGCCCCCTTCAACCTTCTCTGCGCGGGTTTTCAGTGCCCGTACGTCTGAGCCGCCATCCGGCTCGCTGAGACCAAAGCCAGCTATGGCATCACCCGTGATGGCCGGGTGCAGGAAGCGCTGTTTTTGCGATTCGGTGCCGGTTTTCCAGATTGGCCAGATCCCGAGATGGCTATGGGCGGACCAGCTGGAGCAGAAGGCCTGGTTTACGTAGCTCAACTCCTCCCGGATGATGCAGTCGGAGATTTTGTCCATGCCGGTGCCGCCGTCCTCCTGCGGGTAACGGGCGCCGATCAGGCCCAGTTCCCCCCAGCGCTTGAACAGCCCCGGTGGAAAGCTCTCATTCTCGTCCGCCTCTCTGGCGATAGGGGCGAGCTCCTCCCGGGCGTGCCGCCGCACCAGGTCTCTTAGTTGTTCATGCTCTTCATCGAATGAGAAATCCACTCTATCTCCTTATAAATTCATATATTACATACTCTTATAAATAGAAGTTAATGTAATACATTGCTTCTATTGTAGGTCAGAAAGCGTTGCCAGTAGCTCTCCACGGGCGACCTGCTCATCGACAGTTGCGGTCACGGTTGCCAGCCGCCCCGCACGGCTGGCCCGGATGCGGTGCTCCATTTTCATCGCCTCCAGGGTCATCAGGTGCTGGCCCTGTTCGACCAGTTCGCCCTCCGCCACAGCCACTGCTATGATCCTGCCATCCATCGGGGCGGTGATCTGTCCGGCGGCAAGCTGCGAGTCCTGACCGCCTGAATCACCGGCACGCTCCTCGCTGACGGTCAGGCTGGTACCACCGAATTCGATTTCCAGCCCCTGTAGCGATGCCACCGCCCTGTAGCGGATTAGCTCACTATCGACATCGGCGCTTCCCAGGCCGGTGACCTGGTCCGGGGGCGACAGGGTGACGGTGGCGGAGAGGCCTTCTGCCGTAGAGACCACAGCATGCTCTCCAGACATGACGATAAAGAAACTCAGCTTCTCGCCATTCAGCAGCAGTTTCAGCCTGCGCTGCGGTGCGCCGGCGCTTGACCAGTCAGCGGGGCTGGTGCGCCATTGACCAGCGCGACGGCGATACTCAAGGGCTGCGATAAGGCTGAGCTGGGTTGAGGTCAAGGCCGGGAGCGGCTCGGCCAGCAGTTGGGGCAGGAAATCCGTATGGACTTCACCAGCCTGAAAAACGGCATGCTGGAGGGCGCGAATCAAAAACGAGCGGTTGCTGCGGACACCCGCTATATCAAGCGCCTGCAGTGCCCGAAGCAGCCTTTTTGTCGCGATCTCGCGATTATCGCCGTAGGCGATGATTTTGGCCAACATAGGGTCGTAGTGGGTTGTGATCGTGCTTCCAGGGGTCAGGGAGTGCTCTACCCGCAGACCGGAACCGGTAGGGGGAGACCAGGCGCTAAGCAGGCCGGCCTGGGGCAGAAAGCCATCGGTCGGATCTTCTGCATAGAGCCGCACTTCGATCGCAGCGCCGGTAAAAGTGATTTCCGCCTGTGTTTTCGGTAGTGCCTCCCCGGCGGCGATCTGCAGTTGCCAGGCTACTAAATCAATCGCGCAGATCGCTTCTGTGACCGGGTGCTCTACCTGCAGGCGGGTATTCATTTCAATAAAGTGGTAACTGCCGTCATCGGTGAGCAGAAACTCCAGGGTGCCAACGCCAAGATAACCAATCGCTGCCGTTGCGCGCACGGCGGCATCGCCCAGGATGGCTCGCAAGGCATCATCAACGACAGGAGAGGGAGCCTCCTCGATTACTTTCTGGTTGCGGCGTTGGGCGGAGCAGTCCCGCTCACCCAGGTGAACCACGTTGCCATACTGGTCGGCGGCGACCTGTACCTCGATATGGCGAACCCGGTCGAGCGCCCGTTCGAGGATGACCTGGTCAGAGCCAAACGCGCCAAGGGCCTCACTGCGGGCGGCCTGCAGGGCCTCCTGGAACTGCTCGAAGGAATCGACTCGCCGCATGCCCCGGCCACCGCCACCAGCACTTGCTTTAATCAGCAGCGGGAGGCCGATCTGCTCCGCTTCGGCCCGAAGTCGGGTATCACTTTGGTCGCTGTCCTGATAGCCCGGCACACAGGGCAGGCCGACGGCAACCATGCGCTGCTTGGCTGTGCCCTTATCGCCCATCAACCGAATGACGTCGGCAGACGGGCCGACGAAGATCAGGCCGGCGTCCACACAAGCCTGGGCAAAATCTCCATTTTCCGAGAGAAAGCCATAACCGGGATGTACAGCTTCGGCGCCGGTCGTCAATGCCACATCAACAAGCCGTTCGATGTCGAGAAAGGGCTCTCCACGGGCAGGGTCATCAGCCAGGAATATCGCCTGATCAGCTGCGAGCAGGTAGGGGGAGCCCCGGTCTGTTTCGCTGTAGAGGGCGATAGTGTGCAGCCCCATCTGGCTGGCGCTGCGGATGATTCGGGCGGCGATCTCGCCACGGTTGGCAATTAGCAGGCTACGGAACTCGGCCATTTCGGTTACGATTCCCCTCTATTGAGCCCGAACTCCGTTGCTAACGCCCGCGGCACTTCAATGGGCAGTGTCAGCAGTTGCTGGGCGTAGGTTTTAGCCTGGGTGTCGAGGTGCACAGATGAGGTTCCACCGCCGCCCAGACAGCGTGTGAGATAGAAGTTGAATGCCCCCAGCCCGGGCAGCTCATAGCGTCGTACTTCCCCTTCCAGGGTATGGCTGAACCACTGCCGCACTCTTTCAGCCGTCAACTGGTGACGAATCGATGGCAGAAACTCTGGTTCCCGTACGATGACACCGATATTGGCGTCATTACCCTTGTCGCCGCTGCGGGCTACTGCCAGAGCGATAAGGGGTACGGTAACGGTCTCGCCAGCGGTCACTGTGGCGCTGTCGTCGTTCTGCCGCGGGGGTTCAACGGTGTACGGCGGCTGCTCTTTGGTGATCGGGGGGTGGTAGTCCAGGGTGAGGCCATCGAGCTTTACCGTGACAGGAACCAGTGCTTTGTCGATCAGAAAGGCAAATTGCGCTACCACCGGGGTAATCTTGGGGCGACCTGCTGCGCCGCCGGAGCAGCGCCCCGGGGTCATCGCCAGTGAGACCCCGGTGGTCTCTTTCGAGAACAGCTCCAGCGCGGCGCGGTTATCGTGGCGTACGTCCAGCCGCACAGTGAGTTCCCGGGTCTCGCTGGCAACTGCCCGGGCGTTTCCCCCCCACAGTGTCTCTGCGCCGATATAGTGGGTAGCACTGTCGCGATAAGGGCCGAGGTTACGTTCCAGCAGCAGCCGTTCAGTGCGGGCCAGTAGCGCTTTGCTGTAGTTGCGAGCCTTTTCCAGCGCGTCGAAACCGGTGATGACCATGGATGATGTTGCCCGATAACCATCGTGGTAGGTGGCCGAAACCTTGTACTGAGCCGGTGGCTGATGGCCTTTGATGCCGCTGATAAACACCTGGTCCGGGCCGCTCTCCTGCAGCGTAGCACCGGTTATATCGCAGACCACGTCTGGCACTACGTAGGCCCCGGGGTCGCCGATTTCATAGAGCAGCTGCTCGCCAACGGAGAGTCGCGATACCAGCCCGCCGGTGCCGGGGGGCTTGCTGATGATGAAGTGGCCGTCTGCGCTACAGTCGACGATGGGGTAGCCCATGTTATCCCAGCCCTCGACTACATCGCGCCAGTCAGTGAAGTTGCCGCCGGTGGCCTGGGCGCCGCACTCCAGCAGGTGGCCGGCGATGGTGCCCGCGGCGAGGCGATGGTAGTCGTTAGCCGACCAGCCGAACTCATGAATCAGTACACCGAGGGTGACTGCACTGTCAACACAGCGACCGGTGATGACGATATCAGCTCCCCCATCCAGGGCGGCCGCGATAGGAAAGGCTCCCAGATAGGCATTGGCGCTGGCCAGTTGTAATGGCAGCGCCGCGCCGCTGAACATCTCCTGTATTCCGAGGGTGCTCAGTTCGTCACTCCTCCCCAGCAGGTCATCCCCCTCGACCGTGCCAACAGCGGTGGTGAGTCCTGCCTCATCAGCCACCCGCTTGACTGCGGCCGCGCAGGCCGGGAGGTTGACTCCTCCGGCGTTAGCGATGACCCGAATACCCCGGGCTTTGATTTCCGGTAGCAGGGGTTTGATGACAGCGTCCACGAAGTCCCTGGCGTATCCACCGTCTGGTGACTTTGCCCTGGCTCGGGCGAGGATAGACATGGTGACTTCGGCCAGGTAGTCGAACACCAGGTAGTCGACCTGGCCGCTCATAACCAGTTGCCGGGCTGCTTCGACAGAGTCACCCCAGAATCCGGCTGCACCACCAATCCGAACCGTACGGCCCCTGAGATGAACTGAAGCGGCGGGTTTACTCATCCGCCTCAACCTGCCAGGCCGGGGCTCTTTTTTCTACGAACGCGGACTGACCTTCGCGCCCTTCATCGTTGCGGTTGAGGGTGGCGAACTCCTCTGCGGAATAACGAATAGAGTCTGCCTCTGAATGATTGCCGACCCCCAGCAAGATCCGCTTGGTGGTGGCATTGGCCTGGGGGCCACATTGCAAAATCTGCCCTACAACTTTGTCTAAAGTTGTCTGTAGATCATCAACCTCACAGAGGTATTGGGCAAACCCATACTGGTAGGCCCTGGCGCCATCGAAGCGTTCGGCGGTGAGGGCCAGCTGCCGTGCCCGGGTCAGTCCCACCCGTTTGACAACATAGGGGGCGATCTGCGCCGGAGCGATGCCGAGGGTGGTTTCCGGCATGCCAAGTCTGGCACTGGCGGCCACGATAGCGATGTCCGTTACGCAAAGGATCCCCAGGCCTCCGCCAAAGGCCGAGCCCTCCACCAGTGCCACTGTGGTTTGGGGCAAATTCTGGATCTTTGCCAGCATTTGCCCGGCCCGAATATTTCGCTGCAACAGGGCATCATCAGCTGAACTCTCGGCGGTCTGTTCTGCCTGAGCGTGGCGCTCCTTAATATCACCACCGGCACAGAAGTGACCGCCAGCACCACGGAATACCACCACCCGCAATTCACTTTGCGGAACCAGCCAGTCAAGTAGCTGATGCAGTTCCGCACTCATCTGCTGGTTCATGGCGTTGCGTTTTTCCGGCCTGTTCAGTAGCACTTCAAGGCACCCGCCCGCGCGGGTGAGGCTGAGCGTTTCCAGTTGGGGTAATATCATGACACTGGCCTCAATGGGGTCTTCTGCCGGGGTGGATATCCATACCTTTGGCGATTACCTCAAGCATCACCTCGTTGGCTCCACCGCCAATGGCAGTCTGGCGGATATCCCGGTAGGCGCGGGAGATCCAGTTCTCGTTCATCACACCCTGACCACCCCAGAACTGGAGGCACTCGCCGGGAACCCTCATGCCCAGCTTGCCGACCAGAAATTTGGCCATGGAAGCGAGTTGGCTGGCATCTTTGCCACTCACATACTGCGTGGTGGCGCGGTAGACCAGGGCGCGGGCTGCTTCGAGTTCCGTCTGTAGTTCCGCCAGTTTGTGATAGACCACCTGATTTGACAGCACAGAGTGGCCAAAGACGTTGCGTGAGCCGGTGTAGTCGATGGTCTGTTCGATGGCCATCTCCATGGCGCGTACCCCTCGGGCGGCAACAAACAGCCGCTCTTCCTGGAACTGCTCCATTTGATAGATAAAGCCGCGGTTCTCTTCGCCAATCCGGTTGCTGACCGGTACTCGTACATCATCGAAAAAGAGTTCTGCGGTGTCGGAGCACTGCAGAACCATCTTGTCGAGTTTTCTGCCCACGCTGACACCTTCACTGTTCAGTGGCACGATGATGAGTGACTTGTTCCTGTGCGGATAGCCCTCGTCAGCGGTGTTGCAGAGCAGGCAGATCCAGTCTCCCTGCACGCCGTTGGTGATCCACATTTTGGAGCCGTTGATAATGTAGTCATCACCGTCCCGTTTGGCTGTGGTGCGAATATTGCCGACGTCTGACCCCGCTGATGCTTCACTGACGCCGATGCAGCCAACCAGTTCGCCGGCGATGGTCGGTACCAGATACTGCTGTTTCAGCTCCTCGCTGCCGTAGTTAGCCAGGGCAGGGGTGCACATATGACTCTGCACGCCAACAGCTGAGGTGAGACCACTGGAACGGACACTGCCCAGGGTTTCGGCAAAAACCATCTCGTAGGAGAAATCCAGGCCCATTCCGCCATAGGCTTCAGGTTTGCTGATGCCCAGGAGACCGGCCTCGGCAAATTTTTTCATCACTTGGTGGGCGGGGAACATGCCCTCGGCTTCCCACTGGTCGATATGGGGATGAATGTGGTCCTCGATGATCCTGAGCGTGGTTTTCTCCAGCTCCCGGTGTTGGTGGGTGAACTCCATTTCTTAACTCTCCTGTCAGAAGCGGCCAACGCCGAAACTGTTGGTTTGGGTAGTGCGGTGCTTTGCGCCGGTGACAATAGCCAGGCACTCTGCCAGCAGTCGTCGGCTGTCCCGGGGGTCTATGATACCGTCATCCCACAGCCGGGCGGTGGCGTAGAGGGCAGATGAGGTGCGATCGTAGAGAGCCAGTATCTCCTCCCGCTGGGCGGCCAGTTTGTCTTCGTCCGGGTCCTTATTCTTTCGCTCCAGTCCGGCCCGGGTAACGATCTCCAGCACCCCCGCGGCCTGTTCTCCGCCCATGACGCCGATGCGATGACTGGGCCAGCTAAATAGAAAATCAGGATTAAACCCCCGGCCGCACATGGCGTAATTACCCGCACCGAACGAGGCCCCGACCATGAGGGTGATGCGAGGGACGCGGGCGGTGGCCACGGCCTGTATCAACTTGGAGCCGTGTTTGATGATGCCTTCGGACTCTGCCGCTCGGCCGACAATGAACCCGGTGGTATTCTGGAGGAAGATGAGGGGGGTCTGGCTCTGGTCGCAGAGCTGAATAAACTGACCCGCCTTGGCGGCGCCTTTGGCTGTGATCGGGCCGTTGTTACCAATAAAGGCACAGGGGTAACCGTCGATCGCGCCCGTGCCACAGATGGTGAAGGGGTCGTACTCGGTTTTGAACTCCAGAAATCGGGAGTCATCGGCGATTCGTGCGATCAGTTCACGGACGTCATAGGGCGTTCGGTAATCTGTCGGCACTACCCCGGCCAGCTCCTCCGCCGGGTAGCGTGGTGGCAGTGGCTCGCTTCGCCCAGTCTGCTCACAGGAGCTATCCCAGTGCAGGCTCTGGACCACTTCGCGGGCCAGGGCGATCGCATGGGCATCACTGTCGGCCAACCACTCTGCAGTACCGACCTCCCGGGCGTGCAGCGCACCACCGCCGAGCGATTCATCATCGGCGATCTCTCCGGTCGCCATTTTTAACAGCGGTGGCCCGGCTAAAAACATCTTGGCCTGCTCTTTGACCGCAATCACGTAGTCAGACATGCCTGGCACATAAGCACCGCCCGCTGTGGCGTTACCATGTACCACTGTGATCTGTGGAATGCCGGCGGCAGAGAGCCTGGCCTGATTGGCGAACCGGCGGCCGCTCATCTCGGCAAAAGTCAAATAAGTGAGGCGGAGGTTGCCGCCGCCGCTCTCCAGCAGGTAGATCATCGGCAGTTTCTGGCGCTCGGCGATCTCCTGAGCGCGTAGGATTTTTGATGCTCCGGCCCAGGTCGAAGTGCCTCCTTTAATAGCACTGTCGCTGACGATGATAATCACCCGCGTGCCGCAGACGAAACCAATACCGGAGAGCAATCCGCCGCCCATGACCATCTCCTGAGCGTCGTCTTCATGCATGCCCAGGCCAGCGAGAGAGGAGAGCGCGATGAAGGGGCTGCCAGGGTCGAGGAGTTGATCCAGGCGATCCCGGGGCAGTAGCTTGTTAGCGGCTTCGAAGCGCTGCCGCTGTCGCTCCCCAAGTTCTCGGGTGCAGGCCTCGAGGTTGCGGACATCTGCCAGCGCATCCAGCATCTGCCCGCGATTGTGGTTGAACTCGGTGCCGCGGCGGTTCATCGTACTGTTCAGCGCGCTCACTCCGTTGCCTCTTTCTGTCTGGTTTGTAACATGGCAGGCACCGTTGAGCGGTGAAACCCCTGAAAGGGCTCAGAGCGGTTATGGTCTGGAATAGCATAACCTGGATGGGTGTTTGGCGTGCCGCCATCAACCCGCAAAGTGGTGCCGGTGATAAACGCCGCGGCCGGGGAGAGCAGGAATAGTACCGCGGCTGAAACTTCTTCCTCTGTGCCAAACCGTTTGAGCGGGACGGTCTTGCGTCGCTTGCGGATGCGCTCCTGGGCGGCCGGGTCATATTCGTCCAGACCAGATGAGGCGATGATGCCGGGCGCTACTGCGTTGATGCGAATGCCGTAGTGGGCCCATTCAATGGAGGCGGTCTGGGTAAGGTTGACCATGCCGGCTCGAGCCGCTGCGGTATGGCCCAGATAGGGCATGGAGGACCAGTTGTCGGCGACGATACTGACAATGCTGCCACCGTTGGCTCGCATCGACTGACGCATTACCTCCCTGCTCATCAGAAATCCCCCGGTGAGATTGGTGCGGATTACGGTCTCCCACCCCTTGGCGGAGATATCTTCGAGAAGGGCCGAAAACTGCCCCCCGGCGTTGTTGACTAATCCGTCAATCGGCCCGTGTCGTTCGATAATGGTGGCGACAGACTCCTGAACGGCAACTTCCTCTCGAATATCGAAGGCTAGCGTGTCGACCTCGCCGCCATCCTCGCGGATTTCTTTGGCGACTCGATCAAGTTTGCGTTGCTCTCTTCCGGTGATCACTACTTTAGCGCCCAGCGCGGTCAACTCATGCGCCATGCAGCGCCCTATGCCACTGCCGCCGCCAGTAATAACCACCAGCAACGAGCTGAACAGCCCTTCACGGTAGATGGATTTGTAGTGCAATTGCTCCTCCTGAGTGGGCGCGCGCCAAGTATAGCTGTGTTCACGGGTGACTGCGAATAGCGCGGCGGGCGTACTGGTGCGACAATATGTCACTTTCTAATATTCAACGCGGATAGTATCATGTACTTGTATGTAGCAGTAATTGAGCAATACGCTAAGTGACAGGAGCGCCCACCTGTCGTTTAGCAAAATTGAGCTTCGGGCACCCAGGAGAAATCTAATGTTGGTCATAAAGAAGCTAGCTATAGCA
>QNFS01000087.1 GCA_003646415.1 Gammaproteobacteria bacterium
CCCAGTTACAACGCCTACCGCCGCTTCCAGCGTGACTGTCACGCACCCACCTTTCCCAGTTGGGGCTACGAGAACCGTACGGTCGCCGTGCGCGTACCCGCTGGCAGTCATGCCGCGCGACGACTGGAGCATCGCGTGGCCGGTGCTGACGCCAACCCCTACTTGCTATTTGCAGTGTTGCTGTCGGCCATGCTCGATGGCATCGAACAAAACCTGTCGCCGGGCAAGCCCATTACCGGAGACGGCTACGCCCAGGAGGAAGCAACCCTGCCGGTATACATGCCCGACGCGGTGAAATTGTTCAGTGAGTCGGACTTCATCCGCAACGCCCTGGGCAGTGAATTACAGCGTATTTTCACGCTCACCAAGGAGCAGGAAATCAATGAGTTCCGCAAGCGAATTACCACCCTGGAATACCAGTCCTACCTGGAACAACTCTAGAATCCGCACGGCCTAAACCAAAACACCCCCTCATATTGCTACCCTCGGAAGACGGTAACCATGGCCCGCAGCGCCAACAACAGGGACTATCTGGCGCAAAATGCCATGGACGGGAGTTGCCCACAGTGTGAAAATGAACTCCATTAATCATTATTGGTTATTTTGTATGCGATTATTGCGGCGAGTCCTTCCCAGTTGGCTTTTATTGGGCACCCTGATGGCGGGTTTTTACCTTACCGCCACGCCGGTGGATGGACAGACAGAGCAGTGCTCCACGTCACTGGGACAGGTAGTGACCAGCAACGGGGAAGAACTCTCTGGCGCACTGGAGATTCTTAGCTGGAATATCCAGAAAGCCGGCAATGTGGGCTGGGCCGACGATCTGGCAAGTTTCAGCACCGATATCGACCTGGCTTTTATTCAGGAGGCATCGGTGCAAGCACACATCCCCCAGGCCATCCGGGAAAATATGTATCAGGCTTTCGCCGAGGGTTACACCACTGCCAGTCAGCAAACCGGGGTAATGACCGTAAGCTCCAGCTCACCCAGCATGCACTGCAACCTGACATCCTGGGAACCCTGGCTGGGCACCCCCAAAGCCACCAGCATCACCGAGTATCCGCTGCGGGGCCGGGAAGAGCGACTGCTGACCATCAACCTGCACGCCGTGAACTTCACTCTGGGCCTGGTGAACTTCCAGGCACAATTCCAGGCACTGGAGGATGTGCTGAGCAAGCACCAGGGGCCGGTCATCCTGGCGGGAGACCTGAACACCTGGAGCGACACGCGCCAGGCGCTGGTAGACAATTTTATGCGCGAGCACGGTCTGGGTCCTGTCACGTTCGAGCCAGACCTGCGCACCACCACCTTCGGCCATGCCCTGGATCACATCTATGTTCGTGGTATGCGGGCGGAATCCGCCCGGGTCGTCCAGGTATCCAGCTCGGACCACAATGCGCTGCGCGTGCGCCTGGCCTTTCTTTAAATGAGCCGCGGTGCGCTCTACTCTCTCCTGTTGGCCCTGGCCCTGGCACTACCGGGCAGCGCGATCGCCGGAACTGAAACCGATCAGGAAGTGGCATACCTGCTGGAATTCGTATCCGGCAGTGGCTGTACATTTGTACGCAATGGCGACGACCATGATTCGGCGAACGCCGCGGACCACTTGCGCCTGAAATACAGTCGTGGCAAACGCTATGTGGGCTCCGCCGAGCAATTTATCGATCGCCTGGCCACAGAAAGCTCCTGGAGTGGTGACCCCTATACCGTGACTTGTGAGGGTAAAACCCAGACCAGCGCCCAATGGCTGCACCGGGCCCTGGCAGGGTATCGCCGGCACCTCGGGGCGCCGGCGCCCAACGAACCCTAGACCGGAGGCTCCCGGTGGGTTTCCAGGCCCGCGACAGGGGTGGCTGCCACAGGGCTCTCGGCCAGTGGCTGATGCTGTCGCTCCAGGCGCCTGACCAACACGAAAGCGCCCATCATTGCCAACACCCCGAACACCACCGAACCAAAGGCCTCTCCCGCCATCACTCCCCGGGGGCCGTACCACTGGGCGCCCAGGTACACAGCGGGAATGGTCCCCAATACCGCCCTGCCAAAGTTGAAGCAAGTGGCCCAGTGAGGGTGGTGCAGGTTGTTAAAACTGGCGTTGGCGACAAATAAAATGCCATTGAACACGAAAGCGCCCACCAGGAAATGGGTGTAAAACAAAATCAGTTCCGCGGCTTCCTCGCTGGCGGAGAATGCGGCCACTATCGCGTCGGCGCAATACCATAGCAGTAGCCACACGAGCGCCACGTAGACCACATTGAATATCATGGCGTCGACCAGCGTGGAACGAACGCGGCCATAGAGCCCCGCCCCGGCATTTTGCCCGACAATAGGACCCACCGCGCCGGACAAGGCGAAAACAGCGGCGAAGGCTACCGGCGTAATACGACCCATAATGGCCGCTCCCGCCACTGCGCTGTCGCCGAACTGAGACATGGTGCGCAGCACGAAGCCACTGCCAATTGGCGTGGCCAGATTGGTCAATACTGCCGGGCCGGCGATGGTCAATATCGGCCTCATATCCGCCAGAAATTGAACCCGGGTTACCCTGCATGGCAGCTTGTGCACCACTGCAATGGCGTGCCACGCAACGGCCATCATCACGATACGCGACACCACCGAGGCCAGGGCCGCGCCCTCCAGCCCCCAACCGAAGGTAAAGATGAACAGTGGGTCCAGACCGGCATTGACCAATGAGCCCACTATCGAGGCCCACATGGAGCGGCGCGCATCACCAATCGCGCGCACCCCGGCGGCCATACTCATACCCAGTACCAGTACCGGCATATTCGGCAGTACGATGCCGGCGTAGCTGACCGCATAGTCCAGCGTCTGGCCGGACGCCCCCAGCACAGCCAGCAAGGCGGGCAGATTGAACCAGGCGATGGCGCTGATCAACGTCGACACCAGCCCATTGAAAATCAGGGAACTGGTACAGTACCGGCGCGCGAGGTCGCGGCGATGGGACCCCTCGGAGCGTGCCACCAGCGCTCCCAGAGCAATCTGCAGGCCGATACTGACCGATACCAGAAAGAACAGGAGGGTACCCGCAAAACCCACCGCCGCCGCCAACTCCTGCTCCCCCAGCAGGGTCAGGAAGTACATGTCGACCATATCGACCCCAAACATGGCCAGCAGACCCGTGGCGCTGGCAGCGGTCATGGCCACCACATGGCGCATGGTCGAGCCCCGGATAAAGACCGCGACGGTCATACGCTGCGATGCCTGCGCGTACAGCAGAGGCCACCCTTCTCCCGGCCCTTGGCCAGTGGGAGTAGTCCGGTCAGTGGTGAGTTCAGGCTGGGGCGGATGAAGCGCATGGAATACTCTGGTGGGTATTCAAATTGAGTGGTTTTGAGTGAGACACATGATACTGTACTATGCATGGCCTGTGCGCGCGGTGATTAGTGCTACCGGAGCACCAAAAAAAGACTTTCACTGCGACATTAGCAGGGCCTGGGCAACGATGTGGACCTGCAGCGCAAGCGCCTGGGTCTGCTGATGCAGCAGGTCTAGCTTCAGGGCCAGGCGGTCGGATCATCACGCTCGGGAGGAACCGACATGACAACCAGCGTTTACGATTTCACCTGCCAGACACCCGGCGGCAAGAAAAAATCTCTCGCCGACTACCAGGGTAAGGTGCTGCTGGTGGTCAATACCGCCTCCAAATGTGGCCTCACCCCCCAGTTTGAGGGCCTGGAGGCGATGTACGAGGAATACAGGGACCAGGGCCTGGAGATTCTCGGCTTCCCCTGTAACCAGTTCGCCGGGCAGGACCCGGGCAGCAACGACGAAATCATGGAGTTCTGCCAGTTCAACTACGGTGTCAGCTTCCCCATGTTCGGCAAGATCGAGGTCAACGGCGGCGGCACCGACCCTTTGTTCAAGTACCTCAAGAAAGAGGCCCCGGGCACACTGGGCACCCAGCGTATCAAGTGGAACTTCACCAAATTTCTTATTGATTCCTCCGGTGAGGTGGTGAAGCGCTATGCGCCTACGGTGAAACCCAAGGCTATCGAGAAGGACGTGAAGAAGTTACTGGCTTAATGCTCGCGAGTAGCGCGAAACTCCAAATCAGGCCAGCGCTCTTCCATCAGGGACAGGTTAACCCGGGTAGGCGCCAGATAGGTGAGGTGCCCTCCGCCATCGATCGACAGATGCTCCGCCGCCTTCTTACGAAAGTCTTCCAGCTTACGAGCGTCATCACAGGTGATCCAACGGGCCGTGTAGACGTTGACCGGTTCGTAGATAGCCTCCACCTTGTATTCGTCCTTCAGCCGGTAAGCCACCACATCGAATTGCAGCTGACCCACTGCGCCGACCACCAGGTCCGTGGTGGTGATAGGGGCGAACACCTGGGTAGAACCCTCTTCCGACAACTGCCGCAGACCCCTCTGTAACTGCTTGGACTTCATCGGGTCGGTCAGGCGAATACGACGGAACAACTCCGGCGCGAAATGCGGAACCCCGGTAAACTGCAACTCCTCACCCTCGGTAAACGTATCGCCAATCTGGATAGTGCCGTGATTGTGCAGGCCGATGATATCGCCCGATACCGCCTCCTCCACCACCGCCCGCTCCCCGGCTTTGAACGTTACCGCGTCAGCGATTTTCACGTCTTTGCCAATGCGCACGTGGCGCATTTTCATGCCCTTGCTGTAGCGCCCGGAACATATCCGCATAAAAGCGATTCGATCCCGGTGGCGGGGGTCCATATTGGCCTGGATCTTGAAAACAAAGCCGCTCATTGTCTCCTCACCGGCTGCCACTGAACGACCCGTGGTATCGCGGTCCTGCGGCGCCGGCGCCCACTGCACGAAATCATCCAGCATTTCCCGCACCCCGAAATTCCCCAGGGCAGTGCCGAAAAAGACCGGGCTCAACTTGCCGGCCAGAAATGCCTCGAGTTCAAATTCATGGCTGGCGCCGCGCACCAGTTCGACCTCCTCGACAAAAGCCTCGTATTCATCGGCCAACAGGGCTCTGGCTGCAGTGCTGTCCAGACCCTCTATGCGCCTGTCATCAGACAGTACCGCGCCGCGGCCCGGGGTGAACTGATGAATCACATCCGTATAAAGATTGTAGACCCCCTTGAACTCCCTGCCCATGCCGATGGGCCAGTTGATTGGCGCACCCTGTATCTGCAGCACCTCCTCGATTTCATCCAGCAACTCGATGGGGTCGCGAATATCCCGGTCCATTTTGTTGACGAAGCTGAAAATCGGGGTGTCACGCAGACGGCAGACGTTCATCAACTTGATGGTGCGCTTCTCCACGCCCTTGGCACCGTCTATCACCATCAGGGCGGAGTCCACGGCAGTCAGGGTACGGTAGGTATCCTCGGAGAAATCCTCGTGCCCGGGAGTATCCAGCAGGTTTACCGTGCTGCCGTGATAGGGGAACTGCATGACTGATGAGGTCACCGAAATTCCGCGCTCCTGCTCCATACTCATCCAGTCGGAGGTCGCCTTGGGGCCTTTTTTACCTTTCACACTACCCGCCACCGCAATGGCGTTACCCAGCAACAGGAGTTTCTCGGTGATAGTGGTCTTGCCCGCATCCGGGTGAGAAATAATCGCGAAGGTGCGGCGCGAAGCGATTGCTTTGCCGAGGTCTGACATGTGGCTTCCCGCTAAAAAAAGCGCGAAGTATACGCCCTTTCCCGGCCGGACGCAGTCTCGCGCAGCGCAGTGACCCGAACTGCGGCATATTGACGCTGCCGCCGGCCGGCCTATCCATTTATAATGCTTGTGTGAATAAACTACTTATGAAATCTCCGCAAGCCTACAGCCCCTCGGTGGACAACCTGCGCAACCTGCTAATTATCCGCAGTATCGCGCTGCTGGGCCAGACCGGTGTGTTGATCTATGTGCTGCTCGCCAGTCGCACCACCGAAAGCCTGTTCGGGGCGATTGGCAGCCTGGCCATACTGGCGCTGCTCACCATGGCCAGCCTGTGGCGCACAACACGACCCTGGCCAGTGGCGGATAACGAATTCCTGGCACAGTTGTTTATCGACGTGCTGGGATGGACTGCCCTGATGTACTTCACCGGCGGCGCCAACAACCCTTTTGTGTCCTACTATATCGTACCGCTGGTTATAGCCGCCGCCGTGCTGCCCTGGCGCCACGCCTGGCTGGTGACCGGGGGTTCACTTCTGGCCTACAGCCTGCTGCTGTACTTCTACGTGCCCTTTCCCCTGTTCACACCTCACACAGCCCCGGGGCACGGCTATGGCACCAACGTGCACATACTGGGCATGTGGTTCAACTTCCTGTTTAGCGCCGGCCTGATCACCTACTTCGTAGTGCGCATGGGGGCTATATTACGGCAGCAGGAGGCGCAAGCGGTAGCCCAGCGAGAGGATCGCCTGCGCAACGACCAGATCATGGCGGTGGCCAGCCTCGCCGCGGGCACCGCCCACGAACTGGGTACCCCGCTGTCCACCATGACGGTACTGATAGGTGAGATGCTGCAGGACGACAATCTGGGCGTGCAGGCCAGGCAAGATTGTGAACTGCTCAGGGAGCAGGTCGCCCAGTGCAAATCCACCCTGACAGAGCTCAGCCGCACCGCCGAACTTACCTCGGTGAAGCAAACCCGACACCAGGCGGTGTGCGAATTCACTCGACAGACCGTAGAGCGTTGGGCCGTGCGCCGCCCGGGTATAATCTACACCGTCAGCTGCGGCGAGGGGGGGCCGGTAATAGAATTCGACCTGACCATGGTCCAGGCACTGGAAAATCTTTTCAATAATGCCGCCGACGCCGGTTCAGATAAGGTAGAGGTCAGCGTGGTGTGGAACCAGCGTGAGGTGCGCATCAGTGTGCGGGACTGGGGCTGTGGCATACCCACAGAACTACTGGAAAAACTGGGCAAGCCGATTATCCATGCAGACAAATCAGGTCTGGGAATTGGCCTGATGCTAAGCCAGGCCACGGTGGAGCGCTACGGTGGCCGCATCGAATTGCGCAATTTGAGGGAGGGCGGTACCGTTGCCACCCTTATACTACCTCTGGCCAAAGGGCCTGCGACGGAGGTCGCCCAATGACACCGACAAGCCCCAGAATCCTGCTGGTAGATGACGACACGGTATTTACCACGGTAATGGAACGTGGCTTCCAGCGCAGAGGCTTTGCCACCCGGGCTTGCAACGACGCTGAGGCGGCCATCGCCGCCTGCGCGGCATTCCAGCCCAGTCATATCCTACTGGACCTCAGCATGCCTGGCATCTCAGGCCTGGTAGCCCTGCCCCGACTACTGCAACAGGCCCCAAACGCAGAACTTGTCGTGCTTACCGGCTACTCCAGTATCGCTACCGCAGTGGAGGCCACCAAAGCCGGTGCCGCCAACTACTTGTGTAAACCCGCCACCATTGATGAGATTTTGCACGCCTTCGAGAGCGGGGGGACAGCGCATGCGACAGACGTACCCGTGGATCCGATCTCGGTAGATCGCCTTGAGTGGGAGCATATCCAGCGGGTGTTACAGGACAACGGCGGCAACATCTCAGCCACCGCCCGCGCACTGGGCATGCACCGGCGGACCCTGCAGCGCAAACTGCAGAAGCGGCCCGTAAAAAAATAGGTAGTGCCAGGAAAACTTTGACTAATGTCATTCCCGCAGAGGCGGGAGTGGCAAATAATGAATTAATCAGATGTTCCTTAGATAAGAATGGCACTAAGTGGATGCGCCCCGCTGCTTCCGGCAGAGATCAAGGCGATTGGCCACGATAGCCAGCAACCGCTTGCCGACTACATCCATCTCAATACCACTATCAGGCAAGAGCGCAGCCATGGACGTTACCTGCAGCCCCTCAAAACCGCAGGGGTTAATGCGCTCGAAGGGTTCCAGATCCATATCCACATTCAGGGACAAACCATGGTAGCTGCAGCCGCGGCGCACCCGCAGGCCCAGGGCGGCTATTTTATCTCCCGCCACATAAACCCCCGGAGCATCCGTTTTCGCGGCGGCATCAATACCGTATTCGCCTAATAGCTGCACGATACTCTGTTCGATCAGGTCCACCAGGTCGCGCACACCCAGTTTTTGGCGACGTATATCCACCAGCAGGTAGAGCACCCACTGACCAGGGCCGTGGTAGGTGACCTGCCCACCGCGATCCACCTGGATAACGGGGATATCACCGGGAGCCAACACATGCTCCGCCTTGCCCGCCTGCCCCTGGGTGAACACCCGGGGATGCTGCAACAACCACAGCTCGTCCGGGGAATCGGCATTGCGGTTATCGGTAAATTGTCGCATGGCCTCGAGTGTGGGCTCATAGCCCACAAGGCCCAGTTCGCTCTGTACCAGTTCCGGCACCGGCACCAGCTAGATCACCATCTTTACATGGCCCGTTGACAATAGATCCTGGTGCAATGCTTCCAACTGATCGGGGCCGGTGGCCGTAATGGTAATCGTGAGGGAAGTGAAAGTGCCCTTACTGCTGGCATTCACTGTCATGGTCTCCTGATCGAAACCCGGGGCGTGGCGTTCGAACACCTCGAAGATAATCGACTCGAAGGCATCACTGCTGCGGCCCAGCACTTTGATCGGGTAGTCGCAGGGAAATTCGATTTTCGGGGGTTCCTGCTCCCGCATTGTGTTGTCCTCCATACGTACCTGCAACGAGGATCATGTACTGAAGATGCTGGCGATCCACATCAGGATTATATCCCACAATCGGGCGAAGAAGCCGCCCGGCTCCACCGCTACCAGCGCTACCACCGGAGCATGGAACACGGTCTCGCCGTCCAGACTCAGGGTCACCGTACCCACGGCATCTCCTTTGGCCAGGGGGGCCACCAGTTCATTGTTGACTTCCACTGCGGTTACCAGGTGTTTCTTTTTCCCCCGCGGCAGGGTCAGCACGGTTTCATCCAGCAACCCCACGGGAACATAGTCCTCCTGTCCCTTCCAGATACGTGGCTTTTCCAGTTCAGTCATGGGCTCGAACACGGTACTGGTCTCGTAAAAGCGGAAACCGTAATTCAGCAGGCTGCGGGTCTCGTTCTTGCGCGCCCGGGTGCTACTGGTGCCCATCACTACCGAGATCAAGCGCATACCGCGGCGCTCGGCCGAGGCCACCAGGCAATACCCCGCCGCCTCCGTATGGCCAGTCTTGAGCCCGTCTACGGTGGGGTCTTCCGACATCAGGGTGTTGCGGTTGTACTGCCTGATATTGTTGTAGGTGAACTCTCGTTCCTTATAGATTGCATACTGATCAGGGTGATCGTTGATCATGGCCTTGGCCAATATGGCCAGGTCCCGCGCTGTGGTCACGTGATCCGGATGGGGTAGGCCGTGGGAATTCACATAATAGGTATCCACCATACCCAACTTCTCGGCATTGGTATTCATCATTTCCGCAAACACCGCCTCGCTACCCGCCAGATGCTCCGCCACCGCCACAGTGGCGTCGTTACCGGAGGAAATAATGATGCCGCGTTGCAGATCTTCAATGGAAACGTCCTTGCCAGGTTCGATCCACATCAGCGAAGAACCATTGAACAACGGGTTCTGGGACCAGGAATTCTCGCTGACCGTCACCATATCGCTCTCATTGATCCGCCCCTC
>QNFS01000088.1 GCA_003646415.1 Gammaproteobacteria bacterium
AAATTAAAAACTGGCTAAAGGTGACTGACAATGCATACATTGATCGACCCGTTAAAGCGGGCCTTACAAATCGGGCCGAAAGAAACTGCGCTGATTCACGATGATATAGAAATCACTTACGAGGACATGTGGCGTCGTTGTAGTCTTTTGGTGGGTGGGCTGCAAGCCATGGGTGCGCAAAAAGGTGACCGGATCGCACTGCTGGCCAACAACTCACATCAATATATTGAAACTTACGTGGGCGTTCCCTCAGGGGGCATGGTGATAGTCCCACTCAATACAAGACATGCAATGCCTGAACTGGTTTATGCCTTGAAAGATTCCGGCGCCAAAATTCTACTCACTGATCGAACCGAGCTTGGAGAACTTGCGGAAATTGTTGATCATGTCATAACAATGCCCGGCGATTATGAAGCATTGCTGGACAACGCCGGCGAAGCTGTGCTGGGTGAAGAGGGTGATGAAAATGCGCTCGCCGGGCTGTTTTATACGGGGGGCACAACGGGTGCGAGCAAAGGGGTGATGTTAACCCATCGTAATTTGATCTCAAATACATATAACTGGCTGGCTGCGGTTCCGCAATCATCAGAAGATCGATCGCTCGTTATGGCACCGTTGTTCCATGCAGCGGGGTCCAACGGTGTTTTGGGTGCGATTTGGTTAGGAGCCTGCCAGATTACCTTAGGCGCCTTTGATGCCAAGGCAGCACTGGATTTGATAGAGAAACACAAAGTCAATATGACGCTGGGTGTGCCCACCATGCTAGCGGCAATGGCAGATGAGCAGCATACAAATCCGCGCAATGTCGATACGCTGGAAATTCTCTCCCATGGTGGCTCTCCGATCGCGACAGAGGTCCTTCGCCGAACCAGTAGCGCCTTTCCCCGCACGCAAATAGTGGAAGTATACGGGGGCACGGAGACGTCTCCGCTGGCGACGGTCCTTCGCCATGAAGAAAAACTTATAGATGACCCAAGGGCCCGCTCCTGTGGTCGGTCTGTGATCGGCAGTTATGTGAGTATCCGTGAAACCGACGGAAGTGAATTACCAACCGGGACGGTTGGTGAGGTTGTGGTTGCCGGCACCAATGTGATGAAGGGTTACTGGAACAAAGAAGAACAAACTGCCGCGGTGCTGAAAAATGGCCGTTATTGGACGGGCGATCTTGGCTATATGGATGAAGCAGGCTATTTATTTTTGGTCGACCGATCCAAAGATATGATCGTGAGCGGCGGGGAGAATGTTTATTCAACGGAAATAGAAGAGGTTTTGTATAAACACCCGGCAGTACTTGAAGCTGCCGCCTTTGGCGTACCCGATGAAAAATGGGGAGAGGCGGTGCATGCCGTGGTTGTTCCACGGCCAGAACACAGCGATATTGATCCGTCAGAAATTATCGACTTTTGTCGCGAACATATTGCCGGTTATAAAGTGCCCAAAGGGATTGATATCCAACACGAACCATTGCCAAAATCCGGGCCAGGTAAAGTCCTGAAAAGGGAACTCAGAGCGCCTTATTGGGAAAACACTGACCGCTCGGTGAACTAACTGACTGGAAAATCACCGCCCTATAATAGAAGGTAATCCATTGTCATTTCCTCCGCCACAGTCCAAAGCTGATCGGCCATAGCCTCATCAAACATGTGATTGTCGCCACTGACCTGTACCGGATTACAATCTTCAAAGTAAGCGCCACTCACTCCCTCCAGTGCCGCATTCGTCGCGACATAAACCTGCGTGGCGGCGCCCTCCGCCGGTGTTTTCGCAAAAAAGCCCCCCAGTAAGTTGAATGCACCGCGCAGGGGCGCCGGCGCCGTCCGGGCGATATTGGTTTTTACCAGCCCGGGGTGTACCACGTTGGAGGTGACACCCGTCCCCTCCAGGAGCCGGGCAAGCTCTAGCGAAAATAGGGCATTGGCTAACTTGGAGCGGCCGTATGCCTCCTGAGAATCAAATTCTTTTTCTCCGCGCAGGTTGTCAAAATCTATCCCCGCCGAAGGCGCTTGTTTATAACCTGACCTGCTGCCTACATGGACGATACGGCTGGCATCATTGGCCAGTAGTATCGGCATCAGGTGATTAATTAGCACAAAGTGGCCAAGAAAGTTGACTGCGAAGTGTTTCTCGATACCGTCAACCAACTCCAGGTCGCCAAATGTGTTGATGCCAGCATTGCAGATCACCATATCCAGTGTCTGCCCCATCATCTGCACTGCGGAGGCACAGCTCACTGCCGACTGGAAATCGGACAACTCCAACCACAGTGGTGTTGTCTGCCCCTCTATACTGGCACAGGCCGCCGCCGACTTTTCAATAGTCCGTCCGGTACAGATAACATGTGCGCCCCGCTGGGCAAGCACCCGCATCGTCTCATAACCCAGGCCGGAGGTGCAGCCGGTTACCAGCGCAGTCTTTCCGCTCAGATCCAGACCGCGGGTGACCTCCTCCGCGGTTGAATCAGAACCGAACGGGCCGATAGGAAACCGTGTATCGGGGCTGACAACAAATTCCTCCCCGCCACAGGCTCCGAGCATTGGCGCTGCGACCGCCGCAGCGGATAATTGCAGCAACTGTCTGCGTTGTATAATCATTCGACTCTCACCTTTTTGTTATTAATCTCGTACAGTGTTCGACCAGCGATGAAAAATAGACCATAAGATAGCACCTGAGTTCCGACTATTTCCGTAAGTCAGCAGCGGCGCATAAAAGTCTGGGCTGAATGCGACATTAATTGCAACCAGCACATTAGCGAAAATCTGCTTCAATTTCAGCCACCAGGTAAAGAAATACCGGATGTTAGCGGCCACCTACCGGCAGGGCAATGTGTGCAGCGCTAAAACTTGCCGCCTGCCACGACATGTACACAATTTATACGGATATAACTATACTGGGTCGGCAAAGCAACCACACAGGAACCGCGCATGCCGCCCCGTACCAACAAAAAATGGCCCTTCCGCTGGGAGCTTCTTCTACGCTATCGCTTTATCGAAACCATCGCCCTGTGGGAGGGGCGCCTAACGACGCGTCACCTGTGCGACACCTTCGGCATCGGCCGGCAACAGGCCAGCAAGGATATCAACAACTATATTCGCGAGGTCGGGGCGGGCAACCTGGAATACGACAAATTCCTGAAAGGCTACAAACCGACCGACAATTTCCAGCCACAGGTCACCCAGGGGCTGGCCGACGAGTACCTGCACCTGATGGCGCGCAATAACGAGCTGATGAATGTCTTTGAGTCGTTGTCACTCAACATGGCCAATGTCGAGGTACTCTCCCTGCCGGTACGGGACGTAAAACCCGAGGTGTTGCGCCCCATCATGCAGGCGGCCCGCCAGCAAAAGCGGCTGGATGTGGACTATGTCTCCATCAACAACCCCGATCGTGAAGGACGCATCATCGTCCCCCACACCCTGGTCTACACCGGTCTGCGCTGGCATGTGCGCGCATGGTGTGAAAAGAATCAGGAATACCGGGACTTTGTACTGAGCCGGTTTCGGGACATTCCGGAAATCATGGATGATGCCGAACACGGAATAGCCGGCGATACCGAGTGGAATACCACCATCACCATTCGCATCGCCCCCGATCCGCGATTGAACCGGGATCAGCGGGAAGTCGTGGAAGTGGACTACGGCATGGAAAATGGTGCACTGGAAGTCATTACCCGCGCCAAATTGGTGCCCTATGCCTTGAAATTACTGCATGTAGATCCCAAAGAAGAGCTGGAGGATCCTATGGCGCAACAGATTATTGTTGAAAACCGGGATGAGTTGAATCCCTGGTTATTTGGGTGATGGAGTATACCGGTATATGAGCGACCACAACGAATTTGAAGATGCTTTTTCGGAACAGGGCTTCTGGAGCAAACTGAAGTACTATGCCAAATCCGCCGGCGTAGAAGTGGTCGAGAAAGCCCTGCTGCTCTATTACGCCGCGCAAGAGGAAAAAGCGCCCGCCTGGGCCAAGGCGACCATCGCGGGAGCGCTGGGTTATTTTATCGTGCCGCTGGATGCCATTGCCGACCTGACACCCGCCGTCGGCTATGCTGACGACCTCGGCGTACTGGCGTTGGCGATCGCCGCAGTGGCCACCTACATCAACGACGATGTACGAAAAAAGACCGCGGCCAGGATCAAAGCCTGGTTTGGCGAAGACCGCCTCACACTTGATGCCCCGGACACCGATTCCCCGGAAGATTAAATGACTCCAAATTTCTGGCGAGGCTTCTGGCGCCTTGCGGACCCAAAGATATCATTGGCCTCTTTTGCAGGGATATTCCTCGGCGCCTGTATGGCTGCGGCCGATCAACACCTGGCGTGGGGCTGGCTGGCACTGACAGTACTCGGGGTATTTTGCGTGGAAGTGGCAAAGAATGCCTCGGGCGAGGTGGTCGATTACGACAGCGGTACAGACCTGGCCGTAGACGCTATTGACCGCAGCCCCTTTTCGGGCGGCAAGCGGGTATTGGTAGACGAACTACTGACCCATAATCAAACCCGGACGATAGCCGCGGTGTTTTTCCTGACGGCGATCATCATCGGGCTGATAATTGCAGGCTTGCGGGATTGGCGGGTACTTGTCCCAGGTGTTATCGGTATAGGCCTGGCCTGGTATTACCACGGAGGGACCCTTCGTCTGTCCTATCATGGACTGGGAGAGTTTGCGGTCGCCCTGGCCTACGGGCCACTGGTGGTGTGTGGCACCTACTTTGTGCAGACCGGATATTTAAGCGCCCCACTACTGCACGCATCCCTGGCCCTGGGTCTCCTGGTGGCGGCCTTCCTGTGGATCAATGAGTTCCCCGATTACCTGGCGGACAGGCAGGCCGGCAAACGAAACCTGGTGGTGCGTCTGGGGCGGCAGCGGGCCGCATTGTGGTATGTAGTGATACCGACTGCGGGATACATCTGGCTGGTGCTTACCGCTGTGATCTACCCCGGGGCCCGGGGATTATTGTGGGGGCTTCTGGGTGTCGCGCCGGCCGGCTTCTCCGCCTGGCGGTTACTGAAAAGTGATGGCGTTACGAAGAAGTTGATCCCCGCACAGGTAGCCTGCCTGGCCAGCTTTGTACTGATGGCGACAGGTGCAGGCCTGGGCTTTCTGCTGTGTCATTGACTACAGGTGTCCGGGCAGGTCAATCCAGTGAGTGATTATTGCCCGGGATTTATTAGAAAAGCACGCTGTAGCAACCCTGCTGCAGGCCACAAAGCGGCTCTCAGGTTTTGAGCTTTTGCATTAAATCTATCGGTACGGGGAATACCAGGGTGGAGCTCTTGTCGCCAGCAATCTCCACCAGGGTTTGCAGGTAACGCAACTGGATGGCCTGGTCCTGACTGGCCAGCACACGAGCGGCCTCCGCCAGTTTTTCCGCAGCCTCCGCCTCACCCAACGCGTGGATCACCTTGGCGCGTCGTTCGCGCTCGGCCTCGGCCTGCTTGGCCAGGGCACGCACCATGGTTTCGTTCAGGTCCACGTGCTTGATTTCCACATTGGCTACCTTGATACCCCAGGCAGAAGTCTGCTTATCGAGGATTTTTTGCACGTCGGCGTTGAGTCCTTCCCGCTCGGCTAACATATCGTCCAGTTCATGCTGGCCCAACACGGAACGCAGCGTGGTCTGGGACAACTGACTGGTGGCCTCCAGGAAATTTTCCACCTGAATAATTGCCCGCTCCGGATCGATAACCCGGAAATAGATCACAGCATTGACCTGTACCGAAACATTGTCCCGGGAGATCACATCCTGGGTAGGCACGTCCATTACCACGGTACGCAAATCCACCCGCACCATTTGTTGCAATACCGGGATGATAATGATCAGCCCCGGACCTTTCACCTTGTAAAAGCGACCAAGCATGAAGATTACGCCCCGCTCGTATTCCCGCAGCACCCGAAACATGGAGAAGCCCAGTGCGAGCACCAGGAACAGGATGACTCCCCCGAAATATTGCAAATCAAACATTATTTATTCCCTCTCTCTTAATTGCTCACTGGTCCTTGCTCACTTGCAGGACTAAATTGTCGATTGTATTTACCGTCACGGAGTCATCAGGCGCCAGCGTATCCTCGCAGGCCACCTCCCACAACTCGCCGTCCAGTCGTACCCAGGCCACATCACCACTGACCGATTCCACTGCGGCCCTGGCACCAAATAAGTGATCCAGACCAGTAACGACTGCCTGGCGCCGCGCGCGCATAATCAGGCCCAGGGCAAACACCAGCACGCCGACACTGAAGACCGCAAAAGCCACAATCATCGGCAGGGCAATCTGGTAGCCAGGCAGTTCCGTGTCCATCAGCATGATGGAGCCCACCACAAAGGCGACGATCCCGCCCAGACCAAGTACACCAAAACTGGGAGCGAAGGCCTCTGCCGTCATCAGGGCGATACCCAGCAGGATAAGACCGAGGCCCGCATAGCTGATGGGCAGCACCTGAAAAGCGTATAGCGCCAGCAGCAGGCACACTGCGCCAACGACACCGGGTATGCCAAAGCCGGGATTGTAAAACTCAATGATCAGACCGTAAATACCCACCAGCATCAGTACGTAGGCGATATTGGGATTGGTAATCACCGCCAGGAATTCACTGCGCCAGTCCACCGGGTGGTGGTAGACGGCCAGGCCCTCGTTATCCAGGGTCTGGACGGCATTGCCCAGTTCAATCTCACGGTTGTGCGTTTGCTCAAGTAAATCGTTGACGGAACCGGCCACGATGTCGATAACATGCATTTTAAGAGCATCTGCCGCCGAGAGACTGGCACCCTCACGCACGGCCTTCACCGCCCACTCGGCATTACGCCCACGCAATTGGGCCAGGCTCTGGATATAGGCCACCGCATCGTTAACGATTTTGCGCTCCATAGGGCTGCCCGGTAGTGGCGCGCTCTTCCCCTCCCCCTCCTCTTTTTTCGTTTTATCGTCTGGCAGTTGCGGCAGGCCGGGCGAGCCTATCTGCACCGGCGTCGCCGCCCCGAGATTAGTGCCGGGGGCCATGGCTGCGATATGTGTAGCGTAGAGGAGATAGGTTCCGGCGCTGGCTGCGCGGGCGCCACTGGGCGAGACATAGCCGATTACAGGGATTTGTGAAGCGAGAATGGCCTTGATCATCTGGCGCATGGAGGTGTCCAGGCCGCCGGGGGTATCAATGCGTAGAATCACCAGCTCCGCATCCGCTTCCTGCGCCTGCTCCAGACCCCGTACCATATGATCGGCGATGGCCGGCCCAATGGCGCCCTCCACGTCGACCAGCCACGCATCTGCGCGGCTGTTGGCCGAGAGCAGCGCCAGGCCGCCCAGAAGCAGCAGGCATTTGATCAATTTACTGTATGGCATCTGTTATCCACCTGGTCACAATACAGTATAGGCTACGTTGAGCCTACCTGACACTCCCGGTGAACCGCGCCTTGCGGCGAACGAACTGGGAGGCTCTGAATGCGCACTTTGTCCATACTTTGGGGTTCTTTTGAGATAAGTCATAGAGTAGAGCAAATAATCCGGTTATGCTTTGCGCAGTCACGGTGGAGGTGGCCACGCTATGTATCGTCTTTTATTTCTGTCACTGCTTATCGCCAGCGCGGCTACCGTTTTGGCCAGCGAGCCAGAAAATGCCTCACTGGAGCAGGGTGCCCGCCAACTGGCGCAACAGTTTGCAGGGCAGCTCAAACCACAGCTAAAAAAAGCCATGGCTGCAGGTGGCCCCACACACGCCATTGAAGTCTGCGCCAACATTGCCCCCAGGATAGCTGATTCGCTGACTGCACAGTCCGGGTGGCTGGTAAGACGGGTCAGTCTGAAGTCGCGCAATGCCAGTCGCGCTCAGCCGGATAAGTGGGAGCAGGCAGTCCTGCAGCAGTTCGATCAACGCCAGGCGGCTGGAGAACCTGCTGCGGCTATCAACTACGGTGAAACCGTCAACGGGCGGTACCGCTACATGCAGGCCCAGGGCGTGGAGGCCATTTGCCTGACGTGCCACGGGGAGAACCTCTCGGAGCCAGTGCGAGCCACCCTGGAGCAATACTACCCTGACGATTGGGCTACCGGCTATAACCTGGGGCAGGTGCGGGGGGCGATCAGCCTCTCTAAACATCTATAGATACAACACCGGTATACTATACGAAGGCAGTGACTGGAACTCATGTCCGTTATCTTCTCCGACGTTTTCTATCTCTTTGGTGAAATTTCCAGGTTAAGTGATTACCAACAAGGTAATATGCTCGCTCTATTTTTTTATGAACATGAATAGCCGAACAGGATTATCGTACCTATGAGCATCGACCATACCCTCGAAGATTACCTGCAACCCAGCCAGTGCATCAACAGCGACCATCCAAAAATTGTGGAACTGGCGCAGTCCCTTATAGATAGCGGGAAAAGTGACCAGGAAAACGCTGTTACCCTGTACTACTGGGTACGCGATAAAATTCGCTACAACCCGTACGAATTCAGCACCACAGTGGAGGCGTTTCTCGCCAGCACCACGCTGCAAACGGGTGAAAGCTGGTGCGTGCCTAAATCAATTTTACTCGCCGCCCTTTGTCGGTCGGTTGGTATTCCCGCCCGACTTGGCTTTGCCGATGTACGCAACCACCTGTCCACCGAGCGCCTGCGCGCCACTATGAATAGCGATGTATTTTATTTTCATGGCTACACGTCTATCTACCTGAATAAACGCTGGGTCAAAGCCACCCCGGCCTTTAATATTGAACTGTGTGAAAAGTTCGGTCTGCACCCACTGGAATTCGACGGTACGCAAGACAGCCTCTATCACGAGTTCGATGTGGCTGGTAACAAGCACATGGAATACATCAACGACCGGGGTGAGCACCTCGACTTACCCTTTGATGAATTGTTCGCAGTGCTCAAGGAACACTATCCCGGTATGTTTTTGGACATGACACAGAATCTTGATGCATTACCCGATAGCGCGAGCTGGGATGCCGACGTGGCCAGGGAAGTGGCTCTACCCTGACTGTGCAGCAGTGGCCGTCCGCCGCTGGCTGAGGGTAAGGAAGATCGCTGTGGATATGCCCGCAGACGCGAAAATCATACACATGACCATGATCTGGTAACGCGCCGCTATCAGCGGGGATACGCCAGACAGGATCTGGCCGGTCATCATACCCGGGAGGGACACCAACCCCACCGCGAACAGTGAGTTGATCACTGGAATCATCGCCGCCTGGTAGGCCGTCAATCTGGCCTCCTCCCATTTGAGACCGTGACCCAGCTCCGCATACAAACGCTCCGCTGCCAGGCTCACGGCGGTCATGGCATTGGCAAACACCATCCCGGCCAGGGGAATCATATAGCGCGGCAAGTACCAGGGTTCCATTTGCAACACTACCTGGGTGATCAGCGCCAGGGTCACACCACCACCGATGGTAATTGAGCCCAGAGACGCGCCCAGCAGCCGCCATCGATGTTCTTTAACAGTCCCCATGGCGATCCAGCTGGAAGCGATTAGCATGATCGCCAGCACCAGTAGAATCAGCAGGCCGTTATCCGCGCCGAATAACCAGGCCAGTACATAGCCAATCAACAGCAACTGCACCAGCATGCG
>QNFS01000089.1 GCA_003646415.1 Gammaproteobacteria bacterium
GGCCCTGCCTGGGCCGCACCCTGAACCGCTTGTATTCCCACTGGTATTGATCTACACACTGATGCAGGCAGGCCTCGGTTCCCCTGTTTAGCGCCGCCAGTGACACGGCGATATCAGCATTATAAATGGCATCCTCGGCCGGTTTATAACACAGTACAAAGCCCCCCGGTACGCGCTGGGCAAAGCCAAAAACCGCCAGCGCGCCAGTGCGCCGGATCAAATTGATGGCTAAGGTGCCCGTAAAGCAGGGAATACCCATAAACAGGGCGTTTTGCCCTGACTTGAGATCGGCCGGTGTCTGGTCCGGTAAAATTCCGGCAATACCCCCATGTTTGAGAGTTTTGAGCAATTTGGCCACCCCGCCCCTGTTGGTTGGCACCAGGGTCGCGCCACTACTTTGCCGCGCGTACTTTATAAGAGGCCCCAGCCCGGCAAACCTGGGTGGTTCATACAAGGATACCGTATTACCCAGCTCGGCCAGGTGCAGGCCAACAACCTCCCAATTACCCAGGTGTGGGGCCAGTACAACCACACCTCGCCCACTGGCCTGGGCCTCAATGATCCGGCTTGCACCGTGCACTGCCTTGATCAGGGTAGATACGTAAGACCAGGGTCGCAGCCAGATGTGGCCCATTTCCACGACCAACTCCCCTGTCGCATACATACTGTGCCTGACCAGCCTGCCCTGCTCAGGCGGTGCGAGGTCGGGAAAAGCGAGCTCTATATTCCTTGCGGTGACCTGGCGATCACGCCCACCAACCAACCAGTACAGCAGCCCTAGTCCCCGGCCAAGGGCCCGCGCCAACCCCAGCGGAAGCACAGAACTCAAGCGTAGAGTCGCCTTGACCAACATCACCTTTAGCGCATCCATGGAAGAATTTCACTTTCAGGGAAAGTGCATATTATGCCGCCAAAAGAGACTGTATAATAGCTGGCTTTTTGCACTGAACTCACAGGCATACCGGTGGCACAAATACACAATAAAATTCTTACATTTCAAGAAGTTATATTAAAGCTGCAGCAATTCTGGGCGGATCAGGGCTGTGTGATTTTACAACCCCTCGATATGGAAGTAGGTGCGGGAACATTCCACCCGGCCACCTTCTTGCGTGCACTGGGCCCGGAAAGCTGGAACGCCGCCTACGTGCAACCCTGCCGCCGGCCCACCGATGGGCGCTATGGAGAAAACCCGAATCGCCTGCAACATTACTACCAGTTCCAGGTCGCCATGAAGCCGTCACCAGAGAACTTTCAGGAACTTTACCTGGAATCGCTGGCCAGCCTGGGCATAGATGCCACTATCCACGATATACGCTTTGTCGAAGACAATTGGGAATCACCCACCCTGGGCGCCTGGGGCCTGGGCTGGGAGGTCTGGCTTAACGGTATGGAGGTCACCCAGTTCACCTATTTTCAGCAGGCCGGCGGGCTTGAATGTTTCCCCGTGACCGGCGAAATCACCTACGGTATAGAACGCATCGCCATGTATTTGCAGAGCGTCGACAGTATCTACGACCTGGTGTGGGCCGACGGGCCCGCAGGTAAAGTGAGTTACGGTGATGTCTTTCACCAGAATGAAGTGGAAATGTCTCGTTATAATTTTGAAGAGGCCAATGTGGAATATTTATTTGGCTTCTTCGACCAGTATGAAAAAGAAGCCCGGCGCCTGGTGGAAAAGAACCTACCGCTGCCCGCCTATGAAATGGTGATGAAAGCTTCTCACACCTTCAACCTGCTGGATGCCCGCCATGCCATTTCAGTAACTGAGCGTAAGCGCTTTATCCTCCGTGTACGGACTCTGGCCCGGGCGGTGGCCCAGGCTTATTTCAATGCCCGTGCCGAACTGGGCTTCCCTCTGGCGACAGATGCGTTGCGACGAGAAGTTCTGGACCGAATACAAGCGGAGGTTAGGCCATGAGTACAGAAACACTGCTGGTGGAACTTGGGACTGAAGAACTTCCCCCCAAGGCGCTCAAATCACTGGGGCTGGCCTTTCGCGACGGCATTACCGGAGGCCTGCGACAGCGGGAGCTGGGCTTTGGTGAAGTGCAATGGTTCGCCTCGCCACGGCGCCTGGCTGTACTGATTGCAGAGGTACAACTGGAGGCGCCGGACAAGGACATAGTAGTGCTGGGCCCGCCGCTGGAGCGCGCCAGGGACGCATCCGGCAACTGGACCCCCGCCGCCGCCGGCTTTGCCAAAAAGCAGGGGGTGGAACCAGATCAGCTACAGACCATAGATACACCCAAGGGTCCGAGGCTGGGGCTGCGCAGCACAGTTGGCGGCGTTACCACCAAAGATTGCCTCAACGATATTATCCAGGGTAGCGTGCAGGCGCTACCAATCCCCAAACGGATGCGCTGGAGTGACAACCGGGTAGAATTTGTTCGACCTGTGCACTGGGTGGTGGCAATGCTGGGGCAGGATTTCGACCACGGGGAAATACTGGGCCTCACTACCGGCAACACCACCCGGGGTCACCGTTTCCACAGCAGTGGCGCTATCACACTGGACCGGCCCGAAGATTATATCGATGCACTGGCGGATGCCCGAGTGGTAGCCAGCTTCGAGCAGCGCCAGCAAATGATTCGCGACCAGGTTGAAGTGGAGGCCAGCGCGCTGCAGGCAACGGCGGTAATCGACCAGGACCTGCTGGATGAAGTGACCGGGCTGGTGGAATGGCCGGTAGCGCTAACCGGTTCTTTCGAAGAGCGTTTTTTGGAGGTTCCGCCGGAAGCCCTGGTATCATCCATGAAAGAACACCAGAAGTACTTTCACCTGGTCGACGGGGAGGGCAGGCTCAAACCCAACTTCATCACCATCTCCAATATAGAAAGCAAAGATCCGGTGCAGGTTATCTCCGGCAACGAACGAGTAATCCGGCCACGGCTGTCAGACGCGGCGTTTTTCTTTGAAACCGACAAGAAGACCCCCCTGGCTGACCGTGTACAGCAGCTGGAAAGCATCGTGTTTCAGCAACAGTTGGGTACTTTAAGCGACAAAACCCAGCGAGTGGTGAAACTGGCCGGCGCACTGGCCACCCGCATCGGCGCTTCTGGGGAGCTTGCTGAGCGTGCCGCCCTGTTGAGTAAAGCTGACCTGGTGACCGACATGGTGCTGGAGTTTTCTGACATGCAGGGCATCGCCGGCTCCTACTATGCGCTACACGATGGTGAGGAGGCGGAAGTGGCCTCAGCCCTGGCCCAACAGTACTGGCCGAAATTTTCCGGTGACCGTCTGCCACAAACACTAACCGGCTGCGCACTGGGGCTGGCCGACAGGTTGGACACACTGGTGGGAATATTCGGTATCGGCCAGGCTCCCACCGGCTCCAAAGACCCCTTTGCCCTGCGCCGGGCATCGTTAGCGGTATTGCGCATACTGGTCGAAAAAAACCTTGATCTCGACTTGCGCGAGTGCCTGGAACTGACGGCGGCTCAATACCCAAAGAACATAATCGCCGACGGCACCCCCGGGCAGGTGTTCGATTACATGATCGAACGTTTCCGCGCATGGTACGAAGAAGAAAAAATTCCCCCGGAGGTATTCAAGGCCGTCAGCGCCAGGAACCTCAGCCGGCCCCTGGATATCCAGCGCCGGGTACATGCGGTGCACGCCTTTACCCAACTGCCACAAGCCCCGGCCCTGGCCGCGGCCAACAAACGTGTTTCCAACATTCTGGAAAAGCTTGAAGAGAACCACCTGTTTAGTGATGTAAGCGCCAACTTACTCGTAGAGCCAGAAGAGCAGGCGCTTTCAGAACAACTCAAGGCATTAGCACAAACCTGTCAGAGCCATCTGGACAAGGATGAATATACCGAAGCACTGGCCTGCCTGGCCGGCTTGAGAACAACGATAGACGCTTTTTTCGATGGTGTTATGGTGAACACCGAAGACCAGGCGCTGCGCAACAACCGGCTCAACCTGCTAAAGGATTTACGCGACACATTCCTGCAAGTTGCCGACATATCGCAACTGGTTGTCAGCAAATAGCCAATGCCCCTGTTAATCCTGGATCGTGACGGTGTTATCAACGAGGATTCGGATAAATACATCCGTTGTGTAGACGACTGGGTGCCGATTCCCGGCAGTATAGAGGCCATTGCCGACCTGTCCCGGGCCGGTTATTGCATCGCTGTGGCCACTAATCAATCCGGGCTCAGCCGGGGGTTTTTCACCCTCGATGACCTGGAAGAAATTCACGCCCTGCTATGTCGGCAGGTAGAAAAGTGCGGCGGCACTATCGAGGGCATCTTCTATTGCCCACACCTGCCCGAGGAGGGCTGTAACTGCCGAAAACCGGCGACAGGCCTGTTACGGGCGATAGAACAAGAGCTACAACAGTCGGCACAGGGCGCGTTTTTTGTCGGCGACAGTATGAAGGATCTGCAAGCGGCTGGCGCTTATGGCTGCAAACCGTTACTGGTGAAAACAGGCAAGGGCGCCGGTACGCTGACCAGCTTGCAATCGGGTGAAGCAAGCCTCGAGTACGCGCAGGAGGTTCCCGTGTACCGAGACCTGGCGGACGCCGCTAAAGCTATCCTGGGCACCTGATTTCCCCAACGCTCCACGGTATGTCCGATTACGCGACATACCTCGATCGAGTTGGCGGATAATTCTCCTCCCATGCCATATATTGATTTAAACTGTCAGGCATCCACAGGGGAGGGACGATGAAGCTCACGACTGACACATTGATAATCGCGGGCATGGCGTTGTGTGTCATTGTGTTGATCGGGTTGATTGTGAGTGTCTGGCGAGGTATCACGGCCAGACAGGCTCTGGGGAACATCCAGAAAAATTTGGCGGATCAGGAAAAAGAGCTGCACACTCTGGTTGCGACAAACCAGCAGCTGGTGCAGGAATCTCACCAGCGCGACCTGAAATTGGGTGCCCTGGACGCTGAAATTTCCAACCTGAGACACCGCCTACAAGACCGGGACGGCCACATCACGCAACTGTCCGGCAAGCAACAGAACCTCAACACCAGTCTAGAGAAAATACGGGATGACCTGGCTCGCTCCAGCGCCGATAATCGGGGCCAAACCGTCGAACTGGAGCAGGCCAGCCTTCAGATGCGGGAAAAATTAGCCGAACTAAAATCGTTGAAATCCGAGTTGGCGGCGTTGAGCGCCCGGCACAGCGCCGTACTTAACGAGCATACAGAGCTACAAACACAACTGCACGAACGGGAAGACCGGTACGCCGAGCAAATAGAACTATTGAATGAAACCAGGGAGAACCTGAAAAGGGAATTCGAAAATCTCGCCAACAAGATTTTTGAAGACAAAGGCAAAAGCTTCACCACCACCAGCAAAGAGTCACTCGAGGCGATGCTAAAACCATTCCGGGAGCAAATTAGCGGGTTTCAAAGTAGAATTAACGAGGTTCACTCAGAGTCAGTCCGGGGCAACACCGCACTGGAAAAGGAAATACAAAAAGTACTCGATATAGGCCTGGAAATGAACAGCCAGGCCAGTAACCTGGCGGTGGCTTTAAAGGGCGATAAAAAGACCGCCGGCAATTGGGGTGAGGCCCAACTGGAGCGCACGCTGGAGTTGGCGGGTTTACAGGCGGGCGACCACTATGAATCGCAGGCGGCCTTCAGGGACGAGGACGGCAAACGCAAACTGCCCGATTTCGTCATCAAATTGCCCGATAACAAGAACCTGGTTATTGACAGCAAGGTGTCTCTGGTGGACTACGATCGGGCCATCGCCGCCGGAACCGACGAGGAACGCACCACGGCCCTCAATGCCCACGCCCAGGCGGTGCGGAATCACATCGATGATTTATCTTCCAAGGATTACGCCAATCTGCCAGGGATTGGCAGCCCCGATTTCGTATTGATGTTTATGCCTATAGAGCCCGCATATATAGAGGCGATGAAACACACCAGAGACTTATTCAACTACGGCTACAAAAAAGGCGTCATCATGGTGTCGCACACCACCCTGATGCCCATTTTGCGCACGGTAGCCAACCTGTGGATGATTGAGCAGAGCAACAAGGAAGCCAGGGAAATCGGTAGCAGGGCAGGGGACATCTACAACCAGGTTTGTCTGGTCGCCGAGCGCTTGCACAAATTGGGCAACACCCTAAAAGCAGCGAACAACCACTATAACGACACGGTAAAAGGTCTGGTAGGCAAGCAGGGCCTGCACGGCAAGGTCGAACGTTTCGCACAACTTTCCACTAAGGCGAACAAAGAAATGGCCGCACTGGAATCCATCCACGATGATATAGAAAATGACCGGCTGGAGTCTGTAGCCGACATTGGCGAGGGTGGGCCTGACCCCACACTGCTTGACAGTAATGACGCACGGCAAACCAGGGTCAAGTCAATAAAAGTGGAAACCTAGCGCCGAGGAGAGTGAAATCCTGAAGGACTTCGAAAATGGCAAACTAAAGTCACAGCTTACACCAAAACGGCTCAAGAAATTACAGTCCGCAGCAGAGGAAACGTTCAAGAAAGATCGTAGAATTAACATTCGACTGTCAACGCACGACCTTGAAGGTTTGCAGCGCCGCACCCGCGCCATGGAGGAAGGCATGCCTTATCAGACGCTGGTTTCTAGTATCCTACATAAGTATGTATCCGGCAGCCTCCAAGACATCGCGGCTAACAAGTCAAGGAAGAAGGACGCGCCAAGGCGCACCTCTTCTTAAAGCGTTTACAGTTACCATACCTGTTAACAGGTGCTATAGTCAGGTCTGTAGATTCTTTATTATGGAGGTATCACATGCAGACCAAGTTCTCAGAAGATGTTGTGCCCTTATCCGATTTAAAAGTAAACCCTGGAAAAATAGTAACTCGAGCTAATGACACCAAACGACCCATATTGGTTACGAGTCGAGGAAGAGGGGTGGCTGTCGTTCAAGGGTTAGAAGAATATGAAATCCGCGAAGAAAAAATTGAGTTTATGCAGGCTGTAGCACAAGGCCTTATGGAGGTTAGAGAGGGGAAGTTCATCGATATCAGTGAAGCAAAAGAGATTCTTGGTCTTAAGAAGTGAGGGTCTCTTTAACCGAGTCAGCCGTGAGTGACCTGCAGGAACTCTGCAAATACTACGAAGAGCAAGGTGTTCCAAAAGTGGGGCAACAATTTGTTACTGAGATCATTGACAGAATTGAGACGCTGACCACCCATCCAGATATTGGAAGAGTTGTGCCAGAGTTTTCCACAGACAGCATTAGGGAACTGATACACTCACCATTTCGGGTAGTGTATTTCAGAGAAATAAGATCCATTTTTGTAGTTAGGGTCTGGCGAAGTGAGCGGTCATTAGAGTTACCATGAATCAACACTTACACTGTCAAACATCCAGGTTCGCCACCGACAGCGCGTTCTCCTCGATAAACTCACGACGCGGCTCTACCTGATCACCCATCAGGGTGGTGAATATCTGGTCGGCTGCGATAGCATCCTCAATGGTGACCTTGAGCATGCGGCGCACTTCCGGATCCATCGTGGTTTCCCACAGCTGCTCCGGATTCATTTCACCCAGACCTTTGTAGCGCTGGATGGAGTAGCCGCGGCGCGCCTGGCTCATAAGCCAATCCAGCCCCTCGGCGAAGCGGCGCGTATGCAGGACCTTTTCTCCACGCTGAAAATAACCATCTTCTTCGATCAGGGCATTAGTCGTTTCACCTAGCGCGATCAGACTGCGATACTCACCAGAGGAGAAAAACTCATGGTGATACTCGGTTTCTGACTCCACCCCATGGGCCAGCAATTTTACTACAGGGAAGAAGAGTTGCCGCTCGTTATCTTTGCGTACAACAACAGAATATTGGGCACCTTTGGGCGCCACTGATAGTAAGCGCTCACTTATTTTATTTATGAAGGTGGAGACCGCCTGCTCATCCTGCATCTGTTCCAGTGCAAGCGAATCACCGTATACCATTTCCCACAGGACTTCGGGAGCGTACAAACGGCTAAGTCGATCGATGGTGGCAGCAACTCCACGGTACTGCTTTACCAGCTCCTCCAAACCACTGCCGGAAATAGGCGGAGCCTCGGGGTTGACGAAAATGGATGCATTTTCCAGGGCGGATTGCGTCAGGTACTGATTCAGCGCCTCGTCATCTTTCAGATATTGATGCTGCTTGCCTTTGGCTATTTTATACAGTGGTGGCTGCGCGATAAAAATATGTCCGCGCTCCACCAGCTCACGCATTTGTCGGAAAAAGAAGGTGAGTAACAAGGTTCGAATATGGGATCCATCAACATCCGCATCAGTCATGATAATGATGCTGTGATAGCGAAGTTTATCCGCGTTAAATTCGTCTTTACCAATGCCACAGCCCAGAGCCGTCACTATAGTGCCAACTTCCGCCGAGCCCAGCATTTTGTCAAAGCGCGCTTTCTCTACATTGAGGATCTTTCCTTTGAGGGGCAAGATCGCCTGGTACTTACGATTGCGGCCCTGCTTGGCTGAGCCCCCCGCTGAGTCGCCCTCCACCAGGTATATTTCTGAAAGGGCCGGGTCTTTCTCCTGACAGTCCGCCAGCTTTCCTGGCAGGCCGGCAATATCCAGGGCACCTTTGCGGCGGGTCATTTCCCTGGCTTTACGTGCAGCTTCGCGCGCTCTGGCTGCATCGAGCATTTTGCCTACAATAGATCTGGCTTCCGCGGGGTTTTCCATCAGGTAATCGTTGAATTGAGCATTCATGACCTGTTCGACCGCAGTTTTCACCTCGGAAGATACCAGCTTGTCTTTAGTCTGGGAGGAAAACTTGGGGTCGGGGACTTTTACGGAGATAATCGCTGTTAATCCTTCACGAGCGTCATCTCCCGTAGTATTCACCTTGGCCTTCTTGGCCATCCCTTCCTTTTCTATGTAGGAGTTAAGGCTGCGGGTCAGAGCGGCACGAAAGCCTGCCAGGTGCGTACCCCCGTCGCACTGAGGAATATTGTTAGTATAGCAAAAGATATTTTCCTGAAAGGAATCGTTCCACTGCATGGCAACTTCCACCCCAATACTGTCGCGGGTGTCAAACTGAAAGTAAAACGGCTTGTTAACCGCTATTTTGTTCTGGTTCAGGTAGTCCACAAAGGCATTCAGGCCGCCTTCATACTGGTAAATTTCCTCTTTCGCGCTACGCTCATCTTTCAGAACGATGCGCACACCGGAGTTCAGAAAGGCCAATTCGCGCAGGCGCTTGGCGAGTTGCTCGAAATGGAATTCAATATTGGTGAAGGTACCGGAGGAGGGCTTGAAGCGCACTGCTGTACCCGAGGTTTCGGTCACCCCTATTTCCGCCAGAGGGGCGTCAGGCACACCATGTCGGTACACCTGCTCGTACATTTTTCCTGCGCGGCGAATGGTCAGCACCAACTCTTCCGACAGGGCATTAACTACCGAAACCCCCACACCATGCAGACCACCCGAGACTTTGTAGGTATTGTCGTCAAATTTGCCGCCAGCATGTAGCACCGTCATGATGACTTCCGCAGCGGATAC
>QNFS01000090.1 GCA_003646415.1 Gammaproteobacteria bacterium
AGATAGTTCGAGAAAGTAGGCGTCCCGGTCTACCAATATGGCCTTATATCTTCCCTGGAAAAGATGGCCGACGCGCCCATGCCGGCGATTCGATGCCTGAGTATAGACGCCATTGAGTTGCCGCATACCCTTGGACAGGTTCGCATCCGGCGTCTCGATCAGGAGGTGGTAGTGGTTGCCCATCAGGCAATAGGCGGGACAAATCCAGTTATAGTTGTCGATGACATCGCCGAGAATCTGCAGGAATTGTTCCCGGTCCCTGGTGTCATCGTAGATCGCCTCTTTCCGGTCACCTCGAGAGGTGACATGGTAGAGCGCACCATCGAATTCGATTCTCAGTGGGCGTGTCATTGCTGCTCAATGCAAGTCGAGTGGTAAGGTGTTGGAATTCTAAGCCTGGCTTATGGTTATCTCCACGTCAGATGTGGTCAGGTGCTTCAAAGCTAGACCTGACCCCTTGCTACACGCGAAGCTTTAACGGCACTCAAAATGTCTTCAGTTGTCGCTTTTGTATTAATACCCATTACATCAAAGGGAGACTTCGGCTGCTCCGTTTTAGACTTTATAGAAAAAACCGTCCCATCCCTCCTGCGAATCTCAACTTCCTCTACCTGCGCATATTTCAGCAATTTTGAAAGGTTTTGACGAGCTTCTGAATAAGTAAATACTTTCATTTCAGGCTACTCCATTACATCAATATTAAGGGTGTGTGCAATTTCCCTCATGCTTTTATCAAGAGTTAACAGCGGGCACGATAACTTTCTGGCACATTGCAAAAAATAAGCATCATAGGCGTAAATGTTGTGTTCCAGTGCAATCGCCAGAGCTTTTTGAATGTCGACTGAAACGAGCCTGACAGAAATTGAATTTGCCATTGCCAGAGCAGATAGGGCGTCTGAGCGGGTAAGCCGCCTGCGTTTAACCATAGCCGTTAACGCATTGCCAATTTCATAGGGTAAAATCTCAGGAGATACCGCATTGGCATTGGCTGTAAGCTCAACGATGGTGTCTTTTTCAGGTTCATTCAATACGACTGCCAGGAAGATATTGGTGTCTGAGATAATATTCATATAGACAATTGTACAAGTAGCGTAACTTCTGTCAAGGTGATCATTTCAGTGTGTTACTAACAAGTGGGCGTGTCATTGTCGCTCAGTGCAAGTCGAGTAGTAAGATGTTGGGATTCTAAGCTTGGCTTATGGTTATCTCCACGTCAGATGTGGTCAGGTGCTTCAAAGCTAGACCTGCCCCCTTGTTTTCCTGAGATCATCGAGCAAATCGTGGCGGTGGGGCCGGTTGTTGCCGTCGCAGTACTGAATCGGGCCAGGGGACAAAGGCGGTCGAACCGTGATCCTCGTCACAGTATCGACACATTCTGCTGATCACCTTTTACCAGCCGTACCTAATTTGTTGAAAGCTAGATATAGCGCAATGGATTATTGAATTTGAGGCTGTATAGTTAAGGTTTGATGTGTGAAGAAAGGAAGAGAATGGTATGAGGAAAAAATCAAAACTCGTTATAGCTATTGGCGCAGCCTTCCTTGGCGCCATTTCTTCGGTAAGCGCGTACCCGGTTACCTCCTGGGATTTTGAAGCCTACGGTGGTTTTTCCAAACTTGATGTGGGGTTTCCAAACCCTGGCTACAACGTGCTGTTGACCCCATTGCCCCCACACGATCACCAGGATATGGGATCGTTCAGGTGGTCGATATCGCGTTACCCGAGTCTTCTGGGGATTAACCAGAAGGAGCCGCTCGTGCATGGCAAGACGTGGAAAGCGCCTGGCAGGTATTACGGTGAAAAAAACCCGGTGCAACCGGGAATAATAAGTATTCATGGTGAAACCATCAGTGAGATTGTAACCGATGATAATGGCGATGATGATGGTACCAGGGGTGAGGTGATTGGCTGGACTATTCACTACAACAACCCGATTCCTGAAATGTTTGGCGAGGATCCGGTGGCTCGCGTGGGGGTTAATTATCACTTGCGACTGTTTGACCCCAATACCGAGGCGCTTGTCTGGGATAGCGATGAGATGTTCTTACTGATTGATGTGTGGGAGACGCACAACACCCCTGTTGCAGATTGCTGCCCGGATGGTATTGACAATGGCACGTTCCCAAACCAGAGTGGCTGTGCTGATCGTTTCCGTGTTGGTGTATTGGCGGACCTTGATGACGACAGGGATATCGATGTTGACGATTTGCTTGCGGCGGATGTCGGCTCCTGCTTTGATGAAGTGGTTGGTTCCTTCACATACATGGATGTGAAGTATAACGTCAGCTTGACCGGCTTTTGGGAAACCGGGGAAGGAGTGTCTGTGCTTATAGGCGAGGGCTGGTCACCGGAGTATGAATTTACACACTTTGAAGTGAGAGCCGAAGTCCGGGTAGCGCCACCAGGGCCAGGGTGACTGGCTCCGACAAGCAATTGGGGTAGCGACCAGGTCCACCGCCGGGACCAGTTAGGCTGGCTTTTGTTTTTCCCCGGCGCCCGGGTTAAAGTGATCAGCCTGGAAGGTAGAGACACTCCGACGTTACCCATGTTCAATAGGGTCAGGCAATTCGCGGCACTGGACGCCAGCCAGAAGCTGATCTTCGTGCAGGTCTGGTTCCTGCTGGGGTGGATTCGTGTCGCAATACTCACCGTTTCCTTCAAGCGCCTGACCGCTTCCCTGCAACACCACAGGGAAATAGTACCCCCGATATCAGTGGAACTTGAAGAGCGCGAACAAGCCGCCCGCATTGGCATATTGGTGGCCAGCGCCGCCAAATATACCCCCTGGCAGAGTCTGTGCCTGGCCCAAGTGCTGACGGTGCAGCGTCTGCTGTCCCGGCGCAATATCCCCGGCCAGTTCTACCTGGGCGTGTGCAAGAATGGCGAGGAGGGCGCCGATCCGACGGGCCTTGCCGCTCACGCCTGGCTGCAGTGTGGTGATGTGATCGTCAATGGTGGTGCCGGGCACCAGGAGTATACCGTGGTATCCACCTTCAGTTGGGGACGCTTGTGATCGAGCATTGCCTTTACGGGATAAAAGTGTTCAGTGATTTAGCTCTGTTCGGCCGGCCCGTGCCCCTCGCCGCGGTGGCTCCGGGGGAACACCAGGCTCTCGATTTTATACAGTTGCCCGATACCGGCGAATTACCGGAACTACCTGAGGCCTTATTGCTGCACCAGGCCCGCAGCCGGGAACTGTGGCTGTACAGTGACCGCCCCCTTGAGCGCAGTGTCCCCGGCCAGCCCTGGCAGATGGGGGTAGCCGGGCTGGTGAACTTTCACTGGCGCGGTGGTGAGTCCACCCTGTATTACCAGTCGGAGCAGGGGTGCACGCAGGAGCTGTTGGTGTTCTGGTTTGTGCACATCTTCCTGCCGCTGTACCTGACCCTGGAAAGAGGCTATGACTTCATCCACGCGGCTGCGGTGGAGGTGGCCGATGAGCCAATTCTTTTCATCGCCCCCTCTACCGGCGGCAAATCCACCCTGGGGGATTATTTCCTCAAGCAGGGCCATCCCATGCTCTCCGATGACAAGGTGGCTACCTTCCTGCACGAAGGCAAGTTTTTCGCCGTGCCCTCCCACCCGCACCATCGCCCCTTCCGTCAGGTCGAAGTGCTGGGTTACCCGGTGGAGCATTTCGCCACTTGCGCCAGGCCCATACACGCCTGCTATTTGCTGGAGCAGGGCGAGCCCGATGATGCTGTGGAAATAAGTGAAGTAACGGGCTTCCGGAAATTTGAAGAGCTTTTGCCCCATTATTTGTTCAGCTTCAGTTTCCTGCAACAACAACGCCTTCGCTGGCTGGCCCAACTCGCCGACCAATCCCTGGTTTTTCGCGTCCACCGCCCCTGGAATCTGGACCGCCAACAGGAAGTCTACGAGGCTATCTGCACCCACTCTCGCAGCATTTGAATTCTCTCACTCAAGGGATCGGGGTCACCCAAGGGATCGGGGTCAGGTCTAGAATTGATGCATCCCGCAACCCTTATCCCCGATCTCTCGCACATTTTGTTATCATCGCCGCAGCGACAGTGGATAAGGCAGCGTAAGAGGAGCAAGTTGATTGAGCGGTATTTTCGGTGTGTTCAATCGCGATGGTAAAGCTGTAACCCAGGGTGACCTGGATGCCATGCACCAGGTATTCGCCCAGTGGTTCGATGATGATCACGGTATCTGGTGTGAAGGCAATGTTGGTCTTGGGCATACCATGTTGTGGAATACACCGGAATCCAAATTGGAAAGTCTGCCTTGTGTGGATGGGCCGATTGGGCACCGTCTGGTCATTACCGCTGATGTACGCTTGGACAATCGTGCTGAGCTGATAGAAACATTAAAAATTCAGCATGCTCTGGAAACGGTCACAGATAGCCATTTGCTGCTACTGGCGTATCGGAAGTGGGGAGACGGTTCTCCGAAATACCTGTTGGGTGATTTCGCCTACGTGATATGGGATGAGTGCGAGCAGAAGATATTCTGCGCCAGGGATCAGTTGGGTATCAAGCCCCTTTATTATCACCAGAGCAATGACCTGCTGGTTTTTTCAAATGATATCCGTCCGCTATTGGCCCATACCGGAGTTCCTTCTGGCCATGACAGTCTCAGGGCGCTCTACTATCTGTACGATGAGTCGCATTCCAGGAGGACATTTCATCGAGCGATTCGCAAACTGCCCTGCGCCTCAACGGTTAGTTTTACTTCGCAGAGTGTGAGCGAGCAGATCTTTTGGCGCGCTGAGAACTGTGCAGAGGTGAAGTTTGAAACAGAGCAAGAGTATGCTGATGCGCTATTAATATTGCTGAAACAAGCGGTTTCAGATCGAACGCGCTCCGCTTTCCCGGTTGTGTCTCATCTGAGTGGCGGCCTGGACTCCTCATGCATCAGTGTTCTGGCCGCTAGAGAGCTTAAGGGCGCCAAGTGGCCACTCACAACGTTTAACTGGGTGCCGGCACCTGAGGGTTTAGATGACCCTGAATATTTTGAGTGGGGCTTGGCTCGAAAGGTGGCGGAACAGGAAGGTATAACTCTTACCAATGTGGCATTAAGCCAGGATTTTGTTTCGAATGCCTACCGTACACAGGCATTAATGGTAAACAACACCCAATATCTCTGGTATGAAAATGTGGTGCTGGGTGAAGCCGGAGATCTCGGATCCAGGACAATTCTGTCCGGCTGGGGTGGGGATGAACTGATCTCCAATAATGGCGTGGCTTTTTACGCACATTTGTTCTGGCGGGTGAACCCACTGAAGGCAATCCGGCAATTATATGCGTTGGCGGGAGGAAGAATTCAGTATTCAAAGCGCTTTTTGAAATTGATTTATCGCACCGTTGTTATTCCGGTTTTGCCTCAGAAGCTCTATCTTCGCGCCATGGGGATGGGCCAATTTAGCTGGGACTACCTGCGATATGCTACGCCAAAATTTAACCGCTTCGCGCAGGGCAATGCGCCCGAACCAGGCCATGTTTCACGCGTGGGGGTGAGGTCCAGGCAGCTGGCTCTACTCAATCAAGGCCACATTGTAGAGCGTATAGAGAGTTGGGCCGCCGACGCTCTGCCTCGGGGTGTAGAACACCGGTACCCACTGCTTGACCGGCGTATCGTGGAGTTCGCACTGGGTCTTCCATCGGATATGTACTGTAATAACGGGCGCGGCCGGCATATTTTTAGATTGGCCATCAGCGGTATTGTTCCAGATGCTGTGGTGAAAAACACTAACAAGAACGAAAATGCGCGGGTTACCGAGTTGGAGCGCCTGATGTACTCCGCACAAAATGCATGGGCTCAGTCACCAGAGTCTGGAGCCAGTAGTGACTATATCGACAGGGAAAAATTGCTTCAAGCTATAGAAAACACACGGAATCAGTGGGATAAGATGGCCCCGCAGGACAAGCTGGAAGCCCTGCTGGTGATATACCGCTCTATTGTTTTATGGCATTTGTAGCTGGTACAATTGGCCCGATATTCAGTCACTCCCTTTAAGTTAGAAGGGTGTCCAGAGGCGCTATTTGATGGCAAGTCAACAAGATACGTCAAAAACACATACCGAGTTTAAGCGTAGTCACCCCCCGCTGAAGCGCTATCGCGCCCCGCGAATCGAAAAGTTATCTGTGGCGAGTACTGCTAGCTCGCCGAACCCGAGTGATAAGGAAAATGGTCACTTTAGAATCGGCTCTAATTAATTAGTCGCTCAAGTCAAAATATCGCTTTCTCATATGTTTATAAACGCCGAAATGCAGCAATAATTCAGGGTTTCCCATTCTCTTGTCGTCGTCGGCCTGTGACAGAAAATTAGCAATATAATCATCAACAATTTCGATTCTCTCCCCCATGGTCTTTTTCAAAGCTGAGTCGATCAGGGCCACTTCAACTTTTAATTTGGTGACAACTTCCAGCGCTTCTTCGGGTGGTATACCCCCCTGCAGTACTCTCTTTAACAGCTTGCACTGGTAGGACTGACAGGAGGCGGGGTGTCCGGGGTGCACGGTGCACAAGCCACGGTAGGCGGGGCATGGCTGGGAGAAACTCAAAGCGCCGCTGGCATTGGTAAAAAGCTTGCCGCCGAAGGCTTCTACGATATTTCGCTCTTCCTCATCGGCGATCAGTCCAAGATTATGGAAGGCGTAACAACACAGGCCGCAGCTTTTACAGAGGGCTTCTCCCTGGGTTTTCGTCGGGTCTTTGTCACTGGCGATCATTGGTCTGCCTACCGTTGAGTTGAGGCGGCAGCTTAGTTAAAAAGGCCTGCGGGCACAATATGCTCGCCATAGCACCTCCCGAAATCATTCGAAGAAAGTGTGTGGGAGCAAAGCTAAAACGGGAGCATCAAACCTGGTCAATGTCAGAGTGCCACAATTCGTGACCTGACCCCCTTCCCTCCAATCTGGTCAATTTCGAGGGGGTGCTCAAGGTAGCCCCGCCACCCGCAATCCAAGATGCTCTGAAATCGGCGCGAAATCTCTATCGTTATGCAGTAACTCGCATCGATGATCCAATGCCGTGGCAGCGATAATGCAGTCATTGGATTTACGAATGGTAATACCTTTGTTGCGCAATTTGCGGTATATATTAGCCGCCTCTACGAATACTGTGTCTGACATCGGCAACATTATCAGCGGAGTGAGGTAGCGGCGAACCCGTCGGTAGGTAGCATCATCGCTTATCCCCTGAAGTATCTCAGTTACTATTATGCCGCAAAGGGCGAGATCTTCATTTGCAAGAATCAGGCGCTCGAGTGCAGCCACTTGTGGCTGATCGCGGCCTGCAAAAAAATCTATCCAGACGCTTGTATCAACCAAAATCACTGGCTTGTTCCATCGCGCATTACCGCCAGGTCACCCTCCCAGCACACCTTTCCCTTAAGCTCTAGAAGTTGTCGTTGTTGTTTGTGGCGCAACAGCTCTCTCAGGGCAAAATCCACCAATTCCCGGCGGGTGCGCAGGCCAGTGGCCTTGAGACCTGCTTCAACCAGGTTTTTGTCCAGCACGATATTGGTGCGTACGGTATTCTGTTTCATGCTATCTGCCCTCGGCTATAACCATACACCTAATATTTGATATTAGGTGTATGGTAGGCTGGCTTAGGCAAGCTGGCAATCATTGTAATGAATCATTTTAGGCACCTGCCCCATCTATATCCACCACCCGATCTGCCAGGGCCAAACTGGCCGGCCGATGCGTAATCAATATCACCGTCTTCCCCCCCAGTAAATCCCGGCACTCGTTGATAAAACCCTCCTCTCCCGCCGGGTCGAACATGGACGTCGCCTCATCCAGTATCAAAACAGGCGGATCTACCAACAACGTCCGCGCCAGCGAAACCCGCTGCCTCTGGCCACCCGATAACCGCAGGCCCTGATCCCCAATCACCGTGTTGTAGCCCTTCGGCAAGTGCGTAATAAAATCGTGCGCATGGGCCGTGCGTGCCGCCTGCTCGATCTGCGCCTGCTCCACCAGGGGTTGCCCATAGGCGATATTCTCCGCCACCGTGCCGTTCACCAGCAAGGTATGCTGTGCCACTAGCCCGATCTGCCCGCGCAGGCTGGCCAGCGATACCTCGGCGATATCCCTGCCGTCGATCAAAATACGACCGGAATTGGGATCCGCCAGGCGCATCAATAAATGGGCGATGGTGGATTTTCCTACACCATTGGGTCCGGTTATCGCCACGGTCTCGCCGGCGTCAATATGCAGGTCCAGCCCCCGCAATACCGGCTTACCGCCCGGGTAGTGAAAGTGAACCCGCTCAAATCGAATCTCACCTTGTGCCGGGGGCAGTGCCGGCTTGCCATCATCTTCCGGCTCTGGCTGTTCGTTCAAAAACTCGATAACCCGCTCGGCGGCTCCGCAGGTTTGTTGCACCTGGCCATATACATTGGCCAGGCTTTTCAGCGGTTGGGTGAGCAACATGGCGTACAGCATCAGGCTCACCAGGTCAGCGGCGGTGAGTTCACCGCTGGCCATACGAGTGGTGCCCAGCCACAGCAATAGCAACAAGCCCAGGCCAGCCATGAGGCCCACGGCGGGGGAGAGCAGCGCTTGAATAAACAGTTGCCGCCGGGAGAGCCCCAGGAGTGCGGCATTGTGTGTTTCAAAGCGCTGTTTCTCGTGTGGCTCCCGCGTAAAGGCCTTGACCGCGGGCAGCATTCCCAGGTTTTCATCGATGAAGGTAATGAGATCACTATAGGCGTCGATCCACGCCCGGGAGACGGGGCGGATGCGCCTGCCGATGAGCTTCATCAACAGAAAATAGAAGGGCAGCAGCAGAACGGTGAGCATGGCGATAAAGGGGTCGGTCAGGGCCATCATCACAAAGGCACCGGTGAAGGTGAGCAGCAGTGGCAGCAGCTGCACCAGTGTATCCGTAACAAAACCACTGATAATGGCGGCATCATTACTCAGTATTGTCAGCACATCACCTCTGCGCCGCCGTTGGTAGTAGCTCAGGGGCAGAGCCTGTAAATGCTGGTGAAGGCGCGACCGCAGGCGGGCCGTCATAATCTCCCCGGTGCTGCCAATAGAATATTGGGTGAGAAAGCCCAACAGGCTGCGGATAATGATTAGTACTAACCAGAGCAGCAGTATGTTTTGCATGCCCCAGGTGTTTGAGCGCTCTTCAGAGAGTATTACAGCCGTTAATTGCCCCGCAAGCCAGGGCTGGGCAAGCATGACCACGCTGCCTGCGAGCAGCAGGGCCACTACACCCAGCAATACCCGGCGATGGGGGGTGATGTATTGCAGCAGCATTGAAAATTTCATCTAAGAATTATATATCTGTGTGGCGGGGTCATGTGGCGGGTCGGGTCTCGAATCGTGGTTTGGGATGGCCTGACACGACTGGCCAGGTTTATTGTCGCCTGATAACCGAAATGCGTCTCCGCGGGAACGCATTTCGGTTATATAAGAAACCAACCAATATAGCGGTTAGTTTGAAAAAAAGATGCTAAGTTG
>QNFS01000091.1 GCA_003646415.1 Gammaproteobacteria bacterium
CAAGCCTATAAACTACTTGAAGATAGTGTCTTTTCTTGTTGTTTTATCAATAAAAAAGCCCGCAAATCATATAATGACTGCGGGCCAAATAGCCGTTGTTTCGGGGCAGAAACCTCGGCCAGGGGACGTGTTAGCACGTGCAGGGAATGCAACGTGCTACACAAAACATAGTAGGTTTCGGGGAAATAGCAAACTTTTAACGTAAAAAAATTACATCCTCAGGGTTTTATCGCCACCACATCAGTCTTCATATGGCGCAACACCCTCTCGGCAGTGTTGCCCAGCAGCCGGGCTTTGACTCCTTTGCGCGCGACAGTGCCCATCACCACGATCTGGGCGCGCACCCTGGCGGCACGACTGGTGATAACTCTTTCCACGGGGCCGCGCTTGCAGTGAAAGGCCTTCTCGGGGATATCGTAGGCTGCGGCCAGTTTGCGGATCTGGGGCTTCATATCCTCTTTCGCCTCTTTCACATAGGCGATAGGATCCACCAGGTCCAGGTCTGATAGCAAGGTGGGGATTTCTATGGCGGTAATGATCTCCAGTTCCACACCAAGAGCCTCGGCCAGCCTTTGGGCAGCGCCCAGTACTTTGTGGTTAAGCGCGCGTTTGCTCGCCAGCGAACTGGACAAATCGAGCGTCACCAACACTGGCCTGGCGCGATGCCACTTCTTCTCAGCAACCAGCAGCACAGGCGCGGGACACTCACGTAGCAGTTGCCAGTCCGTAGAGGTATGAACCAGAGACTCGGAGCGGTTACCGGTCTTGACAACCCCCAGATATTTTTCAGCCACACAGTGCTTGCGAACCCAGCGGTCAATATCTTTTTCCCACACCACTTTCAGGCTTACCTTTTGGTCCGACTGCCTGAATTTGTCGATACGCGCCCGAACATCCTGTTCGCGCTCGGCCAACAGGCGCTGGCGAATATCCACCTGTTCAGCCGCACCAACCTTTAATTGCTTGAGGGGAGCATAAATGAATGCCACTACCTCAACATCCTGCCCCAGCTTTGCGGCAAGCTGCAGCCCTCTGGGTATGGCATAACACTTGTCCTTGATATCGGCAATAATCAGTATTTTGCCCATATTGAACCCCCCTGCTTGTTTTGGCACATCAGGACATTATAAAGCGTGAGAGGAAACTGGGAAGTGGCCTGGATCAATTCAAGTGAAATTAAGCTGGCTGTTCGCCCACAGGCGTATCGCGAAATTCGGCCGGGGCCACTCCAGTCCACCGCTTAAACGCGCGAGAAAATGTGCTGGGCTCGGAAAAACCCAGCAGGTAGGAGGTTTCTACTACCGAGCGACTGGGCTGGCGCAGGTATTTGCGGGCCAGTTGCAGCCGGGTATCGCGCAGCAAATCCATAAAACTGGTGCCCTCCTCCTTGAGTTTACGCTGGAGGGTGCGGTTACTGACATGCAGCGCATCGGCAATTTGTTGCTGGTTGGGGGGTCCATCCGGCAGTTTCTCAACAATCTTGTCTACCACGTCGCGCGATGTAGTCTGGACCAGAAAGCTGTCCAGGTAAGCCCGGGTCTGCTCATCGTTGACCCGCGCCAGCGCAGGGTCACCAGTTACCAGTGGCTCCATGATGTCGGCGCTAGACCAGGTAATGCGGGTGATATCACAATCGAATTCCACGCGACTTGATAACATGTACTCCCAGCGCTGCGGGGCCTCAGGTCGCGGGCGCTCCATATGAATGAGAACCGGCGCCAGGAACTCGCCCACGGTGAGGCGACACATACGGGTGACCATACCCACCACGTAGTCGCGACCGGCCGCGACAGAGTTATCAATCGCCATATTGCGTCCCAGGTAAACGTGGACAAGATCACCCTGCTCTTCCAGTCTCAAGTCTGCGCTGGTGCTGATTAGTTTTCCAAACCGGACCATCCGCACCAGGCCGGCGTAGACTGTGTCACTGGCCAGCCAGGCCAGGCCCAGGCCATGCAATACCTGTGGTTGCAGTTGTTCTGCTGCCAGCAGCCCAAAAGCCTCATCCTCGGTAAGCTCCACGCAGCGCCCCAACAGGGACTGAAAAGCCTCATGGGATACCCGCCAGTCCGGATTGGCTGCCTTGGCCATGTCTATCCCCATATCCTCCAGCACCTCCAGGGCGTCAATACCCTGCATTCGCAGGGCCTGCGCCACAGGTAGAACAAAGGTCGCGAGCATGGAATGCTCAAGTGGGGATGCATTACTCATAATGTAATATTCAGAGCCTCTCGATTCGCTCGCTGCAAGGCGCCCCGGAAGCCAGTGTACTGCGGAGGATAAAGTGCACTAGATTTGGCCGTTCCATCGTATGATATGAGTTGATCTGTATCAACCCGTTATCCCTGATACCACCGTCATAGTTTCACCAATCCCTGCTTGAAGAACCAGATCTGCCACGGCATCCATATCGGTGACCTGCTGATTCACAATGATCAGCTTTGCTCCGTTGTCGTACGCCAAACCGGGGAAACCGGCAGCAGGATAAACGGTCAGGGAAGATCCCAGAACAATGAAAAGATCACAGGCCAGAGTTTCCTCCTTCGCTCGACGCATCGGTTCTACCGGCATCATCTGGCCGAACGATATTGTCGCCGATTTGACGATACCGCCACAGTTTGAGCACGGCCCAACTCTGTTTGTGTCGCGATACTCCTGCTCAAGGCAATCCATCTCCATTGTCTTGCCACAGTCAAGGCATTTCGCGTAGGTGGCATTGCCATGTAGCTCTATCACCTGACCGGCTGGAACTCCGGATTCCTGGTGCAGATTGTCGACGTTTTGGGTGATGACCGCAGATACCTTGCCATTATTCACCAGACTTGCAATGGCAAGATGACCCGCGTTCGGCCTGGCTTCCCGCAGCCCCTTGCCGTGTTCAAACCACTGTGCCCAGGACCGCTGCCTTACTTCATCCGATCCAATAAATTCCTGAAAATCGATCGGCTTGATTCGTGTCCAGAGTCCGCCGGGACCACGGAAATCAGGTATACCCGACTCAGTGCTCATTCCGGCACCGGTAAACACCACTGCCCGCCGGCTCTCTGCCAGCAACTCACGAAACTGATTTATTTTACTCATCGACCAATTATAGTGAAATTCGCCGGTAGAAAGCGACTCCGGGATGATGGCAGCAGCGAGTCTGCCCCTTTTGATTACTCAGAAACGCGCCGCCACTTGGTCCCCTCACGGGAATCCTCCAGCACAACGCCCTGAGCCATAAGCTCCTGGCGAATCTCATCCGCACGACTATAGTCTTTGGCTAACTTGGCCTCCTGCCGCTGTACGATAAGCGCATCAATTGCATCACCAGAGATAACGTCATCAGACACACCACCATGCAACCACTCCTGCGGGTCCTGCTCAAGGATACCCAGCAGATTACCTGCAGCGAGGATACGCGCTTTTAATAACGGCTTTTCCTTCGCAGACGCCTTGTGTAGCTGTTTCGCCAGAGCATGCACCTCGGCGATGGCCACAGGGGTGTTCAAATCGTCATTGAGGGCCCGATAGAAAGGCTCCTCAGCCAGGGAGACTTCCACGTCCAGCTCGATATCCTGCACATCGCGCAGGGTACTGTAGAGACTACCCAGCGTGGCCTGGGCCTGATCCAGTAGTTCAGCGGAGAAGTTCAGCGGGGAACGGTAGTGAGCGGACAACAGCGCAAAACGTAATACTTCGCCGCGGTATACCTTCAGCAGGTCTCGAACCGAACGCACATTGCCAATGGATTTGGACATCTTTTCGCCGTCAATGTCCAGGTAGGCATTGTGCATCCAGTAGCGCACATACTCGCCGCCGTGAGCACAGCGACTCTGGGCGATCTCGTTTTCATGGTGGGGAAAAATGAGGTCGCGGCCGCCGCCATGAATATCGATGGTCTCTCCCAGGTGCTCGCGAATCATTGCCGAGCACTCCAGGTGCCAGCCCGGACGTGCCCGGCCCCAGGGGCTGTCCCAACCCGGGTCTTCATCAGCAGCGGGTTTCCACAGGACAAAATCACCGGGATGGCGCTTGTAATCTGCCACTTCAACCCTGGCACCGGCCAGCATATCGTCCAGCGAACGATGGGATAGCTTGCCGTAATCTGCCATGGATTCCACGGCGAACAGCACATGGCCCTCGGATTCGTAAGCGTGCCCCTTCTCTATCAGCTTTCTGGTCAGCTCGATCATGGGCGCGATATTGTGGGTGGCGTGGGGCTCGAGCGTCGGGGGCAGTGTATTGAGTTGGGCCATGTCCTCCCGGTATTTCGCGGTGAATTCATCGGTGACCGACTCGATGCTCCGATGGCCCTCTTTTGCCGCGGCAATAATCTTGTCGTCCACATCGGTGATATTGCGGGCATAGGTGACATGCGCGTAATGAGTTTGCAACAGCCGAAACAAGGTGTCGAACACCACCACCGGCCTGGCATTGCCGATATGCGCCAGGTTGTAAACCGTGGGACCACACACGTACATGGTGACGGTATCGGGCACCAGAGGTTCAAAGACCTCTTTCTTCGAGGTCATGGTGTTATACACAGTGAAGCTCATTGCTTCCGAGTGTCCTTCAAGTTATTCCAGGTATCGCGCAGGCCGATGGTCTTGTTGAACACCGGTTTTTCCGCACTGTAATCATAGCGGTCCGCGACAAAATACCCCTCGCGTTCGAACTGGAAGTTCTGCTCCGGCGCTGCCCGGGCAAGAGAGGGTTCGATCCAGGCTGGCTCTACGACCACCCGGGACTCAGGGTTGATGTACTCCATAAAATCCTTATCACCTCTGTCGGGTGACTCGTGGTTGAACAACCGGTCATAGACCCTGACTGTCGCCTGCACACCTTCTGTTGCGGAAACCCAGTGAATCACGCCCTTGGGCTTGATGCCGTCTTCGGGGTCACTGCCAACTGTATCGGGAATTGTGTGGGCATGGACTTCCAGTATTTTACCCTGGGCGTCCTTCACCACCTCGTCGGCCTCTATCACATAGGCATTGCGCAGGCGCACCCGCTTGCCCAGCACCAGTCGCTTGTACTTCTTATTGGCCGCTTCACGGAAATCGTCCCTGTCTATATACAATTCCCGGGTAAATGGCACAGTTCGCTTGCCGAGTTCCTCACGGCTGGGGTGAGCCGGAACTGTCAACTCCTCTAGCCGTCCCTGGGGGTAGTCAGTCAACACCAGCTTGAGTGGGTCCAGTACACACATAGCGCGCGGTGCATTTTCGTTGAGGTCTTCCCTGATGGCAAACTCCAGCATCGCCACGTCGACCACACCTTCACCGCGGGTAGTACCAATCATGTCACAGAACTTGCGTATTGCGGCTGGCGTATAGCCGCGACGACGCATTCCGGACACCGTAGGCATGCGCGGATCGTCCCAGCCTGAAACAACCCCCTCATCTACCAACTGCTTGAGTTTACGTTTACTGGTTATTGTATAACTGAGGTTCAGCCCGCCAAATTCGTACTGGTGCGGCCTGCTGGTCAGCGGCAGGTGCTCTATAAACCAGTCATAAAGAGGGCGATGGTCCTCAAATTCAAGGTACAGATGGAATGGGTAATGCCTTCTATTGCATCTTCCTGGCCGTGAGCAAAGTCGTAGGTAGGATAAATCACCCAGTCATCTCCGCTCTGATGATGAGTCACTTTACGGATACGATACAATATAGGGTCACGCAGATTCATATTCGGCGCCGTCATATCTATTTTGGCTCGCAGCACTTTCTCACCCTCGCCAAAATTACCGGCTTTCATACCCGCGAGTAAACTCAGGTTTTCCTGCACGCTGCGCTCACGAAATGGGCTGTTCACACCCGGCTCTGTCAACGTGCCACGATATTCACGGGCCTGCTCTGCAGTGAGGTCACAGACATAGGCATTGCCCCGCTCCACCAGATAAACCGCCCAGTCGTAAAGTTGCTGAAAGTAGGAAGAGGCGAAGCGCACCTCACCATCCCAGGAATAACCCAGCCAGCGCACATCCTCCTGGATCGACTCGATAAATTCCTGACTCTCTTTTTCCGGGTTGGTGTCATCAAAGCGCAGGTTGCAGCGACCACCAAAGGTCTCAGCCAGGCCGAAATTGACGCTAATTGATTTAGCGTGGCCTATATGCAGGTAACCATTGGGCTCCGGCGGGAAGCGTGTCACCACCTCCGACACCCTGCTTTTGGCCAGGTCCTGGGCAACTATAGCCTGCAAAAAGTTGCCGGCTGGCGTATTTTCCATAATGTTTTCGCAATCGGGTATTTCAAAGGGCGCGTATTATAGCCTAATGTCAAATCGATAGTGTCAGAATCGAATGCCACATACTTAATCAGTATCAAATATGGGGTGTGAGTCCCGCTTCTTTTGTATCGGATGTTTTCCTGCCGGCCAAAAGCCCGTATCATTGTCCGACTTTTCATAGCGTTACACACATACCAACAGGCAACAGGCAACAGGGAAGACAGCATGGTCATTATTCGCACAACATTCGGCGACATCAAACTGGAACTGGACGCCGAGAAGGCGCCCAAGACCGTCAAAAACTTTCTGAATTACGCCAGAGACGGCTACTACGATGGCACCATCTTCCATCGGGTGATCGACAGCTTCATGATCCAGGGCGGGGGCTTTGACACCAACATGCAGCAAAAACCCACCAGTGAGCCTGTAGAAAACGAGGCGGACAACGGCCTTAAAAATGACTTCGGCACTGTTGCCATGGCACGCACCATGGAGCCACACTCCGCCACGGCCCAGTTCTTCATCAATGTCAAAGACAATGACTTCCTCAACCATTCCGGCAAAAACATGCAGGGCTGGGGTTACACGGTATTTGCCAAGGTCGTGGAGGGCACTGAAGTACTGGACAAAATTCGCATTGTGCCTACTGGCAGTCAAGGCGGCCACCAGGATGTGCCCACCGATCCGGTAATTATTGAATCCGTGGAAATTGTTGAAGACTAAATAGCTCGTACTGGCCACTCCGTGTCCAGCACCCTGTTCATTGCCGATTTACACCTGAATTCCGCCAGGCATGCAGCTATCAGGGCCCTGGCGCAGTTTCTACCCCCACACGCCAATTGCGATCGACTGTATATCCTGGGCGATTTGTTCGATGCCTGGATTGGTGATGACGATGACTCTCCCTTTGCTACAGAGGTTGCGACCATCCTCCGGCAGTTTAGCGCAGCCGGCCCTGAACTCCTCATTATGCAGGGCAACCGGGACTTTCTGCTCGGGAACGCGTTTTGTCAGATGGCAGGTGCGCAATTGTTGCCCGACCCGACTGTTATCAACCTCTACGGCGAGCCCACCCTGCTGATGCATGGGGACAGCCTGTGCACCGGGGACAAGGAGTACCAGGCATTTCGCCGCAGCGCCCGCGATCCCCGGTGGCAGGCGCAACTGCTGGCGCTGGAACTTCCCCAGCGCCGTGCTCTGGCAGCCCGGATGCGCAGCGAGAGCCTGGAGGCTACTAGCAACAAGGCCGAAGATATCATGGATGTAACCCCTTCCGAGGTCGAAAAAGTGATGCGTGATTTCGGCGTGAGACAGCTAATTCATGGACACACGCATCGCCCCGCACAGCATACAGTCAGCACTGGCCAGCGCTGGGTGCTTGGAGACTGGGATCGCCGGGGGTGGGCGATAACTGCATCACCCAATAATATTGAACTCAATTATTTCAATATATTACAATAGGTTATTACACTATAATGATCTATTGCATGAAGTTAAGTTGCGCAAATATCACATTAAGTTGGTATGCCGCTGTGAAAACGAAATTCCGTATCCGGCTCCTCGATAAGTTCCCGCTCCCGCTGCAGTAGGTCAGGCAGGCGCGCGGCCACTTCTTCGGGTGAACTGATCTCCTGCGCCAACTTCAGGTAATCCGTGAAGTGCCTGGACTCGGACTTCAGCAGCGAGGCATAGAATTCAGCCAACTCTTCATCGAGTTCGGGAATCAGCGCCGCAAAGCGCTCACAGGACCGGGCCTCGATGATAGCGCCTATCAGCAGCGTATCAATCAGCCTCGCCGGCTCGTAGGTTCGCACCTGTTTGTGCAATTGGCCGGCGTAACGCGATGCAGACAACTGCGGATAGCTCACACCCCGCTTTTTCATAATGGCGATGACCTGCTCGAAGTGTCGCAGCTCCTCCCTGGCCATTCGGGACAGCTTGGTCAATAGCTTATGGTGCTCCACGTAGCGGTACATTAAATTGAGGGCGGTGGAAGCCGCCTTCTTTTCACAGTTGGCGTGATCCACCAAAAGAATCTCAGGGCTTTGTAAGGCCCAATTCACCCACTTGCGAGGTGTCTCACAAGCAAGAAACGCCTGTATTGGCGAGATATCAGTCACAACTGTCATTTCTCCTGGTCCATGAACATATCCGGAGTTTGCATGTAGCGGTCGTAGTGGGCCTGGGAGAGGAGAAGAAATTCCCCGTCGATAATCTCCCGCAGCTCAGTGAGGGGAATACTGCGAAAGTACCGGTCCACCTCAAAACCATAATCTTTCGAACTCTCAATCTGGCCGGCGCCCGCCTTCAGCAAACTGTACGCCCCACAATATTCATCGTGGTCAGGCACATAACTGATCTGCTGGACACGCAGCTGCCACTGTAGCAGCGCTTTGTCAGTTACCCGCAGTTTGTTACTGACACACTGGGAAAGAAAACCCGACAAGCGGCTATCTACCACCCGCTTCTGTTCCAGCGTGTAGCTGTTCCAGTCGATAACCTCATGGGAGAAGCGCTTACAACCACGACAGACACGGTCGCCTATACCTGTGGAACAGACACCGATACAAGGCGTTTTAACAGGATGATCAAGCATTTACCACGGCATTCCAGGGAGTACAAGCCATTGTGATTTTACGTTATCACCCCGGTGAATGCACGATATAAGCGGTTGATTTATTTATCTTAATACGCTTCTGGTCTATACTTCACGCCCGATTTGACCCCGACCGCAATCGCCCTGCCACATCGACACGCGGGGGATTCAGCCAACGCAACGTAAAGGAGCTCTACCGTGCTTGAAGCATATCGCGAACATGTGGCCGAACGCGCCAGCCAGAACATCCCCCCCAAACCCCTCAGCGTGGAACAGGTTGCGGCGCTGGTCGAACTGCTGAAAAACCCGCCCACCGGCGAGGGTGAGTTCCTGCTGGACCTGATCACCAACCGTGTGCCCCCGGGCGTGGATGAGGCGGCCTACGTCAAGGCCGGCTTCCTGTCCGCAGTTGCCAGGGGCGAGGTTGAATGCCCACTGATCAACACCCGGCTGGCCGTAGAGCTGCTGGGCAACATGCACGGTGGCTACAACATCGAGACACTGGTATCACTTTTAAATGACGCAGAGCTGGCAGATGCGGCGGCAGCGGAGCTGAAGC
>QNFS01000092.1 GCA_003646415.1 Gammaproteobacteria bacterium
AAAACAACCAGATTCTCACAACCCAAAAACTGTGCTAACCTAATGAAAACTAAAGGAAAATAACAAAAAAAGAATGGTAGCTACGGGTGGACTTGAACCACCGACCCCAGCATTATGAATGCTGTGCTCTAACCAGCTGAGCTACGTAGCCATTTCAGACTCTGGGACGAGCTGCCCCGAGGAGGCGCGCATTCTCCCGATTTTGGTGGGTCAAGTCAAGACTTGGAGTCCGGTTCAGTGCCCTCGTATTACCGGGTCCTCTACCTCCGCTTAGACATTGAAGCGAAAGTGGATGACGTCGCCGTCCTGTACCACATAATCCTTGCCTTCCAGGCGCCAGCGACCGGCGTCTTTGGCGCCCTGCTCGCCGTTATGGGTGATGAAGTTATCGTAGCTGACGACCTCGGCGCGGATGAAGCCTTTCTGGAAGTCGGTGTGAATCACCGCGGCCGCCTTCGGTGCGGTGGCGCCCACTTTTACGGTCCAGGCACGCACTTCTTTCACGCCGGCGGTGAAGTAGGTCTGCAGGTTCAGTAACTGGTAGCCGGCGCGTATTACCCGGTCCAGCCCGGGTTCTTCCATGCCCAGATCCTGCAGGAATTCCAGGCGCTCCTCGTCATCCAGTTCGATGATTTCTGACTCCAGCTTGGCGCAGATGACCACCACCACCGCACTCTCCTCCTTCGCGATAGTGTTGACCACATCGAGGTGGGGGTTATCTTCAAAGCCATCCTCGTCCACATTGGCGATGTACATGGTCGGCTTATTGGTCAACAGAAACAGCTGTTTTGCCAGTACCTGTTCGTTCTCGTCCAGGGCCAGGGAGCGAATCGGCAGGGCCTCGTTCAAGTGTGGCAATAGCTTGTTTTCCAGTAGGGCTTTCATGGCGATCGATTCTTTGTCGCCGCCCTTGGCGGTACGGATGACTTTTTGCAGCTGTTTTTCGCAGCTCTCCAGGTCCGCCAGCGCCAGTTCCGTATTAATGATTTCTATATCGGCCCCGGGGTCGATCTGGTTGGCGACATGGATGACGTTGTCGTCATCAAAGCAGCGCACCACATGGGCGATGGCGTCTGTTTCGCGGATGTTGGCCAGAAACTGGTTACCCAGGCCTTCTCCTTTGGACGCGCCGGCTACCAGGCCGGCAATATCCACAAACTCCATTGTGGTGGCGACTTCCCGCTCTGGCTTGACGATCTCGGTGATCCTGGTTTGGCGCGGGTCCGGTATAGGCACCACACCGGCGTTGGGCTCGATGGTGCAGAAGGGAAAGTTCTCGGCGCTGATGCCGGCTTTGGTCAGGGCGTTGAACAGGGTGGACTTGCCCACATTGGGCAGTCCGACGATTCCGCAATTGAAACCCATTAGAGATTCCCGTATTTATTTATTGATAGCTGTTGGCAGCTCAGGCTGCGCTAAAACTGTGTAAGCGGGTCATCGCCTTGGTGCCATCCCCGCTCAACAGCAGGGGCAGGGCGGCGATGGCCTCATCGATACACGCATCTATATGACTGCGGTCCATCTGTGAGGGGGCGCCCAGCACGTAGCCGGTCACTTTGGAGGCGTGGCCGGGGTGGCCAATACCAATACGCAGGCGATAAAAATCCTTGTTGTTGCCCAGGGCCGGTACGATATCCCGCAGGCCGTTGTGTCCACCGTGACCGCCGCCGTGCTTAAAGCGAGCGGCCCCCGGCGGGATATCCAGTTCATCATGGGCCACGAGGATTTCCTCGGGCGTTATTTTGAAGAATCCGGTCATGGCCGCGACGGCCTTGCCGCTGCGGTTCATAAAGGTAGTGGGAATTAACAGGCGCAGGTCGTGGCCAGACAGAGTAACCCGTCCGGCCAGGCCGAAAAACTTTGATTCGCCCTGCAGTGAGGTCCCGCACTGCCTGGCCAGTTCTTCAACAAAATCGGCGCCTGCGTTATGGCGTGTGCCCCGGTACTCGCTACCGGGGTTGCCCAATCCAACAATCAGTTTGATGGCTGTCAATGTGGATTCCGGTGGCCGGTGAGATCCTGCAGCGAGGATTACTCCTCGCTGTCACCGCCCTCAGCCTCTTCCTCACCTTCTTCCTCACCAGCTTCTTCTGCAGGTGCTCCCTCAAGGTCTTCATCGGCTCCTCTGGGTGCGATAACAGAAGCGACCGCCAAATCGTGATCCTCGCCCAGGGCCAGGGCTATGGAGGTCACGTTTGCGGGCAGAGTGATGTCCGACAGGTGAATAATATGGCCTGTCTCCACTTCTGCCATATCCACTTCGATGTACTCGGGGATGTCCGCGGGCAGGCATTGTATTTCGATGTCAGTAGTCTGGTGCTGGATTATGCCACCCTGTACTTTAACGCCGAGGCAGGTGTCTTCATTCAGGAAGTGAATAGGTATGTGGACCTTGATCGCTACCTTGTCGTCAACACGCAGGAAGTCGGCGTGCATGACGCTGTCTTTGGCGGGCTGACGCTGCAGATCCTTGAGGATGGCCTTCTCTTTGCCCTTGCCGATTTTGATAGTCAGTACCTGGGAGTAAAAAGCCTCATTTTCCAGCGCTTTTTCCAGATCCTTGCGCACCAGGGTCAGGGGCTGAGGATCCTTTTCGCCACCGTAGATGATGGCCGGGACCAGGTCGGCGAGACGACGCAGGCGGCGGCTCGCACCTTTCCCCATGTCCTCGCGTACTTCTGCGTTCAGTTCAAATTGGTCAGACATTGTCATGACTCCTTTGATAAGTCATTACAGCCCCTGCGACCGGCGCCGTAATGAGTTGGTGTATACGCTGCCCCTTACTGGAACAGCGCGCTAATTGATTCCTCGTTGGCGACCCTGCGCATGGACTCGGCCAGCAGGTCGGCAATGGTGAGTTGGCGAATTTTTTTAACTGCCTTCGCTTCCTCACTCAAAGGAATCGTGTCTGTTATTATCAGCTCATCGAGCTGGGAGTTCTGCAGATTTTCCAGGGCGTTACCTGACAGCACCGCATGGGTGCAATAGGCAACAACCTTGGCCGCGCCTCTTTCTTTCAGTGCGTCCGCGGCCTTGCACAGGGTGCCGGCGGTATCGACCATGTCGTCCACCAGCAGGCAGGTGCGGCCTTCCACTTCCCCGATCAGGTTCATCACCTGGGCTTCATTGGGGCCGGGGCGGCGTTTATCGATGATCGCCAGGTCGGCCTCGTTCAGTTGTTTGGCGATCGCCCGCGCTCTTACCACGCCGCCTATATCTGGTGATACCACCATCAGGTTATCGTAGTGGCAAGCCTGAATATCGTCATTCAACACCGGTGAACCGTAGACATTGTCTACCGGACAGGTAAAAAAGCCCTGAATCTGTTCTGCGTGCAAATCTACCGTCAACACCCGGTCGACCCCGACGGTCACCATCATGTCCGCTACAACCTTGGCGGTGATGGGTACCCGCGAAGAACGCACGCGCCGGTCCTGGCGGGCGTAGCCAAAGTATGGCACTACCGCGGTGATGCGTGCGGCTGACGCCCGGCGCAGGGCATCGATCATTACGATCAGTTCCATCAGGTTGTCGTTGGTCGGCGCGCAGGTAGACTGCAGGACGAATACGTCCTTGCCCCGCACATTCTCGTTCAGCTCGACGGCGATCTCACCATCGCTGAATTTACCAACATTTGCCTTACCCAAAGACAAATACAGCCTGCTGGCGACTTTCTGGGCCAGTTCTGGATTGGCGTTACCCGTAAAGACCATCATTTTTGAGGACACGGTGACCTGCCTGTGGATCATTTGTGGTGAAACTTTTTTACGTATGCAAATTGTGCGATACGTGTCTTGGCATTTGGCGCTCCGGGTCACCAGTTTTTTGAACTGGTGGATCGGAGTCTCCTTGTATGGCTGGGGCGGCAGGATTCGAACCTGCGAATGCTGGGATCAAAACCCAGTGCCTTGCCGCTTGGCGACGCCCCAATCAATCTGTCGGGTCAGACTAAAGCCCTCAGTATTGGCGACTCGTTCACACCCTGCGCTACGATACCCGCCCATTTATGTGGCAGGTGTCGCTGGGCCGCCCTGGCTTCTGTTGCCGTGCTGAAGCCGGCGAATACACACGCCCCGGTTCCAGTCAGTCTGGCCTCCCCGAAATTTTCTAACCATTTCAACACCTTATCGACCTCTGGGTAAAGTCGCCTGACAAGCCGCTGGCAGTCGTTTCGAGAGTCCCCCTCAAAAAAGGACGCCATTTTGATGGGCGGGGAGTTGCGTGTCAATTGCTGGTGGGAAAATATTTCCGAAGTGGCTACATGACAATCAGGCACAACAATGAGAAACCACTGCTCGGGGAGGTCAATCGGGGTGAGAATTTCGCCAATTCCCTCCGCCCAGGCCGTGCGAGCACCTACAAACACGGGGACGTCGGCGCCCAGTTCAACCGCCAGCGCCTGCAGTTCTGTTGGCGCCATATTCAGGCCCCACAGGTGGTTCAGGGCCAGTAGGGTGGTGGCAGCGTTGGAGCTGCCGCCGCCCAGGCCGCCACCGGCCGGAATGTGCTTGTCCAGGGTGATATGTGCGCCCCGTGATCCGTGGCGCAGTAATCGGGCGGCCCGGACAATGAGGTTTTCCTCTACCGGGATGCCCAGGTCAGCGCTGTCGAGGGTGATTGTGCCACTGTGGTTGGGGGTGAAGTGTAGTTGGTCCCCCCAGTTCAGTAGCTGGAACAGGGTCTGGAGCTGGTGGTAGCCGTCGGGCCGGCGGCCCGTAATGTGCAGGAATAGGTTGAGCTTGGCCGGCGACAGCAGGCTGAGAGTAGTCATCATCAGCCGGGCAGGGCCTGCCAGTCGCGAATAATCATCCGGACACTGGTGGCGTCACGCTGGATTCGCAGGCGCGTGGGGAGAGTGAGGTTATTAAATTGCTCGTATTGTTCGTAGTGAACTTCCCAGTCGTCCTGCTGCAGTTGGCGCAGCAGATTCCTGTCTGTATCCAGCTCAAGCAACTGGGCCGGGGAGTCGGGAGACGGAATGCCCTTGAGCCAGTAGGGCAGGGCGTGCAGGGGCAAGTCCCAACCGGTGTTCAGGGTGATGGCGTCAGGTGTGGATATATCGAAGGTTCTGCGTTCTTTGCCCTGGTGTACCTCCATTTGCTGACCGTCACTGGTAATTGTGGTGGCACTGACTCCCATGGGCCCACTCAACCGTAATCGGGTGCTCGGGCCATGTTGTTGCCACAGGATGGCGGCCGTTTCCGCGCGCTCGCCGGAGTGCAGGGCCAGCTTGCCGTGCGCCGTCCAGTGATTGAGTTGTTGCATGCGGTTGCTGTGTTCCAGCCAGCTGAGGGAACCCGCCTCCCGGGTGTCCTGACCGGCGCAGCCGGCCAACACCAGCAGTACCGACAGTGCCAGAGGCAGGCCGCGAGACATCTAGTGTACCTCGTCAATCGGGTTACCGCTGCCCACCGGATGGTCTTTCAGCGAACTAACGCCCAAACGCTCCAGTGTACTGAGTAGTGTCTCGTGATCGGGGTTTTTTAACAGGGCGCCCTGCCAGATCGCAGTGGCGGCATCGGTATCTCCGGTTACCCATAACACCTCACCGAGGTGCGCCGCTACCTCCGGGTCGGGAAAAGCCGCATAGGCGCGTGTCAGGTAATCCAGTGCCTCCTCATAGCGTCCTGTGCGATACAGTACCCATCCCATGCTGTCCAGGATGGCGGGCTCATCAGGGTCCAGCGCCAGAGCCTGGGATATCAGCGCCATGGCTTCTGTGTAGCGTTCGGTGCGGTTGGCCAGGGTATACCCCAGAGCATTGATGGCAGTGGTGTTGTTCGGGTCGCTGGCTATGATCGCCCGTAAATCCTTCTCCATCCGGACCAGGTCCCCCTGCTGTTCGCGCAGCAGGGAGCGCGCGTACAGCAGGGAAGTGGATGCCGGCATTTCCGCCAGGGCCTGGTTTAGTACTTGCACGGCCGCATCCTGTGCGCGCGCCTGGACCAGCAGATCCGCTTCCAGACCATAAAGCGTTTCGCGTCGCCCCGGGTTTTCCTCACGCTGCTGGTTGAACCACGCGCGACTGCGCTGCAGTTGCCCCGCAGCGATGAGTATGCGCCCCAGGCGATTGTTAGCGGCCAGAAACTCCCGGCTGTCCTGTACCTGCATGTACTGGGAGACGGCCTCCTGCGGGTTGCCGGCATCCTCGGCGATACTCCCCAGGTAAAAGTGGGCCTCGTCCATCCGTTGTTCCAGGGCCAACAGCTGGTTCAGGTAGGCCTTGGCCGCCAGGTCGTCGCCGACCTCGCGGTTGATCAGGGCCAGGGAGAGCAGCAGGTCACCATCCCGGGGGGATTGCATCGAAAGGATCTCGAACTGCTGCTGGGCAGCCGCCATATCGCTGGCAGTCAACAGGCGGCCATACTGCAGGCGCAGGCGCTTGTCTTGTGGGTTTTCCTGTAGTGCTTGCTGCAGTCGTGCGAACGGCTTTTTCGCGTCCACAGTCAGTAGTATTTTGGCCTCCAGCAGGATGGCCTGGGGCTGGTAGGGCTCCAGGTCAAATAGTTTATCCAGCTTATCCAACGCCAGGTCGTATTGGTTATATTCGGTATAAATCAGGGCTTGGGTCAGTAACAGCGGGGTGTTATCGGGAAATTCGGCGGCCAGTTCGTTGATGCCGCCCACAAGCTTAGCGCGCTGCTGCTCGTTCAGTTGGTTAAAACCATTGAGTAGTGTGGGGAAGTTTGCCTGTGCGCCACCGCGCTCCGCCAGGGCTAAAAGAGGCAGGGCTTCAACGGTGCGCCCCTGACGCACCAGTAAGCTGGCCAGGGTGCCGTTTGCCTCCACATTATCGGGGTCCAGCTCGACCCACAGCTCTGCCGCGCCCAGGGCTTCGGGTTCCCTCTGCATAAACTGGGTCAGGTGTGTTGTATGGGCACTGACACCGGCATCGCGCAGAATTCGGGACTGGGTGAGGTAATTGTCCAGCGCCACGTCATAATCACGCCGCCTGAGGGCGAATTCGGCGACCAGCAGAGGGTAAAGGCTGTCGTCCGGGAAAGGCCTCTCAGGGGGCTCTGCGGCGTCGGCCACGGGCGCCTGCGCCGCCAGGTCTTTTTGCGTGATGGTCGCAGGGCTGGCGCAAGCGGTCAGCAGCACGCAGGCGGTGACAATGACTAGGAGGCGCGACACTAAATAATCCAACGGTAAGACAGTCGTTATGATGACACAGACCGACACTGAAACCCACAGTGTTGCTTGCCTGGCGCCCCGGCACATTTACTGCGCAGGGAATTTGTGACATGGGGCCACTTTCATTTGGCATGTAACTTGTTAAAATCAACAGCGGTTTTCGCCAAATGTGCTAAGGTGCGCGGATTTTGAGAGGCCGCCAGTGGGAGCGGCGAGAAGCAGGCTATTGTACCGTGGAGACAAATACACCCGTTATGAACTTGATCGCCCTGGGAATCAACCACAACTCCGCCGCCGTCGAGGTGCGCGAGCGGGTTGCCTTTGCCCCGGAACAGGTCAATGAGGCACTGGTCGATGCCTGCGCCGGCGCCGGAGTGAATGAAGTGGTCATTCTCTCTACCTGTAACCGCACCGAGCTCTATGCCATTGTGCCGGACGGCATCGCCCTGGCTGATAAGGCAATGCAACTGATCGACTGGGTTGCCAATTATCACCATCTCTCGGCGCAAGAGTTGCGCCAGTCCGCCTATCATTTTGAAGCCCAGCAGGCCCTGCAACATATGGTACAGGTTGCCAGTGGCCTGGATTCCATGGTGTTGGGCGAGCCGCAAATATTTGGACAACTCAAGTCAGCATATGCAGTGGCCTCCGAGTCCGGCACCGTGGGCAGCGAGCTGGGCCGCTTGTTTCCCCGGGTGTTCTCCATCGCAAAACGGGTTCGCACCGATACCGCCATCGGAGAAAATCCCGTTTCGGTCGCTTATGCGGCGGTGGATTTGGCCGGGCATATATTTGCAGACCTGAGCCAGTCCAATGCCCTGTTGGTGGGGGCCGGCGAGACCATCGAGTTGGTGGCTCGCCACCTGATCGAGGCGGGCGTGAGCAAAATTGTTATCGCCAATCGCACGCTGGGCCGGGCCCGCGAATTGGCGCAGAAGTTTGGTGCCGAGGCGGTGTTGCTGGCCGAGATTCCGGAGCAGTTACTGGACGCCGATATTATCATTACTTCCACGGCCAGCCAGTTACCTATTCTTGGCAAAGGCGCGGTGGAGCATGCGATCAAGGCGCGCAAGCACCGCCCATTCCTGATGGTGGATATTGCCGTGCCGCGGGATATCGAGTCCCAGGTGGGTGATTTGCGCGATGTGTACCTGTACAGCGTTGATGACCTGCGCGAGATTGTCGACCAGAATTTGCGCAGCCGCCGCGATGAGGCCTGTAAGGCTGACCTGATCATCGCCGAAGGCGTCAGGCAGTACGTGCAGGACATGCGCAGCCTGGGTGCGGTAGACGCGGTGAAGGAGTATCGCCAGATGGCGGAGCAACTACGGGAGCAGGAGTTGCAGCGGGCCCTGTGCTCACTGGCCCGAGGTGATGATCCGCAGCAAATCCTGGCGCAGCTGGCCCGCACGATTACCAACAAGTTGATTCACGCACCCACGGCCGGGCTCAGGCAGGCCAGCGCCGAAGGGCGGCTGGATACTGTGGCCAGTGCCCGCAAGCTGCTGGGCCTGGAAGAGGCGGGGCAGACCCCGGCCCCGGCTACCGAGCCCGACGAGCAAGAAGAACTCGACCTGCCGCCCTCTACCGTAGAAACCTCCAGACGCACATTGCAATGAAAGCATCTCTATTGACCAAGCTGGAGACCCTCACCGACCGGCACGAGGAAGTATCGGCCTTATTGGGGGACAGCGAAACTATCGCCAACCAGAACAAGTTTCGAGATCTGTCCCGGGAGTACTCGGAACTGGAGTCGGTGGTGAAATGCTACGCCGATTACAGCCAGGTCAAAGCAGACCTGGACGAAGCGCGGCAGATGCTGGAGGATGCCGACCCGGATCTGCGCGAGATGGCTCAAGAGGAAATCGAAACCAGTGGCGCTCGTCGGGAGGAACTGGAGGCGCAATTACAGGCCTTGCTGCTGCCCAGGGATCCACAGGACTCCCACAATGTATTTTTGGAGATTCGCGCCGGCACCGGTGGCGACGAGGCGGCGATCTTCTCCGGTGATCTGTTTCGCATGTATTCCCGCTACGCCGAAAACCGCGGCTGGAAAGTGGAGGTGTTGTCAGAGCGCCACGGCGAGCACGGCGGT
>QNFS01000093.1 GCA_003646415.1 Gammaproteobacteria bacterium
AGCGAGACCGCGTACTGCTCGGAAGAATCGGGGAGGGTAATACGTCCATTCAATAGCCAATAGGCGTCCTGCCGTATATCGCCGTAATCACCTAGTCCGGGCACGACGGTGTCGTTATAGGCGCTGAACCACTGGTCGTCCACATAGTTGGCATCCAGGTGCAGGCGTGTCACCCAGTTGGCGCTGATATCCAAATCGTAGTCCGCCGCGATGTTGAAGTTGACCTCCGGTGCGGAGACAGGGTCGTTGCCTTCCAGGTCGACACCGGTCAGGTCCAGTTCGTTGTACTCCGCATCGATCAATCCCAGACCTGCCTGTATGGTCAGGTTGTCCATGGGGATGGCGAGAAGTTCCAGTTCCAGGCCGTAGATGTCCACGCCCCCGGCATTTTCCAACTGTGCTGGAATACCCACCTGGTTTATGAATTGCTGGTCCTGGTAATCGTAGTAGAAGGCGGCTGCATTCAGGCGCATCATGCCCTCGAAAAATTCGCTCTTGAGGCCCAGCTCATAGGCGTCTACAAACTCCGGGTCCACGTAGGCATCCTTGCCTTCGTCCAGGTAAACAAGGCCGCTGTTGAAGGCACCCGCGCGAATAGCGCACGTAGGTCAGGATGTCGTCGGTCACGGCATAATCCAGGGCGATAGTGCCCGTAAACTCCTGTTCTGATTCAGACATATCGGGTAATGACTCTTTGGTCAGTGCACCGTGTGTCCATACGGGGATGCCTACAGTTGGCGGTATCAGCGGAGCGTCTATGCCTGTGTCATTACCGGGTAACCAGGTTCCTTCGGTGCGCGGGTCGGTCTCAATCGGTACCGGCAAGCCGGTAAATGCCGGAGGTATTACCAGCGGCCCGCCGTTGATGCGGGAGTAGTTCAGGTGATCCCGCGTGGTTTCGTCATCGGTGTAACGCAGGCCGATGTTCAGCCCAAGGCGCTCGGTCAATGCGAAGTTGATGTCGGTGTAGGCAGCCCAGGTTTCCTTTTTCACGTCCAGTAGCCGTGAAATCTGTCCGAAGGTGCCGTTGGACAACAGTACTGCGGCTGCTTGCCCGGGCAGCACTGCATTGGGAACAGCCGAGCCGAAGAAGTTGTCATGCAGAACATTGGTATCAACATCCTCGTCACCGTAATAGAGGCCGGCGATGAAGTTGAAGGGACCGTCGTAGTGGGACACGATACGCAGGTCCTGTGAGATAGCATCGGTATCCGCGCTCCAGTTAATGGAAACAAGTGGGTCCGACGTGCCGTCGGTATCGGTGTCCTGGGAGTAGTTGCCGTCGTACCATGAGCTCACACTCACCAGGGTGTAACTGCCCAGATCGTAATTAACAGTCAGGTTGGCCAGGCTCAGGTCGGTTTTGGATTTTCCCGACTTGTCGGTAGAGCCTTCATGGTAGTCCGGGTTCAGCGTTTCCCGGTTGCCGGCAATGTTGAGCCCCCCCGGATTGGTACCCTCGGCGCGCGGCACGATGGCGTGGGGGTCGCTGTCGCCATAGGACCCTTTGAGTATGATGCTCAAATCTTCACTGGGCTGCCAGTTGAGGGTGCCGCGAAGCGCGTAGTTTTTGGTCCGGGCCATGTCGTCGCCCGGCCAGGGTACCATCGACCAGGCTGCCCTCGATGGCGTCATTGGCTGTTACCAGGCCGTAATCCCCCGCGCCGACGGTCAGCCAGCCGCTGGTTTGGGCATCGATATCCGGAGTGCGGGTGATCAGGTTGATAGCGGCGCCGATATAGGTTTCATCCACATAGAGCCCGATGGGGCTGGACTGGGATGGGGAGTAGTCCACCATGGACACGCCGCGAATGGCAAACAGCGGCTGAATGTCGCCGAAGGGTGCACTCATTTGCATATTGGGTACCTGGGTGGCTATATCCGAGGGGTTTCCCCAGCCCGGCGCCTCGATCTCGCTGCCGCCAATGGCGGATACCGCCACGGGTATATCCTGCATGCTCTCGCTGCGCTTCTGGGCGGTAACCGACACCTCCTCCAATTGGGCGCTAACGTGCTGGGTGGACAGCGCGAGAACAGCGGCAGCGATGGCGGTTTTTGCGAATTTGTGTTCCATAATCAGATACTCTCTCAGCATTATTGTGTCAAATAATATAGTTACCATTGATAGGATTGTCAGTCATATATTATAATAATAAACAAAGGACGAGTAGGTTTTGAAGACAAGTCTGGAAGCTAGCGAATTCATTGCTTCAATTCCTGGCCGCGGCATCAGTTACGCGGATAAGTACCGATACTTTCACGAGCACTGGCAGGGGCATGTGAGCGCCAGCCGGCAGGCCATCATGAGGGGGCTGCCGCGGCAGATGGCACTGGGCGACAGTATTGGGTGCCGGGGATTGCAAAGAGATCCCCATTGAGGAATTCCTCGGTCTGTTCGATCGCATTAATCTTGTGGATGTGGATGTGGATGAGGAAAGCCTGTATCGCCAGGTAGCAAGGCTATCGCCGGAACAACAGCAACGTGTCCAGCTGGTGGTGAAAGATCTCACTGCAGGTGCGGTGTTGACCCTGACCGAGACGGCAGCCGACATCATCGAGCAAGCCGCCACGCCAGGACAGGCCTGTCGCGGTCTGGTAGAGCTGTATGGAGCCATAGATATTTCCGACTTTTCCACTGATGACATAGGAGACCTCCGGTCGGGGTATGTTGTCTCTTCGGTGGTAGCCTCCCAGTTACTGCCTTTTCCGGAGCTGTGGATCGCGCAGCGGTTCGAGGAGAAGTTCAGAAGGAAACTGAACGATCTAAACGGAGAGAAGTACGCCGCGGCAAAGCTGTGATTACATCGCCGTCTATTACAACAGCACGCACGCCTGCTGGCTCGATTGGCGCCAACGGGGCTGTTTTACTGGTCCTGCGATGTGCGGCAGGAACTGGTGATGGGAAAATTGTCTTCTGCCCAAACCCAGCAGGTAGGGCAGAAAATGACACGGTATCTCGGTTCGATTGATTAGCAATCATTAAAGCTGGAGATGGAGGTGGATCCTGCAGCGGGCGGCCAGTTCACCGCTTACCTGACATCGTTGATCGGCAAACGGCACCTGCCGTCATCTTTGGAGCTGCAAATTATCGAGTACATGGTCGAAGCGGCGCAGTCATTGAATCCGGGTGTCACCCTGGAACTGGTAGGAGGTGAGATGTCGCAATACTTTGCAGGCCTTCTGCAACCCGCCGCTGAGAAAGCCACCTGGCTGTGGCACCAGGATCCCGTGCATTTCTACCGCGGCGGGGTGCATAAAGTGGAAGCCTGGCTGCTGCGCTGCATCAGTCAAGACCGGGTCAATCCATAAAGTTCGACAGGCGCATCGCACCTTCATCCCTGGCCGTGGGTACTGTTTATCCGAGTTTTTTGATTCTGGAACCTCTAAATCCATGCCAGTAGATTATAATATTAATGCCAATAATTACGATAAATATATAAAAAGCGCATATTAATTATAATATATGCTATTAAAGTGATAGCATTATCATTTGAGCGCAAGCTTAGTATGGATACAGGATGGTGCAAGCACAGTGAGCAAGGTAGAATCTTATAATATTGAAAACAGCCAGGATGCCGGGTTCATGAGCGACATTACCGATTTTTCCTTCCCCGATATCTTCGAAAGCCTGAGTACGGGCAGGGATTCCTCCGATCGTGTCTTGCAGGCCATCATCAATGGCCTGTTGGCGGGGCGTTACCAGCCCGGTGAGCGCGTTGTCGCGCGGCAACTGGCGGAAGAGTTGGAGGTGAGTATCGTACCCGTACGCGAGGCCATTCATCTTCTGGCGGGTGAAGGGGTAATAGACCTCACCGCGCGCAAAGGGGCGCGTATCCGCAGCATGGATCGGGAGGAGGTCAGCGCCTGGTGGCGTATCCAGAGTGTCGTTGCGAAGTTGGGGGTCGGTTTTGCCGCCCGGCGTATCAACCGGCGGGATGACAGCGTTGCCAGGCTACAGGATGCGATGGACCTTATCCGAGAAAACGCCGGTGCCCTGGACGGCTTCGAATATCTTATGGTGCTGTTGCGTTACCACATGGTGATACATGACGTGGCCGAGATGCCCCAACTCAATGAGGCGACCCGCCGTCTGGGCTTCTTCTTCTGGGCGATCTTCTTCCCCGCCTACATTCCTGTGCGCGAATACGGCCAGATGTACATTCGCAATCACCAGCGGGTTACCGATGCCATCGTCAATGGTGATCCGGCGGGCGCCGAGGCAGCCTACCAGTACCATATAGACTGGACTATCGCACTGATCGAAGGTGAGCGGCCGGATATCAGCAAACCCTGGGTTCACGGCTCCTGAATTAAACAGCATCAATTACCCTTCTACCGCCTGGAAGAAAATATTCGCTTGCTGTAAATGCCGCACTGTTGGTCGACCAGCTTTAGTTGATTTATCGCTGTGTGTAGCGGGTTGATAGCAACGCATTTTTCCAGGCCGCCGGGTACCGCTGCACTGGGAACTTGTAACGCCAGCCGCTTTCTTGATCTCAGCCACGCAGCTCCCATCTGTTGTGTCGAAGTAGGGTATGGGTATTGATTCCACTGCTCCGGCAAATCCGCCACGCTCCACGTGTCCATTTTTACTCGACCAGAAAGGGTATAGATGCCCAGGCGATAGTTTGCCGGTACAAGGCGGGGTGAAGGCAGGTAGTTGGCCAGCTCCAACATGGCCAGTGAGACTGACGTCGCAAAGTAGATGACCGGAATCCCTTCGACATTCCAGCGCGCACCGTCTCGGTAACTCGCGCCTAATCCAGAATAGTCCTCCAGATATTGCTCCGGGCAGATGCGGTACAGCTGCATCAGACAAATTCGCCGTACTCTATCTTGCGCAATGCAACTTGCACCAGATTGCGGCCTGCAAAGGTATCGCACAGTGAAATGGGCGTCTGTCCGCCTAGCGCGGGTATCGCTGTATCCATCCACTCCCTGGCAGCGTCAGGGTCCCCGAAAACACTGTTCGCCTTGGAAAATACTCGCAGGGTGTCCAGAATGCCCTCGGAATGGTAAGTATTGAGGGTTTTTCGACGATAAAATCGGCTTAAATTACCGGTGGTTGTCTCCAGGAGACGGACAAATAGCTCACGGTGTCCCAGCGCATCAACGGCCTGCTTAACAATTTCCCCGGATAGCCCCTTACGGGTTGCTTCTATAAACGTCTCATTATCTGAGAACACAGCGGGAGGGACCTTGATGCCCTGGATGGCGGCTAATTCTGTTGTGGACTGCATAGTGACACCAGCAAAAAGTGTATTTTTCTATTATAGATCATATTGATGTAGCCTACACATCTAAATGATTACCAAGGGAAGAAGCGATGTAAGCTCCGGTTACTTAATTCAATGCCGGGAAGTCAGGAACTTCGAGACCTCGCCCCACCAGGCAGCTCCGGGGTTGTAGGGTAGTGAATTGTGACCGGCATGCGCCTCGACGTGCAGCCACTTGGGGCCGGTATAGCTGTCGTAGAGTTGTCGGCCCAGCGTGGTCGTCACCACCTCATCGCGCCCAGCGATGAGAAAGGCCACCGGACCCCGATAATGCGCCAGGGCCTCCACCGAATCATAGCGCTCGCTCAACAGGGTGCGAACAGGCAGAAAGGGATAGTGGTGCGCCGCGACATCGGCCAGGCTAGAGAAGGGGGTAACCAGTAACAGCCCGGCCACCTGCTCCGGGAAGGTCGCCGCCAGATAGCTGGCGATACCGCTGCCCAGAGACTCTCCGATAACGAAAATGGGTCGCGAGTCAGTCGCCAATAGCAATTCCAGGGCCTGCACGGCAGTGGCTTTGAAGGTGTCCGCAGACGGCGCGCCCTCCCTCGCGCCGTATCCCGGGTATTCGAACAGGAACACCTCCCACTCATCCCCCAGCGCCTGGAAGCCCGCCACAAAATAATCCCGGTGCAACGCATAGCCCGCGTTGCCGTGAAACACCAACATCCGATTGCGGGCGCGGCGGGCCCCGGTCGATTTCCAGCCGATGGCTGATCCGGTGCCATCATGCCAGGCCTTCAGGCCGATTCGCGCGGCCTCTTGCGACAACTCATCGGCCTGCGCCGTGCTGGGGAAATAGATCAAATGGCGCTGCGGGGTGGTGAACATGGTGAGCCCTCCCAGGATGAGCATTACCGGGACGACCTGCCGCCACCGAACCGCCACTATTCTTCCATGAAACGGTGCTGCCGTCTCGCAGCATTGAACGTGGCAATGCCATCGTCTGGAAACTCGAATGCGCCGTCGCATTCGAGTTGTTCCAGCAGATCGCCATAGAGTGTCGCCGGCAAGCTGGTGCAGTGGCAATAGGATACCCACTGGGGCTCTCGGTCCGCCTCGAAACGCAGTTGGCCGCATAGACAGTGACCGCTGTGCATTTTATTCGCTCCAGAATGTCATGTTGGTGGCAGTGATGTTTCTTTTTAACACGCTATACTGATCTATTCACTTCCCAGTCCCGAAGGTATTGCATCACCATGCGTAATTATAGAGCGCCAGACAGGAGCCAAAAACACATAATTACCCGGCTATTGATGCTGCTGCCCTTCTGCGTGGCAACCGCCGCCGCTGGTGATATCAATGACGCGGTTAAAAATATTGTTGCAGGCAGTGCGCCCGAGCTGATCGCGACTTTCAAGCAGTTTCACCAGAATCCGGAGCTTGGTTTCCAGGAATTCGAGACTGCGGCCACCATCGCGGCTCACTTTGAAAAACTGGGTTATGCGGTCACCACGGGGGTGGGTGGCACCGGTGTGGTCAGCGTTCTCGAGAACGGCCCGGGCCCCGTGGTGTTATTTCGCAGCGATATGGATGCACTGCCGGTTGAAGAGCTGGTCGACGTAGGCTACGCCAGCACCAAAATAGTGGAGGATTTGGCGGGGGTGACAGTGCCCCTTATGCACGCTTGCGGACACGACGGGCACTCGGCCTGGTTGATGGGCGTAGCCGAGGTAATGATGACCTTGAAAGACCGCTGGTCCGGGACTCTGATCCTGGTCGCCCAACCGGCGGAGGAGTTGTTATCTGGCGCTCACGCCATGGTGGCCGATGCGATTCTGGATCTCGTACCCGAGCCCGGTTACCTCATCGCCGGGCATCAAATGCCGTTTTGGCCGGTGGGCTCGGTGGCCCTGACGCACGGCTATCGTATGGCCGGCTCCATCCAGATGGATGTGGTGCTCAGGGGCAAGGGCGGCCATGGGTCTTCACCGCACCTGGCGATTGACCCGGTGGTAATGGGTAGCCAGGCGGTAATGGCCTATCAAACCATTGTGAGCCGCCTGGTCGACCAGAGTAAACCCGCTGTACTCACCATCGGTTCTTTCCAGGCGGGGCTGGCAAATAACGTGATTCCCGACAGTGCGACGCTTAAGCTCAACCTGCGCTGGTACGACCCGGCCGTGAAAGACGGGATGCTCGACGGCATCAAGGCGGTTACTGACAATGTCGCCAGTATGTATAGCGTCGCTGCTGATGACATGCCAACGTACACCATAAAGTCCGATGTGCCTCCGGTGTTCAATGACCAGGCACTTACCCAGAGAGCCGCGGCTGCCATGAAAAACATGTTGGGTGATGACCGGGTATTGGTAGCGGGTGACCCATACATGGGCTCTGAAGATTTTCATATGCTGGCAGGTAAGGACTCCAGCGCCAGCGTCCTTATGGTCGAAGTGGGTAGCGGCCCGCCGGATGTGCTGGCGCAAATGAAGGCCGGGAACTTCCCCGCCTTCCCCCACAACCCCAACTTCTATATGGAGCCGGAGGCCGTGCTTTATGGCGCCCGGGCGCTGAGTGCTGTTTTGCTCGATATAATGGGGAAAGGGCAGCCCGATCAGTAGAACAATGGGGAAGGATGGATGCCCGGTTGCCAGAAGGGAACACTATCGGCCATTGCCAGTGGGGTTCCCGTTTGTGGGGCGGCTGGCATCCACTCAATATCTACGGCCCAAGCGGTTCTGAGCCTCAGTATGGAACTGCTAACAAGTCACGGCTACCATGGCACGGGCATCAAACAAATCCTGGATGCCGTGTCTGCCGAGATCGCCCAGGCCAACTCACCTTCGCAAATTCCAGTGCATGCAGACGGGAAATTCAATATGACAAATAACTCAACGCCTGGCTCCAACCTCGCCCAACCGATTGACATAACACCCCGGTGTCATGTGAAAAACCGATTGTTTAAATCGGCCATGAGCGAACAACTTGCCGACCGCGACAATGCGCCCACGGAGGGGTTATTCCGCTTGTATCGTACCTGGGCTGAAGGCGGTACCGGCTTGCTGGTTACGGGCAATGTGATGATCGATAGAACGGCGCTCGGTGAGCCTAAAAATGTGGTGCTGGACCAGCAGTCGGATCTTGCGCTTTTTCGCCGCTGGGCCGAAGCCGGTACCCAGAACAACACGCAACTTTGGATGCAGCTGAATCACCCCGGTAAGCAGATCCCCAATTTGGTGGGCAAGCATCCGGTAGCGCCCTCGGCCATTCCCCTGGGAAACGGCCTGGAAAGTACATTTAACTGCCCCCGTGAGTTAACGGAAAAGGAAATACTGCAGCTGATTGACAGCTTTGCCTGGGCGGCGCAGCAGACCAGGGACTGTGGTTTTAGCGGCATACAAATACATGCAGCGCACGGTTACCTGGTCAATCAGTTTCTTTCGCCTCACCACAATCGTCGCGAAGATCAATGGGGCGGTACACTGGACAACCGTATGCGTTTTCTACTCGAGATCTACCGCGCCATTCGGAGCACAGTGGGAGAGGGGTTTCCGGTAGGAGTAAAGTTAAATTCTGCAGATTTTCAAAAAGGCGGCTTTAGTGAGGAAGATTCCATGCAGGTGATTCGAGCTTTGCAGGAGGAGGGCATCGACCTGATTGAAATCTCGGGCGGTAATTATGAAAACCCAAGTATGGTGGGTGCCAACGTAAAAGAGAGCACGTTAAAACGGGAAGCCTACTTCCTCGACTACGCGGAAAAAGCACAGACTCTATTGGATATACCGCTGGTTGTTACCGGTGGCTTCCGTTCCGCAGTCGCCATGGAGGCCGCGCTCGCC
>QNFS01000094.1 GCA_003646415.1 Gammaproteobacteria bacterium
AAATTAGTCAGTTTTTGCAGTCGATTGAGGCGAATAGTGTGCTATTTAACGAAATTGACTGTGAAAAATGGCTGATTTCTGCTTTTCCGCAGTAGGACAGTGTTAAGTCCGACAGACTCCTAGTGCGCCTCATCCCAGTTATCCCCCACCCCAGCCTCAACCAACAAGGGAACCGACAACTCAGCCGCACCTGACATCAGGCGGCAGATCTCATCACTGACCGGGCCCACCTCCCCCGCCGCTACCTCGAATACCAGTTCATCGTGCACCTGCATAATCATGCGGGCGTCCACCCCACCGCCCTGCAACCAGTCATCCACCGCCAGCATCGCCCTCTTGATGATATCTGCCGCAGTGCCCTGCATAGGTGCATTGATGGCGGTGCGCTCGGCGGCCTGCACCCGCATTTTATTGCGGGCGTTGATTTCCGGCAGGTAGAGACGACGACCAAACAGGGTTTCTACATAGCCCTGCTCCTTCGCCAGTGCGCGGGTCCTGTCCATATAACCCTGCACCCCCGGGTAACGTTCAAAATAGCGGTCAATATACTGCTGCGCCTCCTTGCGTCCCAGGTGCAACTGCTTGCCCAGACCGAACGCCGACATGCCGTAGATCAGACCGAAGTTGATCGCCTTTGCCTTACGCCGCTGGTCGCCGGAGACCTCCTCCAGGTCCACCTCAAATACCTCCGCGGCGGTCGCTTTGTGTACATCCAGCCCCTCTTTGAACGCCTTGGCCAGACCCGCATCACCAGACAGATCAGCCATGATGCGCAACTCAATCTGGGAGTAATCAGCCGCCACAATGCGGTAGCCATCCGGCGCGATAAAGGCCTGGCGGATACGCCTGCCCTCCTCTGTACGAATCGGGATATTCTGCAGGTTGGGGTCCGAAGACGAGAGCCTGCCGGTAGCGGTCACCGCCTGATGGTAGGAGGTGTGCACCCGACCCGTGGCAGGCTTGATCATCTCCGGCAACTTGTCCGTGTAAGTGGACTTCAGTTTGCTTAGGCTGCGGTACTCAAGCAGCAATTTGGGCAGGGGGTAGTCCAGAGCCAGTTCAGCCAGTACCTCTTCGGCGGTAGATGGCGCCCCTTTCGGGGTTTTTTTGATTATCGGTAGCTCGAGCTTTTCAAACAGGATCTGACCCAGTTGTTTGGGCGATCCCAGATTGAACTCCTGTCCCGCCAACTCATGTACCATGCCCTGCAACTCCAGCAGCCGGGTCCCCAACTCAGCGCTTTGCCGCTGCAGCAATTCCCTGGACAGCAACGCCCCCTGACGCTCGATACGCGACAGCACTGCAACCAGCGGTATCTCGATATCACTGAACACCGAGCACAGAGCACTCTCCTGCTCCAGCCTGGGCCACAGGGTTTGATGCAGGCGCAGGGTGATATCCGCATCCTCCGCCGCGTAGGGCCCCGCCTCTTCCAGGTTGATCTGATTGAACGTCAGCTGCTTGGCGCCCTTTCCGGCCACGTCTTCGAAATGAATGGTTTTCTGGCCCAGGTACTTACGCGCCAGGCTGTCCATATCGTGGCGGGTAGCCGTGGAGTCCAGTACATAGGATTCCAGCATGGTGTCGAAACGGATGCCGCGCAGGATTATGCCGTGATTGGCCAGCACACTGGCATCGTATTTCAGGTTTTGCCCTACCTTGGCCTGCTGTTCGTCTTCCAGCAGGGGGCGTAACTGCTCCAGCACAGCCTCCCGGTTCAGTTGCTGCGGTGCGCCGAGGTAGTCATGGGCCAGCGGCACGTAAGCGGCCTCCCCCGGCACCACCGCAAAAGACACGCCAACCACCTGCGCCTCCATGTAGTCCAGGCTGGTGGTTTCCGTATCGAAGGCAAAGAGCTCCGCGACCCTGAGCTTCTCCAGCCAGTCATCAAGCGCCCCCTGCTCAGTGACGATGTCATAGGAAACCTCGACCGCCTCTGCCGGCGCGTTTGGTATCACAGCGCCCTCCTCCAGCAGTTCCTCCAGCCACGACCTGAACTCCATTCGCGTGTACCAGTCCACCAGCGCATCCCGGTCGGGTTCACCATTATGTAGTTGCTGCGGGGCCTGGTCCATCTCCACATCCGTCTTGATGGTAGCCAGCGCATAAGACAGATAAGCGTTGTCCTTCTCCGCCGCCAGCCTGACCCCCATGGTCCTGGCGCCCCGAAATTGGAGCCCGGCCACCTTATCCAGGTCGGCGTAAACCTGATCAAGACTGCCCAGCCCCTGTAGCAGGGCCAGGGCAGTCTTCTCTCCTACCCCGGCCACACCGGGAATGTTGTCCACCTTGTCCCCCATCAGGGCCAGAAAATCGATGATCAACTCTGGCCCGACGCCGAATTTCTCCACCACCCCCGCCTCATCCATAACCGTATCGGTCATGGTGTTCACCAGGGTGGTATGGTGGTCGACCAGCTGTGCCATATCCTTGTCGCCGGTGGAGATAATAACGTCCCTGCCCTGCTCGCTGGCCTGGCGCGCCAGCGTACCGATCACATCGTCCGCTTCCACACCCGCCTCACAAATAAATGGCAGGCCCATCGCCTTGACGATCTCATGAATAGGCTCGATCTGTTCGCGTAGTTCGTCCGGCATGGGTGGCCGGTGCGCCTTATACAAGGGATACATGTCATCCCTGAATGTCTTGCCCCGGGCATCAAATACCACGGTAATCGGGCTTTGCGGGTAATCCCTGCACAGTCGGCGCAACATACTGATCACGCCTTTGACCGCCCCGGTAGCCTGCCCATGGGAATTAGTCAGTGGCGGTAGTGCGTGAAAGGCGCGGTAGACATAAGAGGAGCCATCTACAAGTACAATCGGAGGGGTTGAATTCATAATAGAACTCTCTATTAGGCCCGAAAGAGGCCAGACAGCCAAATTAAATAGTGAGTGCTTACACCCATATTAACCACTGGAAATACTACCTATCCCACAACACCCGCGCCGAGCGATAAGTCACTTTCATCTTGGCCAAATCCAGGGGTGCTTTGAAAAAGCCGTGGTAATCACCGCGTGGATTAATAAGTACCACATTGGCACTGTGGTCTACCTGATAGTTCTCACCCTGTCCCGGCACCTTGCGAAAGGGCGTGTTAAGGCCCGTGGCAAAACGGTGAATATCCAGGAACTGCCCGGTAACGCCAGTGAAGTCCGTGTTGAAGTAGGGCACATAGCTGGCCAGTTGTGCCTGCGTATCCCGAGCCGGGTCCACAGTAACCATCACAACCTCGGTATCCTCCGCCTCGGTGCCCTCCAGTAGCTCCATAAACTCGTTGAGGAAAGTCATGGTAGTGGGACAGACATCCGGACAATAGGTATAACCGAAAAACACCAGGGTCCACTGACCCCGCAGTCGCTCGTTTGTAAAAGCTTCCCCGCGGTGGTCTTTAAGCTGAATTTCGTCGATTTTACGCGGAATATCCAGAAGATACAGGCCATTTATCTTCATTTCAGTGGATGTCATTACCCGCGGTTGCTGTATCCGGTAGACAAACCCAGCCACCACCACGGTCATAAAGAGCGCTATCGCCAGAACCGTAAGCTTGATGCCACGAGACTGCCTGGCTGCGATCTGCTCGTTCGGCGCGGTCATAATGTGCTCACTGGAAACAGGTAGTGATCCACCAGCATAACGACGAAAAGCGCCATAAGGTAGATGATGGAATATCTGAAGGTTTTCATCGGCGCATTGGGGTTTTTGCCGCGTATCAACACAACCGCCCAATACAGGAAACGTCCCCCCAGAATCAATGCACCCAGTAGGTATAGCGGGCCACTCATCCGCGTGGCGTAGGGCAGCAGGGTGATCAGGAACATGATTAGCGTATAGAGCAGAATGTGTAATTTGGTAAATGCCACGCCGTGTGTCACTGGCAACATGGGAATATCCACGGCCGCATATTCCTCCCTGCGGTGAATAGCCAGCGCCCAGAAATGAGGCGGCGTCCAGGCAAAAATAATCAGTACCAGCAACAGGGCGTGACCATGGATTTCCCCCGTCACGGCAGTCCAGCCAAGCAGGGGAGGGGCGGCCCCGGCCAGGCCACCGATAACGATGTTCTGCGGTGTAGCGCGCTTCAGAAACAGGGTGTAGACAAAAGCATAGCCGACCAGTGAAGCCAGGGTTAGCCAGGCGGTGAGAGCATTCACCCAGATCAGCAAAATGGCCATGCCCAGCCCGCCCATGACTATCGCAAATACCGCCGCCTGCCGTGTACTGAGCCGACCCTGTGCAATCGGCCGCCCGTGAGTTCTCGTCATGCGCTGGTCTACACCCTGATCAACCAGGTGATTGACCGCGGCGGCGGCACCCGCACACATGGCTATACCGAGGTTACCCAGGATAAGGGCATTAAGCGGCACCATACCCGGCACCGCCATGAACATGCCGATGGCGGAGGTAAGAATCATCAGGAGGACGACATTGGGCTTGGTCAGCTCCTTGTAGTCGCGCCAGGTTGCTCGCTCTGTCATTTGTGCATCTGTCATGGCACAGTCACTCACTTGAGTTCTTAAGCAGGAACTTTAGATCAGCGATCACGTCCTTGTAGGGAACCTCTGCGTTGTAGGACATCATGATCCAGCCCTGCGGGTCCACCAGATACCATGTACTCGGGTCTTCACCATACTCACCAAACAGCAGCCCGAAGTCACCGCTGTCCAGTGTCAGTGTCTTGAGGCCCCGATGCTCAGCCGCCAGGTATCGAGCAAAGTCTGGCGGGGCAGGGCGCTGGTCACTGAGCTCCTGTACCGCCAGCTCTGTATTTTCTTCAAGGGTATCGCTGATATACATACGCTGCAGTCTGGCAAAGCTCTCACCCATGGCCACATGGATTTGCCGCGTCACATAAAGGCTATGCTCGCAGACATCATCGCAGCGGGCACCCGCACCCGGCACCAGCATGGTCCACCGCGACTCCAGGTCCGCATACTTGAAGCGCAAACCGCCGGCATCGTGCAACTCATATTCATCCAGCTGCCGTGGCGGTTGTACCAGGGTGCCTCTGTTGGCCGTGCCCAACATCCCCACCAGGTTCAGATCACCATTGACCACAAAGTACCACAGCCAGGTGGCCACCAGGATCACCGTCAGTGGAATGCCGGCTATCAACAACAGGACCATGCGGTTCTTGTTGATCTGGTTCATTTCTTCCATCCTCTGGATGCGCTCAGCAATTGCCACAGATTGCTGCAGCGCAGCACATAAAAAACAAACAGTACCGCGGCCATGACGAACCACTGCAGGGCGTAGCCCTGATGTTTATGTGGGCTCATGTTCACCACTTGCCAATCCACCAGTAACGCGCCCGGGGCATCGGCATCGATACGAACAGGGTAGGGGAATACAGCACCAGAGACCAAAGCCATTATTGGCGGCTGTAATTTATCCATCTCCACCGCCTGTATCCGCTTTGGCCAGCCCGCCTGCAACTGCTGTTCCGCCAACAGATAGGGTGCACCCGGCGCTACATACACATGGCCGGTCACATTGACCTGGCCCCGTACCTGTGGCACATCTGGCAGCTCCCGCCGGGATGAATCACCGGCTATCCACCCACGGTTCACCAGCACGGTTCCACTGCCATCGCCCAGCCGCAGGATACCAAGCACCTCGTAGCCAAACCGGCCACCGCTTATGCGGTTATCCAACAAAAAATACTCTCCCTGCAAAAAAGTGCCCGTTAGCTGCACCGGAGCATAGGCCAGCGTGGAGGCCGGTTTGTCCCATAATTCAGACAGCAGGGCAGGGTGCTGCACCTGCCGTTGTGCGAAGGCCTCCGCCAGTGCGGCCTTTTCCTCGGCCCGCTGTAACTGCCAGAGGCCCAACCCGACCATCAGCGTAACCATCACCACTGTAAACAGGGTAATTCGCCACTCGGGATCAAACTGAAAACCCACACCTGAATGCGGCATACTATCTTGCCTCAACCCAAAGCATCAATGCTGGTTTATACTGCGCTGATATACCGAAGGAGATACCCATTTGTTAAAAGCTGTGATTGTACTATTGATGCTGGCCCTGGTCGCCAGCCTGGGAAGCGGATTCTACTTTCTGATGACGGACCAGGGAGACAAAAACAAACGACGCACCTTCCACTCCCTGGGAGTCCGGCTGGCCCTGGCAGCCAGCCTGATGGCAATTATCATCTACGGTGTGGCCACCGGCCAGCTGGGTCATCGCAACCCCTGGGACGCAGGGCCTGGACCACACACATCCCCGGGCACCCCTTCAAAACCCAATTAACTGACGGTTGAAATGCCTCAGGCGAGTGCGAGACACCAATAGTAAGCGCTTCAGGCGAGGCGAAAATAGCCAAATAAGCGGAGTGTACACGACAGTACATGAGCATTATTTGGCTATTTTCAACGCCGTATCGTACCGGCTGAGGCATTTCAACTAAAGAATATATATGAACAGGAACAGGAACACCCACACCACATCCACAAAGTGCCAGTACCAGCTGGACGCCTCGAAGCCAAAGTGGTCATCGGCGGTGAACTGCCCGCCCACCACCGAGCGCAAAAACTGGACAAGCAACATGGTCATGCCCATGAAAACATGGAAACCATGGAAACCTGTCAGCATGAAGAATGTTGAGCCGTAAATCCCCGAATTCAAGGTCAGGCCGAACTGTTCATAGGCCTCATGATATTCCGCTGCCTGCAGGCCCAGGAAGATCATGCCCAGGGCGACCGTAATGCCCAACCACAGGTTGAACTTCTTCTTGTTGCCGTCCAGGATGCCCATATGGGCGATATGGCAGGTGAAGCTGGAAGACAGCAGGATGATGGTGTTCCACATGGGCAGCCACTGCCACCAGGCATGCGCATCAGCGAAGGACATGCTGGTTTGTGCACTGCTGAACGAGCCGTTATTGGCGATGAGTTGGGTCGCCGCACCACCGACCGCTTCCTGGGGTGTTTGCATCATGGGCCAGGCGAACTCAAAGCCTTCCCACAACAAACCATTCATCCGCCCGGCATCACCCTCGCCCGCGAGCCAGGGGCCCGCCAGGTTGCGCACATAGAACAGGACGCCGAAGAAAGCGAAGAAAAACATCACTTCTGAAAAGATGAACCAGAACATGCCCAACACGTAGGACTTCTTCAGTTGGGGGCTGTTCATGCCCGCAATATTTTCCTTGATCGTGGTACGGAACCAACTGAACAGCGTGACCACAAAGAAAAACAGGCCGAACAGGAAAATAGACCAGGAGCTGGTGGCCTGATTCGGGTCACCAAAGGTCATGTCATTCATGACGCTGGCGGCGCCATAGATACTGAGGATCAGGCCTGCCGTTGCACATATGGCCAGCCTGCTCTTCTCTGGTACATGGTACTTTTCGTACTCTGTGGAGGTCTGACTTGTCATTTTATTTCTCCGTTTATATAGCGCAGGTTCCCCAACCTGTGCTTCAGCGAGCGGCTACCGTGCCACTCGCCATATCTGTTACATCAAAAATCGTGTAGGACAGGGTGATGGTCCTGATATCCCGGGGCAGGTCCTGGTCAACGATAAACTGCAGGGGCATTTCCGCTGCGGTCTCACCCTCCAGCGGTTGCTGGTTGAAACAGAAGCACTCTGTCTTGTGAAAGTACTCCGCCGCCCGGGCCGGCGATATGCTGGGAATCGCCTGGGCCACCATCGCCTGAGGCATAGGATTACGAGCGAAGAACACCGTGTCATTTACCGCACCAGGGTGTACTTTCATGGCCGTGGTGCTGGGGCCGAACTCCCAGGGCATGCCCTCGTTGTTGGTGGCCACAAACTGTATTGTCACCGTGCGACTCTCATCAACAGTCGTCTGCACCGCTGTATAGACCTCGCCACTGGTCTTGCCGTTGATACCCAGGGCGTCACACAACACGTTGTATAAGGGCACCATCACCACGAAAACAAAAGCAAACATCGCCAGCGCCACCACAACCAATTTGGTCGCGGTGTCGACGGCGGGGTTATTGCTCAGTTTTAGCACGACCCGTCCTTTAACTTACCGCGGGCGGTGTTTCGAAGGTGTGATAGGGCGCCGGTGTAGGAATCGTCCATTCCAGACCCTCCGCACCTTCCCAGACTTTCTCATCACTGACCGGCGTGCCGGACACGATAGTCGCGATCACGTTGTACAGAAACAGGATTTGCGCCCCACCGTAGATGAAAGCTCCGACACTGGACATCATGTTGAAGTCGGTAAACTGCAGCGCATAATCCGGAATACGACGCGGCATACCCGGCAGCCCCACAAAGTGTTGCGGGAAGAAGGCGATGTTGAAGCTGATAAATGAAATCCAGAAATGGGCCTTGCCCATGCTCTCGTTGTACATGCGGCCACACCACTTGGGCAACCAGTAATAAATCGCCGCCGACATGCTGAAGATCGCACCTGCCACCATCACGTAATGGAAGTGGGCAACCACAAAGTAGCTGTCATGGTACTGGAAATCGGCTGGAGCAATGGCCAGCATCAAACCGGTGAACCCGCCAATGGTGAACAGTATCAGGAAACCGATGCAGAACAGCATAGGCGTCTCAAAAGTGAGGGCGCCGCGCCACATGGTAGTCACCCAGTTGAACACTTTCACACCGGTGGGTACCGCAATCAACATGGTGGCGTACATAAAGAACAGCTCACCGGTGACAGGCATGCCCACGGTATACATGTGGTGGGCCCACACGATAAACGACAGGAACGCGATAGACGCCGTGGCGTACACCATGGAGTCGTAGCCGAACAGAGTCTTGCGGGAGAACGCAGGGATAATCTGCGATACCACACCAAAAGCCGGCAGGATAATGATATACACCTCGGGATGCCCGAAGAACCAGAATACGTGCTGGAACAGTACCGGGTCCCCACCGCCGGCAGCGGAGAAGAAACTGGTACCAAAGTGGACATCCATGAGCATCATGGTTACCGCACCCGCCAGCACGGGCATCACCGCCACCAGCAGGAAGGCGGTGATCAGCCACGTCCACACGAACAGCGGCATCTTCATGTAAGTCATACCGGGAGCGCGCATATTCATCACCGTGGCGATGATATTGATGGAGCCC
>QNFS01000095.1 GCA_003646415.1 Gammaproteobacteria bacterium
CCCCGGTATAGCCCCGGTATAGCCCCGGTCGAGGGCTGTAAGGGGATTTACAGGGCATAAATACCGGCACTGCTACTGCGTTGTTCCGCTGTATCAGTGTAAAAAGGCTCAGGCACAGCGCTCACCGTGTAGCGCAATGGTCCACCTGCGCGCAGGGCGTCAAATGGATAACAGGTGACCAGCAACAGTTGCTCAGAGTCACCGGTAGCCGGCAGCGTCTCCAGGCCTGCATCCACCACGCGAGAAGCCTGCACCCGGTACGGGCGCAATTCACCGCTGGGCAGCTGCAGTTGCAGTACATCGCCCGTTTGCAGTTGCTGCAAAAAAGCGAAGTGCGTGTCGCGGTGGCCGCCGATTACCGCCAGCCCGGTTGAGCCCAGCGGCGCCGATGCCCGGGTATGACCGGGACCAAAGGCCAGAGCGTTGCCGGAATCACCGGCCAGTACCAGTAAATCCACCTCCTGAGCTGGCGCGCGTAAGCGCGCCACCGGCCAGGTATCCGCCCAGGGCCAGGGCTTTACCGCTGCGCCACCTGATAACAGGGTTTTGTGCCAGGCACCCTCAATCAGCAGTGGCGCCAGCCAGGCCTTGGCCTTGATCAAACCGGCGCCCGCTATCTGGTGCATGCCTGCCAACAGCAGGCACAGAACCAGGACGTCACGCCAGTTCCTAAGACTGATTGACCGGGACATGATCCACCTCCCCCTGGCGCAATACGCGCAGCATTAGCCCAAGAAACAACAACAACCCTCCAAACCAGGCTTTAGCGGGACCCGTGGTCGCCGTGCGGGGATAGGCATAGCCCTGAGGTCTCTGGCCACGGGGCCGCGTATTGAGCACCGGTTTACTGTCCAGGGCCTCCCCCTGCGGCCTGGAGACCACTTCTTCCACCGCCACAAAACTGGTATAGGGACTGAGCAACTGGTGTTGCAGCGCCACTGGCAACACATCCGCGCGTACGGCAGCTTCATCGCGGCCAGCAAGTTTCTCATCCAGTAACCCGGCAATCTTGTGCCGGGCCCACAAACTGGCGACACCCCTGTGCCCGGTTGTGGTTGCAGGATCGGCACCACTTCCCAACTGCAGGCGTACACTCCAGACCTGGGCGTTGATCTCACCGCTGATCATAACCTCACCCCGCGGCGACGCGGTGCCGAAGTTGACCGCCACCAACAGCGGTTGCCCCTGATAGAGGTCGGGCACACGCTGCGGCCACGCCTCCACCAGCCCAGGCCAATCGATGCTCAGGTTGACCGACGCCGGGTGAGCCAGTTGATCAAATAGTTCAGACATCTTCCGGCCCACCTCATTGAGATCGCCGATGTGCGTATGGGTGCCGCGTCCGGCCTGGGCGGCCTTGCGCATGAACCAGCTGTTTGGCGCAGAACCAATACCTACGGTGAACAAGCGGCTACTGCCCAGGCGTGCGGAAATTTCCTCGAATAAGGCCGCCTCGTTGCCCACCGCGCCATCGGTAATAAAGATCACCTGGCGCAGCAATGCCTGTTCCCGGAACTCATCAGCCGCACGACGCGGTCGCGCCAGCGCGGCCTGCAGGGCAGAAAGCATCTCGGTGCCGCCGGAGGCATGCAACTTTCGCACAAAATCCAGAGCCCCTTGCACATGATGCCGGGTCGCGGGCATGGGTTGTCGGTACAGGGCGCGATGGACGGAGTTGAATTCGATAATGTTGAAGTAATCCTCAGGGCGCAGCTGCTGTAGCGCCCTGGAGACACTGGCCCGCGCCTGCTCTATGGATACACCGCCCATGGAACCAGAGGTATCCACCACAAAAACAATCTCTCGCGGTATCACCGGGGCGGGGGCCCTATCCGGTGTGGGCGGCACCACCATTAACAAACCAAAGTGTTCGCCGCCCACCTCTTGCGTGAACAGCGCAGCGGCGGGGGTGGCGCCTATCACTACTCGCCAGCTCAGTACAAAATCCCTGTCCATTTCGCTGACACCACTGGCCAGGCGGATATCGTAGACACCCGCCCGGCGTGCCAGGGCGATATCGTGGTAGGGCGATTCGACATTGGCCAGAGGCATGCCCATATCCAGCTGCGCGGTAATTTCAATCGGGTTGAGTGGCGTTCGCTCTGATCCGGGCGAGGGGTGCAGCAGGGGTGAGATGGCATCCGCATCCGACACCTGGTCGGTGGGCACGGCCCAGCCCAGGTAGGGGTTTACCGCCAGCATCAGCGCCTCCACATCTTCCGGGTCACCGGGGCGGCTCACGGGTTCGCCAGGCATATAGCGCGGCATGATGGTCATGGGAAAGCGCAAAGAGAAAGTACCGGTGTCAAAGCTCACTTCCTGCACATATTCCATGCGCACTGTTATCTCCTCACCAGGGCCGATATTGGCAATGCGGTTGGTGAACAGGTTGGGACGCTGCTGCTCCACCAGGCTGGCTTTTTTACCGGCTTTTTTTGCCGCCTGGTAGATTTTTTTGGCGACTGCCTTCTCGCGAACCTTGCCGACAATACGCCGCTCACCTATTACCATTTCCAGATAACGCACCGCGGCATTGTCGGGTAGCGGAAAGGCGTACACCCCCTCCAGAGCGCGATCGGTGTCGTTGCGAAATGACTGCTCCACCGAGGCGGTGGCGATCATGCCACTGATGTCGAAATGCACCTTGCTGGCATGCATCAGGGCCGGGGTGACACTGCCGCCGGCCTGGTCCAGTAACAACAGTTGGCCACTTTCCACGCCGTTGATGTCGGGCTCACCACTCCCCTCCTCCAGCATCGCCCGCGCCGGTGCGGTGCTGAGCAACAACAACAATGCACACAGCAATAGCGACGGCAGGCAGCGAAAGGCCAGCCACAGTGGAACACCCCCGAGGTGGCCCGCATCCCTGGCCAGTTGCCGGCAAATATGGTTGTAGTACTTCATATGATCTCTCCTGTGGGTTTAACCCCTATTCAACTGGAGAGATCTGGCCAAAATGTACCCCGATTGTGGCTTTGTGCTGAAGAATTATGGTGAATTGTGGCAGACCCTTGTGGTCTGGCCACTTCTTTGGAAGTATGGGGCCGTCATATCATGGATTTTTGCCAGCCCTGCATGTCACATCATATCGCCATCGTTGAAGATGAAGCCGCCATCGCCGCCAATTATCGCGATACCCTGGAGAGCCAGGGCTTTCGCGTTTCTCTGTACAACGACCGCAGCGCGGCCACCAGCGCTTTCCATAGCCAACTCCCGGACCTGGCTATTATCGATATCGGCCTGGGCGACGACATAGAGGGCGGTTTCGAGTTGTGCCGGGACTTGCGCAGCCGTTGCCCGGAACTGCCCATCGTGTTCCTCACCGCCAGGGATTCAGAGCTGGACATCATCTGTGGCCTGCGCCTGGGGGCGGATGACTATCTCACCAAGGACATCAGCCAGGTCCATATGCTGGCGCGCATTGTCGCCCTGCTGCGCCGGGTCCGGGCACTGCGCACCCCGGTGCAGGAGGAACACCTGATCAAGCAGGGTCCCCTGCGCCTTAACCTGGAACGCATGACCACCAATTGGGGGGGGCAGGCAATAGATCTCACGGTGACTGAGTTCTGGATTGTGCACGCCCTGGCCAGGCATCCGGGGCACATAAAAACCCGCCAGCAGCTGATGGACTCGGCCAACGTGGTACTGGATGACAATACGATCACCTCACATATCAAGCGAATTCGCCGTAAATTCCAGGCGGCGGATGCGGCATTTGAGGCCATAGAGACAGCCTATGGTGTCGGTTATCGCTGGTCTGGCCAGTAAACCTTGAACCTGCGCCGTCAACTGCTGCTGGTCAGCCTGTTACTACTCTGCCTGCCCTGGGCCGGTTGCCAGTTTATCCGTGAGATGGAGGGCGCTATGCGCCACGGACAGGAACAGTCCCTGCAGGCCACAGCTCAGGCGGTGGCCGCGGTGCTGGGCGCAAAGGAGGATCTGCTCTACCCCAATCCCGCCCGGCGCGGGGCGGTACCGGACCAGCGGCAATCGATTTACGCGTATCCTGTGGAGCAGCCAGTGATAGTGGACGGCTACGGTGATGGTTGGGAGGATATCGAAAGCGTACGTATTGGCGGCAACCCGGACACCGATTCCCTGACCATTAGCTACAAGGCTGTAACGCGTGGCCCGTACCTGTACCTGCTGTTGCAAGTGCAGGACCCGGTGGTGATCTACCACAACCCGGGACTGTCTCCCGAGCCCAATGGCGACCGCCTGATATTGCGCACATGGCAGCATGGCCACCGCCAGGAATACGTCATCGCCACAGCGGCACCTGGCAGCGTACGCGCCAAACCCGCCGGTCGGCGACAGCCCGGTGCGAACGCCGGACGCATTCGCGGCTACTGGCAGGACGCGGTGGGAGGTTACACCCTGGAACTGGAGATACCACTGGCCTACACCAGCGGCCGCCTGGGTTTCTACCTGATGAATGTGGGCAATCGGGCAGGGGGTGCCAGCGAGACCCTGGGTAACATCACCGCACTCAGTACCGTCGCACCACCCTGGCTGATCTACAGCCCGGCGACGCTGCAGGAAGCGCTGGCGCCCTTCAGCCGCCAGAACAGCCAGATACAGGTGGTAGAGCAGGACCACTGGCTGATCGCCGACCTCCCTGCCACCCATGCCACTGGCGGCACCACAGCCGACACGTTCTGGCTGTTGCAGGTCATTTACCGCAGCATCCTGTCGCAGGACTCTCTGGAAGCACCCCCTGTCACCCCCACTGCCGGCAAAATACAGGGGGCGGAAATTCAGGCCGCACTGAGCGGCACTGCGACTAACCACCGCTACCGGGATGCAAACCATGCAACCCAAACCACCCTGTCCGCCGCCGCCCCGATTGTGTACGAAGACAGCGTGGTCGGCGCGGTGGTGATGCGCCAGAGCGGCGAGCAATACCTGTCCCTTACCGACCGGGCTTTCAGTCGCCTGTTGGGCTACAGCCTGTTGGCGCTTGTTATCGGGGCCATTGGCCTGCTGGGTTATGCCAGCCTGCTGTCCTGGCGCATCGGCAAATTGAGCCAGGCGGCAAGCAGCGCAATACGCGAGGATGGCCTCATACTGGACTCTTTTCCGCGCAGCGGCGCCGGCGATGAAATTGGGGAACTGTCCCGACATTACGCCAACTTGCTGGATCGTCTACGGGAGTATAACGACTACCTGCACACGTTGAGCCGCAAACTTTCACACGAATTGCGCACGCCGATCGCCGTCATCCAGACCTCATTGGAGAATCTGGAACAGTCCGTAAACGAAGAAAAGCAATCCAACGTGTACTTACAGCGCGCCCGTACAGGACTGCAACGGCTGAACCGCATCCTCACCGCCATGAGCGAGGCCAACAGGCTGGAGGAAAGTATTCGCAAAAACCAACTCATCGAGGTAGATCTGGTCGCTCTGTTACAAGAGGTCTTCGAGGCCTACCGCGGTATCTACCCTGAGCATCAGCTGGCGCTGGAGGTCCAGGCGGAAACTGCCATGGTGACGGGTGCGCCCGACCTGATTGTGCAGGCCCTGGACAAACTGGTGGACAATGCCACCTCGTTCTGCCCGGCAGATGGCAAGACCGAACTGCGCCTGGCACAGGTGACAGACGGTTGGGACATCAGTGTATGCAATGAAGGTCCCACCCTGCCCGAGGAGTTACAAGACCGCTTGTTTGAGCCTATGGTGTCCCTGCGCGGCAACAAATCCAGCGATGTACACCTGGGCCTGGGCCTGCATATCGTGCGGCTGATTGTTGATTTCCACCGAGGCCGGGTCAGGGCCTACAACCTGCTGGATGACCGGGGAGTTGGCGTAACTATTCACCTGCCCGTCGGCGACCAACCTTAGCTGGTAAAAGCCATTTGCTTGATTTCTGTCAGCTGATCCCGCAGCGCCGCCGCTTCCTCGAATTCCAGATTTTTCGCGTGCTCGTACATCTGTGCTTCCAGTTGCTTGAGTTTGCGCGACAGGGCCGCAGGTGACAGATTGGCGACTTCCGTACTGTAAGCGAGTTTGGCCTCCGCCACTTTTTGCGCCCTGCCCTTGCCCCGGGTGGGCATGCGCCGTGCGCCCTCCATGATATCCTGCACTGATTTCTCGACGCCCACCGGCGTAATGCCGTGCTCCTTATTGTGGGCCACCTGTCTCTCCCGGCGGCGCGCGGTCTCGGCCATTGCGCGCTCCATGGAGCCGGTAATACGGTCGGCGTAGAGAATAGCCCGACCGTTCAGGTTGCGGGCAGCCCGACCGATGGTCTGTATCAAAGAGCGATCGGAGCGCAAAAATCCCTCCTTGTCCGCATCCAGGATAGCCACCAGGGACACTTCCGGCATATCCAGCCCCTCCCGCAACAGGTTGATGCCCACCAGCACGTCGAATACACCCAGGCGCAGGTCGCGAATGATCTCCACCCGCTCCACCGTTTCGATGTCCGAGTGCAGGTAGCGCACCTTCACACCATGATCCGCCAGGTACTCCGTCAGGTCTTCCGCCATACGCTTGGTGAGCGTAGTGACCAGTACGCGCTCACCGCACTCCGCCACTTTGTGAATCTCACCCAGCAGGTCATCCACCTGGGTAGTGGCCGGGCGTATTTCCAGCTCCGGATCCACCAGGCCGGTGGGGCGCACCACCTGCTCCACCGTGCGCCCGGCATGCTCCTGTTCGTAGCGCCCCGGCGTGGCTGAAACAAAAATCGCCTGGGGCACCATCTGTTCCCATTCTTCGAAACGCATGGGCCTGTTATCCAGGGCCGAGGGCAGTCGAAAACCGTATTCCACCAGGGTTTCCTTGCGCGAGCGGTCACCCTTGTACATGGCGCCGATCTGGGGAATGCTGGCGTGGGATTCATCGACAATGACCAGTGCGTTATCCGGCAGGTATTCAAACAGAGTGGGTGGCGGCTGCCCGGGCTCACGTCCCGACAGGTAGCGCGAGTAATTTTCGATGCCGGTGCAATACCCCAACTCGCGGATCATCTCCATATCGTATCGGGTGCGCTGCTCCAGCCGCTGGGCTTCCACCAGCTTATCATTGTCACGCAGCTGCATAAGCCGCTCCTCCAGTTCCGCTTCGATATGCCCCACCGCATTCATCATCACTTCCCGGGGCGTGACATAGTGGCTTTTGGGAAAGATGGTAACGCGAGGCACCTTGCTCTCAACCACCCCGGTGAGGGGGTCGAACCAGCAAATATTGTCGATTTCCTCGTCGAACAGCTCGATGCGCACCGCATCCCGTTCGGAATCCGCCGGAAAGATGTCTATCACATCCCCGCGCACCCGATAGCTACCCCGCTGAAAATCTATATCGTTGCGGGTGTACTGCAACTCAGCCAGCTGGCGCAGGATGTCACGGTGGTCGATGATCTCTCCTCGAGACAGGTGTATGACCATCTTAAAATAGGACTTGGGGTCTCCCAGACCGTAAATCGCCGAGACCGTGGCCACCACCAGGCAGTCGTCCCGCTCCAGCAGGGCCTTGGTAGCCGACAGGCGCATCTGCTCGATATGCTCATTGACCGATGCATCCTTCTCTATAAAGGTATCGGAGGACGGCACATAGGCCTCGGGCTGGTAGTAGTCGTAATAGGAGACAAAATACTCAACCGCGTTGTTGGGAAAGAAGTCCTTGAACTCCCCATACAGCTGGGCCGCCAGAGTCTTGTTATGAGCCATAACAATTGTGGGCCGCTGCACCTGCTCCACCACATGGGCCATGGTAAAGGTCTTGCCCGAACCGGTGACCCCCAGCAGGGTCTGGGACGCCAGCCCCGCGCGCAGACCCTCCACCAACTCCCGGATGGCCTCAGGCTGGTCGCCGGCGGGCTGGAAGCTGGAATGTACCTTGAAGGGTTTGGACACGGGGCTACCTGTTAGAGCGGGAAAATAGCCGTTTATTATCATCCACATAGCAGATAATTGCAGCCCGCATTTGGTGCCTGGCCAGGTTCTGCAATAATGCGGAATTAGCGGTTGACCAACCCCCCCTCCATCATTAATATACGCGACCTTGGATTCTATCCAATTCCGCTTTAGCTCAGTTGGTAGAGCAATTGACTGTTAATCAATGGGTCGCTGGTTCGAGCCCAGCAAGCGGAGCCATATTAGCTCGAAATATCAAAGGGTTGCAGAGATGCAGTCCTTTTTTATTTTCATGACGACATCCGTATGTAACATAGTATGTAACAAGTAATTTACGTTTGGCTCCATATCGGAATATATGGGTCAAATTGGCTCAAAAACCAGCCAGGAGAGCATCGCTAGAATAACGGTGTCAATTGGCATCCAAAAGTGTCCACCCGTTGGCGCCCAAAACTGTCCAGTCTAACGGGGTAATCCAGAGCGTTTTTTCTTCTTCCCCTGGCTTTCTTTGAAGCGGTAGGAGTCGTTGCCGGTTTCCAGTATCTCGCAGTGATGAGTCACCCTGTCGAGTAAGGCAGTAGTCATCTTGGCATCACCAAATACCTGAACCCACTCCCCGAAGGCGAGGTTGGTGGTAACGATAAGGCTGGTCTTCTCGTATAACTGGCTGATCAGGTGGAACAACAGCGCACCGCCGGACTTGGGGAATGGCATATAGCCGAGTTCGTCCAGGATGACAGCATCGACCTGACTCAGTCGCCGAGCCATTTGCCCAGGGTTTCCCGCAGTCTGTTCCTTGATGAGCACGTTCACCAGATCCACCACATTGAAGAAGCGAACCCGCTTGTTCTGGTGGACCACCGATGTGCCCAGCGCAATGCTCAAATGGGTTTTACCCGTGCCGGTGCCACCAATCAGAATCAGGTTCTGTGCCGAGTCGGTAAAGTCACCCGTGGCCAGTGCGTGCAAGTCCTCAACAAGGCTCTGCATGGGCTACCTCCCTCATCAGACCGTCATAACGCTGACAATTGGCCTCCGGCAAGGCGTCAATCCGTGGGTAATTCACCACATTCAATGCTGCCGGTTGCTGTTGTTCAGTGAGCCGGTGCAGGATGTTCTCAATAGTGCAGAGATGGCCCGTACCCTGGGCCAGGGCCAGGGCCAGGGCCAGGGCCAG
>QNFS01000096.1 GCA_003646415.1 Gammaproteobacteria bacterium
TGAAGCGGAAACCGGTGTAAGAGCGAAAAAATGGCGCATCGACTTGGTGTTGTTTGTTAACGGCCTGCCGGTGGCTACTTTAGAACTAAAGTCAGAATTCAAACAGGCGGTGCAAAACGCCATCAATCAATATAGAACCACACGTTTTGCCATAGACCCAGCCACCAAAAAACCGGAGCCCTTACTAACCTTTAAACGCGGTGCGCTAGTGCATTTCGCCGTCAGTCAATATGAAGTTTATATGGCCACTCGCCTGGAAGGGGATGACACCTACTTTTTGCCTTTCAATAAGGGAACCCAAGAAGGTGGTGCCGGCAACGATGTACCCGATGACATCAATCGTTACGCAACCGATTATTTGTGGAATGAAGTGCTACAGCCCGACAACCTCCTCAATATTCTTGCCAGGTTTGTGCATTTGGAAATTGAAGAGAGAGAAGATTGGGAGGGACGGAAGTACAAAAAAGAGACTTTAATCTTCCCCCGTTACCACCAGTGGGATGTGGTTACCAAGCTGGTCCAGGCTGCCCGCACAGAAGGCCCCGGCCACAAATATTTAATACAACACAGCGCCGGATCTGGAAAATCCAACTCTATAGCTTGGGTGGCACATCAATTGTCGTCCCTACACACCGCGGCAGGGGATAAACAGTTTGATTCCATTATTATTGTTACCGACAGGAATGTGCTGGATGCACAGTTGCAAGAAACCATTTCTCAGTTTACCTCCGTGGAGGGCGTAGTAGGACGCATCAATAACCAGGAGGGTGATGGTTCAAAGTCAGAAAAACTTGCCGCAGCTCTGGAAGGCTCTCAGCCAATTATCATTGTTACCATCCAAACTTTTCCCTACGTTCTAAGAGCGATTGAAAATAGCGTCAGCCTCAAAGAGCGCAACTATGTGGTGATAGCAGATGAGGCCCATAGCTCACAAACGGGCTCCACTGCGCGTCAGTTGAAGGAAGTACTGATGGTCGACAGTCAATCCGACAGCGAAGATGAGCTAACCACTGAGGACATACTCGATGCGGCAGTAGCGTCACGCCGCGCCTCCAAAAACCTAAGCTACTTGGCCTTTACCGCCACCCCAAAAACAAAAACCTTGGAGTTGTTTGGTCGATTACCCAGGCCAGACGAAGCTCCTTCCAAGACCAACAAGCCCGAAGCCTACCATGTCTATAGCATGCGCCAGGCCATTGAAGAAGGCTTCATCTTGGATGTGCTCAAAAACTATACTAACTATAAGGTGGCCTATAACTTGGCCATGAAGATTGCAGGGACTGACCAAGAGGTAGAAAGCAAAAAGGCCAAGGTCAAGCTCAATCAGTGGGTTCGTCTTCATGATTACAATATCAGTCAGAAAGTCCAAGTTATTGTCGAGCATTTTAAAGACAATGTAATGGGGCTGTTAAACGGCCAGGCGAAGGCTATGGTGGTCACTAGCTCTCGTAAAGAGGCGGTGCGCTATAAGTTGAGATTTGATGACTACATTATCGAAAAAGGCTACCAAGGAATTTTTGCAATGGTCGCTTTTTCCGGCGAAGTCGAATTTACAGAGAAAGATCCCAACTCTAGTAAAGTTCTCGAAAAGAAGTTTACCGAGAAGAATATGAACCCCAGGCTCAAAGGTCGCGATCTACGCAAAGCCTTTGACTCAGACGATCATCAAGTGATGATTGTTGCTAACAAGTTTCAAACTGGCTTTGACCAGCCCAAGCTATGCGCGATGTATGTAGACAAGAAACTGGGTGGCGTAGAATGTGTGCAGACTTTGTCCCGTCTAAACCGTATTTATCCAACCAAGAAAGAAACAGGCACGTTTATTCTAGACTTCTTTAATGACCCTGAGGAGATATTGGAGTCCTTCCAGCCCTACTACCAAACAGCAGAATTAACGGATGTCTCTGACCCTGACTTGATCTTTGATCTGTTCGATAAGCTGCGCGCTGCAGGTATCTTTACATGGCAGGAAGTTGAGCAGTTCTGTGGCGCCTTCTTCGTCAAAAGTAAAAGTAACGCCGCCATCGCCAATATTTGCAAGCCGGCCAAACAACGTTGGCAAAGTCGCTATAAATCAGCCGTAGAGGCCCTAAAGCAGTCCAAGGATATGTTTGAACGTACCAAGATGACTGGCGACCCGGTACTAATGGCAAATGCTGAGAATAGCCTAAAAGAGTGTCGTCAGGAAAAAGACGCCCTGGATATCTTCAAGAAGGACTTGGGTACCTTTGTCCGTTTCTATGAGTTTATGTCCCAAATTGTCGATTACGATAACAAGGATTTAGAAAAGCTGGCGCTGTATGCGAGAAACCTTCGCCCGATGTTGCGTGAATCAATAACTGATGAAGATGATATCGACCTGGAGAGCGTCCTCCTAAGCCACTACCGTCTCTCCGCTATCCATCAGCAAGATTTAATGCTTAAAGAGAACTCAGGTGACTATAAGCTGGTTCCTGGCGAAGGAGCTGGCTCTGCCCAAGCGAAAGACAAGAACGAAGAGTTTCTGTCGCAAATTATTGATCGCCTGAATGAACTCTTCATTACCGACGAACTCACAGATAAAGACATGGTGAATTACGCCTACACCATACGAGATAAAGTTCGTGAGAATGGTCGTGTGATGGGGCAGATCGCCAACAACACCGCCGAACAAGCCTTGTTGGGTGATTTTCACAAAGCCGTTGATGATGCCGTTATGGATAGTAGTGAAGCGCACCAAAATCAAATGATGCAGTTGCTATCAAATTCTGAGAAAGCAAAGGGATTTTCCAAGTTGGTGTTTGATTTGTTGAAGCTGGCTGATTAGTTATCTCGGCGAGATTGACACAGGGGTATTGATTTGCATACCGAATTGAGCAATTTTTTAAAGAGGTTGCACCTAATAATTGACCCTCTGAAAATCCACAATATATCGTTCTTTCAATAAGTTGGTACGCGCGAGGAGGGACAAATATTCATGCATTCCATTTGGTAAGCATCGGGTCTCGACCTATAGCCTGCGCACTCGTTAGAGGAGCTTTTATTCCGTTACGATATTCTTCTGAAACCACGCCTCCGAAATTAAACAATTCATACTATTGGGACTTGGGTTGGCTTCGTGGATCTTTAAATGTAGTGGCATTGAAACACAATTACCAAATACGAGCGCCTCTCCAGGGATTGACTGCTTGATCTTATTTGTAAAGTCATCAGAATAATAAGGCAAAATAGCTTGAATATAGTGCATATCTTTTTCATTCTGAATGCGATGAATAATAAAGTTGGCGCACTGGGAGAGTACGGTTTCAGATAGCTCCGAGGGGCGCTGCGAAGACACCAACAAATAGAATGAATACTTCCGGCCTTCTCTGGCTATTTTTTCAAAAATATTCTCTTTAAGTAAATACTCATAATGCTTTCTGATATAACGATGTGCTTCATCCAGGACTAAGTGAACAGGATTTTTTCTTCGGGCATCGCCCACAAGTTTCTTTCGCTCATCGAAAAGTATTCGTGATGTCACGCTGGTCAGTGTTTCTAGAATATCGGGGCCTAACTCACTGGTATCAATAATAACTAATTGAGATTTTTCCTGTCCATTGCCCCATAAGGCATCGATATATTGACTGACAGAACCAATGCCATTTGACTCACGCATAAATTCACAGTCAGGGTTATCCAAAAAATAATCCAAGCGTGTCAGCATGGTAGCGGTGTAACCTCTAATTTGCCTATTCCCGCGTGCATCCTCTTCTAAGAGGATTAACTCTGCCGCAATTTTTAGAAACTTATGATCAAAATACTCGCCATTTTTTATTTTTGAATTGATCACCGTTTGGGCATTAACGTGATTCACTTTGCCAATCACGGCTTCGGTCGCACGCTCCAATTTATCCTTGTTCTCACCATAAGAGATGGTACATGCCGTTTGTAAGTTTTCTATGTCCTCAAGTAAATCAGAAGAAGCATTTTCGATAACCTGATTGCTTTTTATAATATTCGTTATGCTCCCAAGTATACTGGCTGCCGTTGTTATTCTTGCAGTATCAGTGTCAGCTTGCCGCAACGTACTAAAAATCAGGCTGCATATTCGGTATCTAAGGTAGTTAACAAACTTATCTTTTTCATTATCGTTTACCGTTCCAATTTTATAAAACCGATAGCTCTCTTGTAAAACCTTATCCCAAAAGGGACGCTGAGTGGCCTCTGTTGCTAAAAGAAATGCGCTCCATTCATCCAGAGACAATAAAAAATGCGGCAAATAGAATGGGCTATAACCATCTGATTCAACGGTGAAATTCGGCTTGTAATATTTGACAGAAATATTCGAATTAGCCCCGCTGGCAAAGGCTTCTTTGTACTCACCATTCACATCAAACATCAGGATTCTTGACCCAATGGCCGAGTGACGTTCCCTTTTATGGATCGTTTGAATAATATGAGCAATCGTATTGGACTTACCACTCCCAGAGTTTCCCAGGACGGCGGTGTGAATATTAAAAAAGCTATCGATACTCACATCAACGGGGTAATTAATAAGACTTCTACTGATACCCAATGGAAATGATTGATGAACAAAATCTCCATCAGTATCCATTTTTTCGGTGGTAGCCGTCCGCAAAATAAGCTTCATGTCCTCAAATGCTACAATGCTGACATCGCTATACAAACTGGGGAAAATACCGACACCCAGTGCAAACTCATTATCCTTGCTAATGGTGCCAATAGGCTTGAGTAGAAGCTCTCGATTACTCTCTATATCAAAGGAGTAGTTCTCCTGGTGCAGATCAGAGTCAAAGATAGAGACCACCTCACAGATGATAACTTCCTCGACGGCGTTGTATATTTTGAGATAACTGCCTATATTACCAAAGTAATAAACATTACCGTGCAAATTAACCGAGCTGCCCCTAATCTCCGATGAAATTTTTACCTTTAGCTGGCTATAATCAATACTGACTATTTTTCCAATTTTCATCACGAATCGTCACTTTTTAGAGCCTTCAAAGAGGATGTAAAGGCCTCCAATAAAGTCGCGTCAGCGTTGTCATCCACATTGGAAAGTAACTGTTCAACAATATATTTGAAGTAGTGGATATTGTTGTCCTTGTCCTCACCGTAGGGTTTCGCTTCATCCGTGCCAAAGATACGATAAATTCTGTTATCCCTGATTTTCACCAGCGGGCAATCCGCGCAATCGCCAAAAATGACGACCGATATAGAGGAATTGGATGCCAGGGATTGATAAATAATGTTATTAAGGTGTTCATCGCTAAAACTGTAGCCGATGATAAATATCACAGAGTTAGGCAGTGACAATTTAGTTTGGAACTCTCTGATGAGATCAGAGTAAGGTGACCCAAGGCTTTGTGTTTGCTTTAGAGGCGTTGGATAAATCAGCACATGCTTTTTATCACCTTTGAGTTGACCACCGATAACCGGTATTTCTTGAATATTGAACAACGAATTATTCTCTTGCTCGACCCAGCTAATGGAACCATGCAGTTTGTGTAGATACACCATATTATCCAGTGGCTCGAATTTTTCCAGGTTCGCATCAATTTTTTTAGAAAAGGTGTAATGAAATCTTGCCGGATTAAACACTCGATCAAGCCCGCCTCCAAAGCCATTGTTGAAATTAATATTGAGCGCATCGAGTGCCTTTTCACTTAGGAGGTCGTTATTGGTTGTAAAGATACTGATCCGTGATAAATCCTTATTCCTTAACACTATTTTTTGATAGAATTTTTTGTATAACTCAAGATTTATTTTAGCTTTCCCGCTGGACAGGTCAATATTAATTGCCGAGTACATCGCCCGTTCGATATGCTTAATCAGTGATTTAACATTGTCCATTTCCGATGGTTTAGCATTCCCTTTCTCCGGTGGTTTGTCATCGGTTGTACCTTCCAGATAGTGTTTTTTAGCGTAGAGTATCGTTAAGATTGTCTCTAGATTATCGCTATTGACACTTTGGTATAGATCGCTGACATTGCCATCAATTTCTACGTCTTCACCAAGATTTAGCGCTATTTTCTCTTGCATTACTTTCATACTGGGAATAGCGTAAGAACTGGCGCCCGCACCGAGTAAAAAACTCACGTTTCTAATATTGGATAATTCTGCTATTTTTTTCTTGATGGATTTTAGGCACTCCTAACCACCGATATTTTCGGCACCTTGATAAAAAAATACTCCACTCTCTTCTGCCTTTATATCTGTCATTATCCAATCGCCCTTTAGACTATCTATCGTCTTTATGCTAGAAGCTAGCCGCACCATGATGTTTCGCCAAAATTAATAGCCGTTTTCAAGTTTCCTATACTGCACTACACAAACACTATCTTCTAGCATTGCCATAGTGCTTGAGGTGATCTAATAGATTTGCACAACCCAGTTAAGGGATAATACCCATAACCGGAGATCAATAAACGGAACACAAGAAAGAGATGTCTGAAGGATATTCAATTGGGATGCCGTCAGCCTGGCACTGGACTACGGCTACACGAGGATTGAAGCGGCGAAGTGTTAAATTGCACTGAAGTTTGACCCAATTTTTCATAGAATTACTAACCCTCCCCAAGTCTATTTCATGCTGCTATCGGTTGCCCTGAGGCAAATCATAATAGACCTAGTCCGGCGTCATTCGGCACAAGCTAGAGTGCCGTCGCTCCTCATTATAGAACATCAGCCAATCACCGATACCTTCGCCGCTTAATATATCGTTCTTTGTTATTTAGCAGGCCCGCATATTCATAACAGATACAAGATTTTTGTTCTTCAGCTCCTGCTCCCCCGACCAGCAATAAGCAACGAGTTTACCTGAGGGCAAAGGTACCGAGTAATCCAGGCAGGCACATTGAGGTGAAACGGAAGCAGGTTCGCCACTAAACCAATAATGCCCAAACAGGATGGGCACATCACTGCGGTAGCCCGGGCAATCTCCTTTTTGCAACTCTATATTGTGCAAATCTGGATTAGCCTTAACAACATAGGGAGGCATAGCAACATCCGCAAATGTTGTCGCATCTGTCAGCCACCACTTGATACGCACTTCCTCCCGGGAATGGCCATCCTTGTCCCTAAAAGACTTACCCTCCGGTAATTTCAACTCCATGCCTTTGAGCAGTATTTCCACATCAGCATATTCCTCTCGAGACGAGTCACTAGAGTCAATGAGCAACTGAGGGGGCAATGTTTGGTCATCGTTTAGTAAGGGCTTCAAACGCTGCATAGCGCCCTCATTCCAGCACGCATGCACCAAGCGCAAGCCTCCCTCCAGCTCCAGCCACAATGGCAACTGCATAAACCAGGCAAGAACACTTTTCAGCTCTTCAGGGGCTCCCAGGTACTCACTCAAAAAGACTATGTGCTGGTGCGTATTTTTGTTATTTCGAGAGCGCAACCATTTTTTTGAGCCCTCAGGGTGTTCGGTATGGTAGGCCAGTGCATTGAACTCGTGGTTGCCCATAATGGCTTGTGCACTACCCCGCTTGCACATAGCCATGACGGTTTGCAGAACCAGGCGCTGCCGTGGTCCCCTATCAATAAAGTCTCCCAAAAAAATCACCTGGCGACTTTCGTGTGTATAGCTAACACCATCATGAAAGTAACCGAGTTTTGTCAGCAGAGCGATGAGCTCATCTCCATGACCGTGAATGTCGCCGATGACATCATATCCGTTACCAAAGGCATTATTGAGGGTGTTATCCGGGGCGTTATTTTTCATGTGCTTTCCTCATTGGAACTTTATATCTGGCGGTCTGCCTTACTGTAAAATAGGTGTCGCTCGTAAACAATCAATAGGATAGGGGACAACAGCAATGTGATCAGTCGCAGTGGTAACACAAGTGTTTCTAGTGGCATATCATACAGTTCATTAATAGATTTATCGGCAAGAATGGCAAGGTTCAGCCACACAATAATCACTGCAAAAATAATGATGTAGGTCACCTTATGACTCCTGCTCAAAATTAAAGCTAAACACCGTATAAACCTCACCTTTTTTGACTGTGATTTCACTGCCCTTCTCTACCAAGGGTAATTGTTGTACATCAGCTTGAAGGGTATCTAGCTCAACTCCTTCGATATCCGGATTGAAAAAAATATGACTCTGACCCAGGACACCATCCCAGCTCCACTTTTCATAGCGCACATCGTATTGTCCATACTGTGCGACGGTGGAAGAAAGTATCTTTGTATCTTTTTCTACAGGGACCTTCTCAAATTTATCGTTCATATTGTTACCTCATGGGGAATAAGAATGAACTCCAGGCTACAGGCACATTCAGCACTTGTAGAAACCGTGAGTATTCGAACTCGTACTCCTGCATCTAGCGGCGTCATTTCTATGTTCTCTAGTGTCGGTACTGCGTATCGAAGCCATCGATACCAAATAGTCATTAGGTAACAAACAGCACTATCGGTACTGATATTTTCTTTTACATACAATCGGGAAAGAACCAAACTATTCAGATTATCGTACTGGGGGTAAAACTCCGATTTATCTATTAGGAATGGGGAGTCCTCATCAAAAAGAGTGCCACCTATCTCGTATATAAACGCAGTCACTGTGTTTGACAGCTCGTCGTCACCCGCTGCAAACCCCAGGCTTGCTAGAATACTGGCGTAGTTTTCTGATGGCTGCTCTATTGTTTTCATTAGTACTTCCTTATTTTTTCTGGCGCTATTAGTTTCGAGGTCATCGCAGTCAGACCTTGCGATCTCTGGTGTCTTAACGTCATCCGTTATTAGATTGGTGATAGTAAAACACATCGGATGTAAGCATAGAGCTCAATGCTCTGTCTCTACTTGTTTCGCCAAATGGTATGCATTGGATGTGGTATGCGGTGATTCGTATTGATCAACCGAGGGGATATTTTAGCATCGTGAGATCACATGTATATATTGTATACATGTACACGTATAGTTTTCAGGCATGAAAAATTGCAAAACCTCTACCATCGGGCCATGAAGAAAATTCATCATAGCGCGTCTTTCACGGCATCCTTACCA
>QNFS01000097.1 GCA_003646415.1 Gammaproteobacteria bacterium
ACTCAATGGCAGTTGGCTGGACGCGGAGTTCAAGGACTACAAAACCGACGAGGGTAATTTCAAGGGCAATCGCCCCATTCTGGCTCCGGAGTATACCGCCAGTGCCAGTCTGAACTGGCATTCATCGTCCTTTGGCTGGGGCGCGTTGGGTGCGGGCTTATTATCGAGCTACCAGAGTGAGGTGTTTTTCACCGTACAAAATACCGACGACGCCCACCAGGACAGTTTCTACCGCCACGATGCCCGCGTCAGCTATTTCACACCTTCAGAACAGTGGCAACTGGATATTTTCGTGCGAAACCTGATGAACAAGGAGTACCGTTCCTTCGAACAGGATGTGGGCGCCGGTCTGGTCTCACGCCGGGGGAAAGAACGTTTCTGGGGCATTGCTGCCAGCGCGCACTTCTAAAGAACGGAACAATCAGTGTTTCGGATCAATGCCATTGGCCGGTATTGTCAGGTTAACGTAAGCCATGGGATGGACTCACTCTTACTCTGACGTTGCGGCATCCATGCATCAGGGTGGTAAGTGCAATCCAACCTCCCACTGCCACGTGCACTGCTGGGGCTGTTGTTTGCGACGGTTGCGCCCTAAATTCACAATATAAATAGTAAAGATACTTATCATTTATTTCATTTATGGGCAGATGACCCCTACTATACCCGGCAGCTGATGAAATGGCCGTGCCACAGGGTGGTGCTGTTGATCGTCGTTCACACTTTATTACTGAGTATCACGAGGTATCACCATGTCAAACTTCCAGCAAGACATCGACGCTATTGCCAGCTTACGTACCCAACATGGCGGCGCCTGGGATGCTATCAGCCCCGAATCCGCAGCGCGTATGAAGATGCAGAACCGCTTCAAGACCGGCCTGGACATCGCTTGCTACACGGCGGCCATTATGCGCAAGGACATGGCTGACTACGATGCCGACAGCAGCCAGTACACCCAGTCTCTGGGTTGCTGGCATGGTTTTATCGGCCAGCAGAAGCTGATCTCCATAAAAAAGCATTTCAACAGCACTGACAAGCGCTACCTGTACTTGTCCGGCTGGATGATCGCTGCGCTGCGCTCTGAATTCGGCCCGCTACCCGACCAGTCCATGCATGAAAAGACAACGGTTTCCGGACTGATCGAAGAGCTGTACACCTTCCTGCGCCAGGCTGATGCTCGAGAGTTGGGAGGTCTGTTCCGTGAACTGGACGCCGCCCGTGAAGCTGGCGACGACGTGGCTGCGCAAGCAGTGCAGAACAAGCTGGACAACTTCCAGACCCACGTGGTGCCCATTATTGCCGATATCGACGCCGGCTTTGGTAATGCCGAAGCGACCTACCTGCTGGCCAAGAAGATGATCGAGGCGGGCGCCTGCGCCATCCAGTTGGAGAACCAGGTATCTGACGAGAAGCAGTGTGGTCACCAGGACGGTAAGGTAACTGTTCCCCATGAGGACTTCCTGGCCAAGATCCGCGCGGTGCGCTACGCCTTCCTGGAACTGGGTGTGGATGAGGGCGTGATCGTTGCCCGCACAGATTCCCTGGGTGCAGGCCTGACCAAGCAGATCGCAGTAACCCAGGAAGTGGGTGACCTGGGTGACCAGTACAACAGCTTCCTGGATCTGGAGGAACTGGAGCATGCTGATATGGAGCACGGTGACGTTATCATCAATTATCACGGCAAGCTGATGCGCCCCAGACGTCTGCCGTCCAATCTGTATCGGTTCCGCAAGGACACAGGTGAAGACCGTTGCGTACTGGACAGCATCACCTCCCTGCAAAACGGCGCCGACCTACTGTGGATCGAAACGGAGAAACCTCATGTCACCCAGATCGGTGGTATGGTTAGCCGCATCCGTGAAGTCATTCCCAACGCCAAGCTGGTGTACAACAACTCACCTTCCTTCAACTGGACGTTGAACTTCCGCCAGCAAATCTTTGATGCCTGGAGTGAAGCCGGCAAGGACGTTTCAGCTTATGACCGTGACGCACTGATGAGCGCGGATTATGACGATACCGAGTTGGCTGCCGCGGCCGATGAGAAGATCCGCACCTTCCAGGCTGATTCAGCTCGCGAAGCCGGTATCTTCCACCACCTGATCACCCTGCCGACATACCACACGGCGGCACTGTCTACCGACAATCTGGCCAAAGAGTACTTCGGCGAACAGGGTATGCTGGGCTATGTCAAAGGTGTACAGCGCAAGGAGATCCGCGAGGGTATCGCCTGCGTCAAGCACCAGAATATGGCCGGGTCTGATATGGGCGACGACCACAAGGAATACTTTGCGGGTGAAGCTGCCCTGAAAGCTGGCGGTAAAGACAACACCATGAACCAGTTTGGCTGAGATCGGCCTTCCGGGGAGTCTATGCGTTGGGATGATATAGATAAACAGGTCTGTTCTGTGGCCAGGGCGCTGTCCGTGGTGGGCGAGCGCTGGACCATGCTGATCATGCGTGACGCCTTTCTTGGTACCCGGCGCTTCGACCAGTTCCAGAGTAATCTGGGTATTACCCGCCATCGTCTTTCGGAGCGCCTGGGTAAACTGGTGGAACACGGCGTGTTGGTGAAAGTGCCCTACCACGACCGCCCTGTGCGCTACGAATACCGTCTTACGCGCAAGGGGCTGGGGTTGTACCCGGTGCTCATGAGCCTGGCGCGCTGGGGGGATGAATGGATGGACAAGGGTGAGGGCGCACCGCTGGAATATGTCCACCAGACCTGTGACAACAAGATCCGGCCAACACTCACTTGTAGTGAATGCGGCGAGCCCTTGCGTCCGGAGGAGGTCAAACCGCAGTTGGGGCGGGCTTTGCAGGAAATTGCCGCGCAGTTGGAAAATGGAGGGGAGTCACTGGAGGATATTCCTTCGTTGCTAAAGTGGTCCATGTAAGGCTGATTTTTACCTGGCCAAATTTTTTGCAGGCGTGGGCCAGGTTAAACCAAGTCAAATCCTGCGACAAGTTACCCCGCGGCTTTGCCGTCGCAGAACTTTTTACAGTTGGCCCGGTAGGGGCTGTCGGGCAAGCCGGCGTACTTCACCCAGGTGACTTGCGGATGCCTATTCAGGTATTTCGCGACCTTTTTGGCATTCTTGCAGTGACGCTTCATGCGCAGGCTGAGTGTTTCCAGCCCCTGCATGATGAGGAAGGCGCTGTGGGGAGACAGGGCGGCGCCGGTATTGCGCAGCGGCACCACGCGACAGCGGGCTATGTACGCCGCTTCTCCCATGGCCTCGGTGAAAACCACGCCGTGGTAGGACGGGTCCGGGGTGCTAGCGGGTTTCGATACCCTGGCGGGGGAAGGTGTGGGCGAACAGGTTATAGGTGCCGCCGTAAAGCTGCGAGGTGCTGACAATATTGCTGCCCACATCGGCAATGGCCTCTATGGCGTAGCGTATTGCGGCCATACCTGAGGCGACTGCCAGGGCCCCTATGCCACCCTCCAGTTCGGCCAGGCGCTGTTCTAGCACGCCATTGGTGGGGTTCATGATGCGGCTGTAGATATTGCCCGCTACCTTCAGGTCGAACAGGTCGGCGCCGTGCTGGGTGTTGTCGAAGGTGTAGGAAGTGGTCTGGTAAATTGGTGTGGTGGCCGCATGAGTAGCGGGGTCGCCGTCATACCCGGCGTGCCGGGGTGAAAAACGCGACGGGCACTAAAGACATTTCGCTAACGCAGAGTATCCAGTTGCCGGCACAGGCGACGGATGGCATCCGGGTCGGCAAGGCGGATTTCAATACCCTTGCGGAGAAATCCACGCCCCTGATTATCGCCGGGTGCGTTGACAACCAGGCGGCAACTCTCTAGAGTTTGCCTCGTCGCCAGGTGCCTGCATCGATGTTTTTTGAGCATTGCAGTCAGCTTAAATGGGAAGTATGGATATGCATTTGCAGAAGCCATCGCTGCCCCCGCAACGGTAGTCAGCACTGTGCTGAGAGCCCGATACCTGCCTGGCAAGAGCAACGATGGAGCGGTGGGCTTCGTTAAAGGTTGCCCAGCTCATTTTGGCTGTGTCCCTTTCTCGGTTCTCCCCCCCTTCGGTATAGAAAAAGTCACTGTAAAACGCCGGGTACGCAGTTTTGATGACGGAGATTCAACCAGTCGGTGCTAAAACCCTGATGGTCCAGGGCACGACTTCCGATGCGGGAAAGAGCATTCTGGTGGCAGGTTTGTGCCGCGTGCTGGCTCGACGCGGATACAAGGTGGCGCCCTTCAAGCCACAGAATATGGCCTTGAATAGTATGGTGACGCGCGACGGCGGTGAGATCGGTCGCGCCCAGGCTCTACAGGCACAGGCCTGCAATCTCGAACCCCATACGGATATGAATCCGGTACTGCTTAAGCCGTCCAGCGATACTGGCGCCCAGGTCATCATTCATGGCAAATCTCTCATCGAACTGGATGCCCGTGCTTATCACGACTATAAATCGGTCGCTATGAATGCTGTTATGGCATCCCACGGCAGGTTGAGCGAACTGTACGATCACGTGATTGTTGAGGGCGCCGGTAGCCCTGCGGAAATCAACTTGCGCGACAATGACATCGCCAACATGGGTTTTGCTGAAAAAGTTGATTGTCCCGTAATACTGATCGCTGATATTGACCGTGGCGGTGTCTTTGCGCATCTGGTCGGTACGCTCCAGTTGCTGTCAGAGTCTGAGCAAAAGCGTGTGACAGGATTTGTCATTAACAAATTTCGTGGAGACATGAGTCTGCTTAAACCTGGCATTGACTGGCTGGAGGCTTATACAGGGAAACCAGTGCTTGGGGTGCTGCCTTACCTGCATGGCCTGTATCTCGATGCGGAGGATGCCGTGGCTTGTGAACAAATTCTGGATGAAGGCCATGAACAACTTAAAGTGGTGGTGCCTGTTTTCTCACGCATCAGCAACCACACGGATTTCGACGCTCTGCGGCTCCACCCGCAAATTGACCTGCGGTTTATTGGCCCCGGGCAGGCGCCGCCGCCCGCAGACCTGATTGTTTTGCCAGGCAGCAAAAATGTGCGAAGGGATTTGCAGTGGCTGCGGGATAATGGCTGGGAGGAAGCGATTTTCAGGCATCTGCGGTATGGCGGCAAGTTGATTGGTATTTGTGGCGGCTACCAGATGTTGGGAATACGCATTGATGATCCACATGGTGTCGAAGAATCGGCGGGATCATCCGAGGGGCTGGGTTTACTGGAATTCGCCACAGAACTTCAGCCTGAGAAGCAACTGCGGCGAGTCACGGGCTCACTGAGCTTCGCCCCGGCGACCGTAGAGGGTTACGAGATTCATTGTGGTCATAGTACCGGGGCTGCTCTAAGTCACTGTGCTGTGAAATTGTCGGATGGACGCCATGATGGCGCTATCTCTCAAGATGGACAGGTGTTGGGTACCTACCTGCACGGTTTATTTGACCACCCGCAGGCACGCGATGCCCTCTTTAGCTGGTCTGGTCTGCTCCCGTCGCAGCAACCTGGTTTGGGCGAGCTTCGTGAGCAAGAGCTTGAGCGTCTGGCCAATGCGGTAGAAAGAGACATCGACTGTTCTACACTATTCCCGGGTATGAACGGATGACTGTTTTAGCAACAGAGGCCAAAGTGGCGGTGCTGGTAATGCAAGCCATCAGGGATTCAGTGGATTATCTGCCGGAGCAAAACTGTTGAGGCTGCTGCCACCCACACGTTTAATATTTATTCTGGGGTTGTCTCTGCTGCCCCTGCTGGTAATTGCCTTAATGATGGGGCCAGTGGTCATATCACCAGGGGACCTATTTCGCGCGGCGGGTGCGGCACTGGGATTTTCCGGCAGCGGGATGAATGCACAGGAGGGGTTGATTCTTTCTGCGATACGCGTACCCAGGGTAATCCTGGCCGGCATGGTCGGTGTCTGCCTGGCCGTGTGCGGAACCGCTATGCAGGGCTTGTTTCGCAACCCGCTGGCTGATCCATCCTTGATCGGGGTATCCAGCGGCGCTTCTGCCGGCGCCAGTTTGATGATTGTTTTAGGGGGCGGCGCTCTGCTGCAAAGTGGCCAGTTCGCCGGCCTGTCAATGGTAGCGCTGGGCGCTTTTTCCGGGGGGTTTCTGGCGGTGATCCTGGTTTACCGGCTGGCAACCTCCACAACGGGGACCTCGGTAGTAACGATGTTGCTTGCCGGTATCGCCATCAGTGCCCTGGCGGGGGCACTGAATAGCCTGTTCAGCTATATCGCCGATGATGAAATGTTGCGTCGCATCAGCCTGTGGCAAATGGGTAGTCTTGATGCGGCGAACTGGCCGCGGGTGTGGATAGCCACTGGCGTTGTGACCGTACTGATGATTCTGTTGCCCCGTGACAGCGCCGCCTTGAATGCCTTTTTGCTCGGTGAGTCCGAGGCGCGTCATTTGGGTATCGCCGTTGAGTTGGTCAAGCGCCGGCTGATTCTGCTGACGGCACTGGCGGTTGGCACCTCGGTCGCGGTGGCGGGCACCATTTCATTTATCGGACTAATCGTTCCGCATATCATACGAATGCTCATTGGGCCGGATCATCGCTACCTCATTCCCGGCTCGGCCCTGGCGGGAGCGATTTTGCTGATTGTCGCTGATGCGATTGCGCGGGTCGTCGTCGCGCCTGCGGAATTGCCTGTGGGTATTTTGACGGCCTTGCTGGGAACACCATTTTTCTTTTCCCTGCTGGTGCAAAAGCGTAAGTTTGAGGAGCACTAGCGATGTCCCTGGCGGCACAGAACCTGTCTTTGTCCCTGTCGGGGGTACCGCTACTGGATGGCATCAATCTTGAGGTGAAGCCAGGGCAAATTACCACAGTGCTGGGTCCCAACGGTGCGGGAAAGACCAGTCTGTTGCGTGTACTGGTGGGAGAGCTGGCGCCTCAGGCTGGCTCGGTTACACTCTCTGGGCGGGATCTGAAATCCTGGTCTCCCGTCCAGCGCGCCAGAATGCTTGCTGTGCTGCCGCAGCATTCACTGTTGAACTTTCCCTTCTCGGCGGCAGAAGTGGTGATGTTGGGTCGTACTCCCCACGATACCGGGGCGGTGTATGACCGGGATATTGTGCACCAGACACTCAAAGCCGTTGATGGAGACTATTTGGCACAGCGATTTTACACGCAGCTTTCCGGTGGCGAGAAGCAACGCGTTCAACTGGCGCGGGTTCTGGCCCAGATATGGGAGCCCTCATCCGAGGGTGATCGCTATTTGGTGCTTGATGAACCGACATCCTCTCTTGACCTGGCGCACCAGCAAATGACCCTGGATGTGGTGCGTAATCTGGCACAAAAAGGGGTGGGAATCATGATAGTCATTCACGATCTGAACCTGGCGGCGCGCTGCGCTGATCAGATGCTGTTGTTGCAGTGTGGCAGGATTGTTATATCCGGCACTCCGCAAGATGTCCTGAAGCCCGAAAACATTCACAGTGTATTCCAGGTGGATGCGCACATCGGGCGGCACCCGGTTAGCGGCACCCCCCTGGTTATCACCTGATAGAGGAGGCTTGATGAGGCCGGTGCATGAATTGATATTGGGCGGAGCCCGGTCTGGCAAGAGTAAGATGGCCGAGGAGCGTGCCCTGGATAGTGGGTTGGATCTTGTCTATGTGGCCACGGGTACGGCCGGCGATAGTGAAATGGCCGAACGTATCCGTCATCACCGGCAACGTCGGGGTAGTCAATGGTCTGTGGTGGAAGAACCAGTGAGTTTGGCAGATGCGCTTAGGCAGCACCAGGACAAAACACGCTGCATACTGGTCGACTGTTTGACACTCTGGTTGAACAACTGCCTGCAGAAAAACTGTTGGGAGCGGCAAAAGGCTTCTTTGCTGGATATTTTGCCAAAATTGGAGGGGCATATCATCATGGTCTCTAATGAGACCGGTCTGGGAGTGGTGCCCATGGGTGAGCTGTCACGCCATTTTGTCGATGAAGCTGGTTTTTTGCACCAACAGTTGGCTGCACAGTGTCACCAGGTCAGTTTGATGGTTGCCGGACTCCCCCTGGTACTGAAACCCATGGGGAAGGTTTAAAATGGATTGGTGGCTTGAGGCTGTGCCAGAGCCCTCCGAGCCCGGTCGCGTTGCCGCTCTGGAACGACAGGGACAGCTGACAAAACCACCCGGTTCACTGGGTAGGCTTGAGGAGTTGGCGGTACAGATTGCTGCCTGGCAGGGCTGTGACAATCCGCAGCTGGAGCGTATAGGGATTCGTGTATTTGCTGCCGATCACGGTGTCGTTGCCGAAGGGGTGTCTGCGTTTCCCCAGTCGGTCACTGTAGAGATGATCCGCAATTTTGCCCTTGGTGGTGCTGCTATTGCCGTTTTGGCGCGCCGGTTCCAGGCCAGCTTCTCCGTGATCAATGTGGGTACTGTGGAACCAGGTCCTGAACTGGTCGGCGTGGTCAACGTGCAACTGGCGCCAGGCACGGCAAACTTTTGTAGCGCTCCGGCGATGAGTGGTGATCAGGTAAGGCAGGCACTGGCTAGTGGTGCCGAACAACTGCCTTCCGATTGCGATATCTTCATCGGCGGTGAGATGGGCATTGGCAATACAACTGCTGCTGCGGCACTCACCAGCGCCCTGCTTGATCTGCCGGTGGAGGCCAGCGTTGGACGTGGTACCGGGGTGGATGACCGGGGTTTAGCGCTGAAATGCGATGCAGTGCAGCGTGCGCTGGCTCTTCATAGTGCGCACTGCGATAGCGCATTGGAGACCCTGCGCCGCTTGGGTGGGCTGGAGATCGCGGCACTCACCGGCGCCTATATCGCTGCTGCCCAGCGGGGCGTGCCGGTATTGGTGGATGGTTACATCTGCACCGCGGCGGCACTGCTTGCCTGTTGTCTGAATGCCCGAGTCCGGGATTGGATGTTGTTCGCACATTGCTCTGCGGAGCCCGGGCACCGCTACCTGCTGGAGGCCTTATCGGCCGAGCCACTGTTGGATCTCGGTCTGCACCTGGGAGAGGGCAGCGGTGCC
>QNFS01000098.1 GCA_003646415.1 Gammaproteobacteria bacterium
ACACCCTGTAGTTGCATTATTATTGCCCCGGGGCTGTGTAAAATACTGTCAGCTCAGGCCGGCAAAGCCTCGCTGCAGATCCACTTTTAAATCGTCCACATGTTCCAGGCCCACTGCGACACGAATCAGATTATCAGTAATACCGGCCGCTGCCCTATTCTCTGCACTGAGCCGGCCATGGGTAGTGGTCGCCGGATGAACGATGGTGCTCTTGGCGTCGCCGAGATTGGCAGTCAGAGACAGTATCCGGGTGGCATCGATAAACTGCCAGGCCTGCTCTTTGCCGCCTTTTACCTGGAACGACAACACACCGCCAAAAGCACTTTGCTGCCGACAAGCCAGGTCGTGACCCGGATGATCTTCCAGCCCCGCATAGTATACCTTCTCAACCGCGGGTTGTTGTTGCAACCAACGGGCCAGTTCCAACGCTGATCGACTATGGGCCTCCATGCGCAGGCGCAAAGTCTCCAGTCCCTTGAGAAATACCCAGGCATTGAAGGCACTCATGGTGGGACCACAGGTGCGCAGGAAGGTCAGGACTTCATCCATAGGCTGCAGGGAACCGACCACCGCGCCGCCCACGCAACGTCCCTGGCCATCCAGGTACTTGGTAGCAGAGTGCACCACGATATCGGCTCCCAGGGCCAGTGGGGTCTGCAGGGCGGGGGTGCAAAAGCAATTATCCACCACCAGCAGGCTATCGTTTTCTCTGGCGAGAGCGGACAAGAGCGCCAGGTCCGCTACTTCACACAGGGGATTGGACGGCGTCTCAACGAACAACATGGCCGTGTTGGGGCGAACTGCCGCACGCCACTGAGCAAGATCCACCAGCGGGACAAAAGTCACTTCCACACCGAATTTGACCAGATACTTTCCAAACAGGTTGGTCGTAGTGCCGAACACATCCCGTGAACACAGCACGTGGTCACCATACTTGAGCAGGGCCATACAGGTACTGAGTATCGCCGCCATGCCGGAGGCTGTCGCTACCGCTGCTTCCGCCCCTTCCAACGCCGCGATACGCTGCTCAAATGTGCGCACCGTGGGATTGGTATAACGTGAATAAACATTGCCGGGAGTGTCCCCACAAAAACGGGCCGCCGCATCGGCGGCATTATCAAATACATAGCTGGAGGTGGCGTAAATCGGCTCACTGTGCTCCCCCTCCGCCGTGCGTGAAATGCCTGCGCGCACGGCCAGGGTATCCTGGTGGACACCATCCAGCGCGCTCGGCTCAAAGTCATCACTCATATTAATGGTCTAAACGTCGTTATGCAGGCCGACAACCGCGCCGTCCGCCTGCAATTCGGCTCTCCTTTCATTTTGCGCATCATCATTGCGCAGTGATTCCACCCGATCAAGGTAATTCTGGTCCACATCGCCGGTAATATACTCGCCGTTGAATACGGAACAATCGAAGCCGTCGACAGCGGGGTTGCCATCGCGCGAACAGCGCACCAGGTCATCCAGATCCTGGAACACCAGCCAGTCCGCCCCGATCAACTCGCAGACTTCTTCCACCGTCCTGTCATGGGCTATCAGTTCCAATGCAGAGGGCATATCGATACCATAAACATTGGGGTAGCGCACAGGCGGAGCCGCTGAGGCAAAGTAAACGTTGGCGGCGCCAGCGTCCCTGGCCATCTCGATAATCTGCCGGCAAGTGGTGCCGCGCACGATGGAGTCATCCACCAGCATAACATTCTTGCCTTCAAACTCCAGCGGCACCGGGTTGAGTTTCTGCCGCACAGATTTCTTGCGCTGGCTCTGTCCCGGCATGATAAATGTGCGCCCGATATAGCGATTTTTCATCAGGCCTTCCCGAAATTTGACGCCCAGCTCATATGCCATGGACTGCGCGGCAATTCGGCTGGTATCCGGTATCGGAATGACCACGTCAACCTTCAACTCCGGGCGCTGCTTGCGAATTTTCAGGGCCAGAGCCGCGCCCTGGCGCATGCGCGTTTTATAGACGGAGATACCATCCATCAGGGAGTCAGGCCGCGCGAAGTAGACATGCTCGAAAATACAGGGGCGAAGGCTGGTCTGCGCCGAGCAGTGGCGTCGATGCAGCTCCCCCCGCTGGTCGATAAAAATAGCCTCTCCGGGGGCCACGTCACCCAACAGGGTGAAGCCCAGCACATCCAGGGCGACGCTCTCGGAGGCAATCATATACTCCTGGCCGGACGCACTCTCGCGCACGCCAACAACCAGGGGGCGGATACCCAGAGGGTCGCGAAAGCCCACCACCCCATAATTCACCAGCAAACACACCGCTGCATAACCACCGCGGCAGCGCCTGTGCAGGGCCTCTACCGCCTTGAATATATCATCGGCGCAGGGACTCAGCTTGCCCAGTATCTGCATCTCGTGTGCAAATACGTTGAGCAGTACCTCGGAGTCAGAGTCGGTATTGAGGTGGCGCAGGTCGTCCTGGAATAACTCCCGGGTCAGCTGTTCGGCATTTGTCAGGTTACCGTTATGGGCCAGGGCGATACCGTAAGGCGAATTGACATAAAACGGCTGCGCCAGTGCCGCACCGGAACTACCTGCCGTGGGATAGCGCACATGGCCAATGCCCATGGTGCCCTGCAGCCGCTGCATATGTTGCTGGCGGAACACATCACGCACCAACCCTTCATTCTTGCGTTGGCTAAACTTGCCACCCACACAGGTCATGATGCCGGCAGCATCCTGTCCCCGATGCTGCAGCACCGTCAAGGCGTCGTAGATGTCGGGAGCGACATCGGTCTTTGCAACTAAACCAACCAGGCCACACATTCAGCATTCACCTCACTGCCACTATATTCAGGTTGATATTGTAGGCGTGCCCGCATTAATCTGCGCGAACAATACCTGCACCCAATACGCCAACATATCCAGATGGGGCATCAATTGCGACTGATGCAGCCACTGCAAATCCCCGGGGGGCACCAACTGACGCAAAACAAATGCGGCTACCAGGATAAGGATAATGCCGCGGGTAAAACCAAATACCGTACCCAGCACCCTGTCCAGCATCGTCAAGCCGGTTGCCTTGACCACCTGGGCCGTCAGCTTGACCACCACACCGGCCACAATTAGCGTCCCGACAAACAGGATTGCATAGGACGCCACATAGCGACCGGGGATATTGATGATCCATCCCGCCAACAGTAACGCCATTTCGTCCACGAACAGGTTGGCGATCACAAAGGCCGCCACCCACCCCGCAAGAGACAAGGCCTCTTTGGCAAACCCCCGCCACAAACTCAGTAGGGTCGACAGGCTCAACACGACGATGGTTATCCAATCCACCCCGTTGAAGTATGTCCAGTCCACCACCTTATCCTGAAGCTCGATACTTCATGGATAATACCGCGCGATCATCGATGTCACGCTAAATTCAGCATCTATATGCGCCTGCATTTTCTCCAGTGCGGCCCGTTCAAATTTAGGTCCGATATAAACCCGGTACAGGTCCTTGCCCCCGCGCTGAACCTTCTTCACATACGCTTTCTGGTCCATCTTGAGCAGACGTTGTCGCAATTGATCGGCCTTGTCTGCGCTACTCACACTGGCCACCTGCAGAATCCAGGCCACCGGTACACCATCGGCATCCAGCGCCAGTTTCTGTGGCTGCTCAGAGCGGGTTCGCTCTACCGGTTGCGGGGCAATTATGGGGGCGGGAGCAAGTTCTGGTACAGGGGCCTGCACCGGTTCCGCCAGTATCACCCGCTCGGGTGAAGCTCTAAGCCCGACCAGGTCAGGTACTGCAACAGGTGTCATCGCAACCTCCGGCCAGGGAGGGATTCTGGGCTGCTGCGCCACAGCCTTGTCGCCCGGCTCTACAAAAATAATCGGCCAGAACACGACGCCCAATGCGACCAGGATCAGCGCCCCTACCAATCGTTGTTTGAGGATATCATCCACGAATCAAGCTCCACCCTTCCTGCGATCCTTGTCCAATAGGGGCAGCACTGCCGCCACTGTGTAAAATGACCCAAAAACCACCAGCCGGTCCCCTTCTACCATAAGACTCTGCGCCCGGCGAAACGCCTGTCGCAGAGTCTTACTGACAGTGATCATGCTCTGTCCCTCTCCATACAGCAAGGCCGCTATATCCGCAGCGGGCGCCGCCCGGTCGTTAGCCGCCTGGTCCGCCAGAAACCAGGCATCAAAGCGCCCGGCCACAGCGTGTATCATTCCATGGAGATCCTTGTCTCCCATAGCAGAAAATAAAGAAATAGTCTTGCCATTACATGGGGTTGCATTAATATATTCAAGTAATTTATCAATTGCTGCCGGATTGTGCGCCACATCCAATACATAGTCCCGCCCCGCCAACTGTTGTAACTGGCGGCGCCCCACGGGGCTCGCTTTACTCAGCGCACGTTGCATCTGTCGGGGGCTGAAATCCACATTCAGCTGTAGCGCCGCCTGCAGTGCGGCACAAGCATTGCCGGGCAACAGAGCTCCGACCTGTTGCGGCGCGAGCAAGCGCTGCGCGCCCCCTGTTTCATACAGCACAGCCTGCCATGTCTCTGCGTTGCTTGTAATGGTAAAATCACGCCCTAAGCACAGTACCGGAGCGGCCGCCACAGCGGCCGCGCAATCCAGTAACTCGAGCGGCGGCATCGGCTCGGCAATTATCACAGGTATCGCAGCACGCATAATACCGGCCTTTTCCCTGGCTATCTCACCCCGACTTTCTCCTAGCCAGTTCTGGTGATCCAGGTCTATGCTGGTGATAATCGCGACCGTTGGGTCAACGATGTTGACCGAGTCCAGGCGGCCACCCAGGCCCACCTCTAAAATGATGATATCCGGGTCCCTCGCCCGAAAAATGAATAAGGCCGCTAAAGTGGCGAACTCAAAATAAGTAAGAGATACCCCACCCCTGGCGCCATCAATAGCCTTAAATGCCCTGACAATTTCCCCGTCCGAAGCCTCTACGCCCGCCACGCGAATTCTTTCATTGAACCGCAGAAAGTGCGGTGAGGTAAAGGTCCCGGTGCTGCGCCCGCATTCATTCAGTAAAGCTTCCAGCACCGCTACCGTAGAGCCTTTACCATTAGTGCCGGCGACAGTAACTACCGGTTGTTTTACAGGCAGCAGTTCCAGCTTATGGGCCACAGCGGACACCCGCTCCAGCCCCAGTTCCATCGCGTTAGGGTGAAGACACTCCAGCCGCTGTAACCACTGTTCCAGTGACTCCTTATTCATCCCCTTCCGGTACGACTATCACCTCATCAAACTCTTCTTCCTCGTGCAGGGGCGATGTCTCCTCAACGGGGGTCAATGGCTGCTTGGTCATTTTTGACAACAATCCGGCAATCGTATCGCGCATCCGGGTGCGGTGCACAATCATATCTATCGCCCCGTGCTCCAGCAGGAATTCACTGCGCTGAAAGCCCTTGGGAAGTTTCTGGTGAATGGTCTGCTCGATAATATTAGGGCCAGCGAAGCCTGCCCTGGCATCGGGCTCGGCAACATTGATATCACCCAGCAACGCAAGCGAAGCGGAAACGCCACCGTAGACTGGATCGGTCATTACAGAAATATACGGAATGCCTTCGATCTTCATACGCTCAATAACGGCGCCGGTCTTGGCCATTTGCATCAGTGAGATCAGCGCCTCCTGCATCCTGGCACCCCCTGAAGCGGCAAAACAGACCAGCGGTATACGCTCTTCCAGAGCCAGTTGCGCGGCGCGGGTGAATTTCTCACCAACCGCGTAGCCCATGGAACCACCGTGAAACTGGAATTCAAAGGCTACGGCAACAATAGGCAGCCCCTGCAGGGCGCCACGCATGGCAATCAGCGCATCTTTCTCATTGGTGGACTTCTGCGCTGCGATCAAGCGATCCCGGTAGCGCTTTTTATCCTTAAACTTAAGCCGATCCACCGGCTCAATATCCGACAGTATCTCTTCCCTGTCGGCATCATCATCCAGAAAACTGTCCAGGCGCCAGCGAGCACCGATACGCATGTGGTGATCACACTTGGGACAGACATCCTCATTGCGTTCAACATCCGGGCGGTAAAGTACCGCATCGCACTTGACACATTTTTTCCATAAACCTTCAGGGACACTGCTGGAGGGCTTCTCATTCCCCTCGCTGCGGACTCCCGACGGTAGAATTCTGTCAATCCAACTCATGCTATCCCCCACCTCTTCGATGTCGCCATTATAAACAGGACACTACACTAGGAAGTACCATCAATCCCCTGGCGAATCTCTGCCAGCAGCCCACTCGCAGCGGCCAATGCCGCCTCATGGTCACCGCCGGATTCTATGGCCCGGGCCATACTGTCAACCAGTGCGCTGCCCACTACCACCCCGTCTGCCACTGCCGCTACAGACCGTGCAGACGCGGCGTCCTTGATCCCAAAGCCCACAGCCACCGGCAGATCACAGTGGTTTCTAATCACCTCAACGCGCCGGGCGACTTGCTCAGTATCCAGATTGCCGGCACCGGTTACGCCCTTGAGGGAGACATAGTAGACAAAACCGCTGGCCTGCCCAACGATACGCGCTACCCGCTCCTCCGGTGTGGTCGGTGCCACCAGGAAAATATTATCCATGCCCACCCGACGCAGTTCTGCGTTGACGCACTCTACTTCTTCCGGCGGTATATCCACAGTGAGCAGCGCATCCAGATCCACCTGCGCAGCGGCGTCGGCAAACGCGGCGTAGCCCATGTGCTCTACCGGGTTGGCGTAACCCATCAATAACACCGGTGTCTCTTTATCGCTCTGGCGAAACTCTCGCACCAGTTCCAGGATATTGCGCAGACAGGCACCATTGGCCAGCGCGCGTTCATGGGCCAACTGGATAACCGGGCCCTCCGCCATGGGGTCGGAAAACGGCACCCCCACCTCGATGATATCTGCTCCACTGCCCACCAGAGCGTGCATAAGCTTCACGGTGACATCCAACCCTGGATCCCCCGCCACAATATAAGGAATCAGGGCTGTGCGGCCCTGCTCCGCCAGTTGCGCAAAACATCCTGCAATACGACTCACTACTGCCTCTCCGTCTTTCTAACCTAAACCCCGATACCGTCAATCTGGGCAACTGTGTGAATATCCTTGTCGCCTCGTCCAGACAAATTGACCACAATCATCTGCTGCGCGGTCATGTCGGCCGCCAGTTTCTCGGCGTAGGCAAGGGCATGACTACTTTCCAAAGCCGGCATAATGCCCTCTACCCTGGTCAATGTATGAAACGCCCGCAGGGCCTCATCGTCATCCACCACCACGTAGTTGACACGTCCCAGGTCCTTTAACCAGGCGTGTTCCGGCCCCACTCCCGGATAATCCAGGCCGGCTGATATGGAATGTGTATGCATAATCTGCCCATCCGCATCCTGCATCAGGTAAGTCCGGTTACCGTGCAGCACACCGGGGGTTCCCGCAGTCAATGGTGCTGCATGCTGGTTGGTTGACAGTCCGTGCCCTCCGGCCTCTACACCATACATGGCAACGTTTTCATCGGCCAGAAACGGATGAAACAGACCGATGGCATTGGAACCACCGCCGACACAGGCCACCAGGGCATCCGGCAGGCGACCAGCCTGCACCAGGGACTGCGCCCTGGCCTCTCGCCCGATTACGCACTGAAAGTCCCGCACCAGCATGGGATAGGGGTGCGGCCCGGCCACGGTGCCAATAATATAGAACGTATCGTCGACATTTGTCACCCAGTCACGCATGGCCTCATTCATGGCGTCCTTCAGCGTCCTTGAGCCCGAGGTGACAGGAATCACTTGCGCTCCCAACAATTTCATACGATAGACATTAAGCGCCTGGCGATGGATATCATCCTCGCCCATGAATATCTGGCACTGAAGACCTAAACGTGCGGCGATGGTCGCCGTGGCGACCCCGTGCTGGCCGGCACCGGTCTCGGCGATAATACGCTTCTTGCCCATGTGTTTGGCCAGTAACGCCTGCCCAATGCAATTGTTAATTTTGTGTGCGCCGGTGTGATTCAAATCCTCCCGCTTGAGAAAGATACGCGCCCCACCAATTTCATCCGACCACCGCACCGCCTCGTAAAGAGGGGAAGGCCGCCCCACATAATGGGCCAAATCCGCATCGAGTTCCCGCTGGAACTCAGGGTCTGCCGCCAGCTTGCGGTACAGAGTTTCCAATTCGGACAGCGCCGCCATCAACGTCTCGGCAACGAACTTGCCTCCGTATATACCAAAATGCCCCTGCGCATCGGGAACCGCTGCAAACAGCTCTTGCTGTGTATCACTTGTCATCATTTAATCCATCTAACTGTTGATCCGCGGTGCGCACCGCCGCAATAAATCGCCTGATTTTCTCCGCATCCTTAATGCCCCGTGATTGCTCTACACCCCCGCTGACATCCACCGCGGCGGGAGCCACCCTGGCTATAGCACTGCCCACATTTTCTGCGTGCAAACCTCCCGCCAGCACCACCGGTAGCGGTAGTTTGATTGATGCGAGTTGCCAGTCGAAGACCTTGCCGGTGCCACCGGGTACGCCTTTCTGCCAACTGTCCAGTAACACACCACGGGCATCCTGGTAAGTGTGGCACACTGCCTCCAGGTTCATCTCAGGCCTGACCCGCAGCGCCTTGACCCAGGGCCGTCCAAATTGCTGGCAAAACTGCGGCGCCTCATCGCCATGAAACTGAATGAGGTCTATCTGTACACTACCCAGTATGCGGGTAATTTCGTCAGCCGCTTCGTCTACAAACAATGCCACAACAGATACAAAGGGCGGCACAACCGCGACAATGCGCTGCGCCTGCTCAACAGTGACCGCCCGTGGGCTTTTCCCATAGAAAACAAGACCGATAGCATCTGCACCATTGGCAACAGCCGTCTGCGCATCTTCCGGCCTGGTGATACCGCAAATTTTGATACGCGTATGAATCATTTGACTTGTTAACCGACAAAAAACAGGGC
>QNFS01000099.1 GCA_003646415.1 Gammaproteobacteria bacterium
AGAAATCAGCCATTTTTCACAGTCAATTTCGTTAAATAGCACACTATTCGCCTCAATCGACTGCAAAAACTGACTAATTTCTTCTTTCCCTCGCTACGGACGGTTAAGTCCGACAGACTCCTGGAGTGAGAAGGCCAAATATTCAACCGTGCTCCCGGGACTCATAATTCAAGACCCGACCTCTTCGCGTTGGTATAATCCTAGTGTAATGCGTAACTTCAATTTAATTAGAGAGAGGGGCAAAAATGAGCGATACCGACTACAAGAAGTATGAGTGTGTGACCTGTGGCTTTATTTATGATGAGGCAGAGGGATGGCCAGACGATGGCATTGCCCCGGGCACTCGCTGGGAAGACCTGCCGAAGGACTGGGAGTGTCCCGATTGCGGTGCTTCCAGGGCTAACTTTGAGCTTTATGAGGAATAGCCTATGAGCATTCGCTAATCCGTAAACCCATGGCAGGCTAGCGTGGTGCAGCAATTCAGGTACACTTGCGCCTGATTTTCATAAGATAGAGTCTCGCTATGAACGCTATCGCACAGCGCCTGACCGCCATTCGTAAATTAATGGTCCGGGCCAACTATGACGCATTGGTCATTCCCCGGGCGGACGAGTACCTGGGAGAGTATATTCCCGCCCACAATGAGCGGCTGCGCTGGATTTGCGGGTTTACCGGTTCTGCCGGTATGGTTATTGTGCTGCGTGACAAGGCGGCTATTTTTGTAGATGGCCGCTACACTGTGCAGGTGCGCCGCGAGGTCTGTGGTGATTTATTCGAATACCATCACTTGATAGAGGAACCACACGCCAGGTGGCTGACACAGGAGCTGCCCGCGGGCGCCCGTGTGATCTGCGATCCGCGCATGCACAGCCTGCGCTGGTACCGGGATACCGGCAAAACACTGACCAGCGCGCAGCTGGAATTGATCGCCGATATTGACAATTTAGTCGATCGCTGCTGGCTGGATCGGCCCGCGCCACGAGTGCGCCCAGCCCTCCTGCTGGCCCAGCGGTACACCGGCGAATCGTGCGGCAGCAAGCGAGAGCGCATTGCCACGGCGGTGGCGGAGCAGGGCTGTGACGCCGCCCTGATCTTCGCGCCTGACTCGGTGAGTTGGCTACTGAATATCCGCGGTACCGACCTGCCGCAGCTACCTGTTGTACAGAGCTTCGCCATGTTGCAGGCAACGGGGGAAGTCACAGTGTTTGTAGACCCCGGCCGTATTCCAGAGGGGTTTGCCGGGCATGTGGGGGAGGGGGTAGAGGTACTGCCGGAATCTGATGCAGCCGCGGTATTGTCCACTTATCAGGGGCGGAAGATCCTGACCGATACGCAGGGCGCCAACGCCTGGACGCAGCTGGTTCTGGAGCGAGGCGGGGCGACTTTGATGGCGGGTGAGGATCCGGTGCTTATTCCCAGGGCTTGCAAAAATTCGGTGGAGCTGGCCGGTACTCGCCATGCCCACATACGTGATGCGGTGGCGGAAATTTGTTTCCTGGCCTGGCTGGACGCTGAGGTGGCTGCGGGGCGTTTGCACGACGAGGCCGTCCTGTCTGACAAACTGTTCTCTTTCCGGGAGCGGGGTGAACACTTTCATGAATGTTCCTTTGATACCATATCCGCCGCTGGCGCCAACGCCGCCATGTGTCACTACAATCACCTGAATGCGGAGCCGGCCACGCTACAGATGGATACGGCGTATCTGCTGGATAGTGGCGGCCAGTATACCGACGGCACTACCGATATCACCCGCACGGTCGCCATCGGCGACCCCGGTGCGGATATTCGTCGCATGTTTACCCTGGTGTTAAAGGGGCATATCGCCCTGGATCGGGCGCGGTTCCCCAAGGGAACTACCGGAACCCAACTGGATGTGCTGGCCCGTCAGTTCCTGTGGCGGGAGGGTTTTGACTACGACCACGGCACCGGCCATGGCGTTGGCGTATTTCTCAGTGTGCACGAGGCGCCCCAGCGTATCTGTAAGGCGCACAGTGGTGTGGCGCTGCGTCCCGGCATGATTATCAGCAATGAACCGGGTTATTACCGGGACGGGGCATACGGTATGCGCTGTGAGAACCTGCTGGTCGTGCGTGAATCGCAGCCCGGCACTGATGAAACACCGATGCTGGAGTTTGAAGCCATTACCCTGGTGCCGTTCGACACACGGTTGTTGGATGTCGAGCTGCTGAGTGCGGTGGAGCTGGCATGGATTGACGCCTACCACCAGCGTGTCGCTACAACGATTGGGCCTCTGTTGCAAGGCTCGGCAAAGGACTGGCTGATACAGGCGACCCGCACAGTCAGTGCCTGAACATTATTTCCGGTTTGTGTAGACTGGGCTGAATAACTCACGAGTTGGAGATACACCCATGGCTGCAGCCGGCAGCGCGCAATGGTCATCCCGTTTCGCATTTCTTATGGCCTCAGTGGGCTTCGCCGTTGGACTGGGCAATATCTGGCGGTTTCCCTATGTAACCGGAGAGAATGGCGGGGCGGCATTTGTGCTGGTGTACTTGGCTTGCGCTTTTGGTATTGGTGTTCCCATATTAATGGCTGAGTTGCTGGTCGGTCGTCGCGGGCAGGGCAGCCCACCCTCGGCTATGGCCAACGTCGCCACCCAGAGCGGCAAGTCGCGGCAGTGGCAATGGGTAGGCGGCATGGGCCTGCTCGCCGCTTACACTATTGAGATCGTCTACGCCGTGGTGGTCGGTTGGGTGCTGTGGTACTTGTACAAGGCCGCTATCACTGGTTTTAGCGGGGTTGATGCGGTAGCCGCCAACGCCGAATTCGCCAGTGTGCTGGACAGCAACCTGGGCATGCTGTTCTGGACCCTGATGGGCCTGGCCATCACCGGCTGGATCATCTATTCAGGCATTCATGATGGCATCGAGCGCGCGGTCAGCGTGATGATGCCGCTGATGCTTCTGCTGCTGTTGGGGCTGGCGGGGTACAATTATTTTGCTGGAGGCTTCGATGAGGCTGTGCAGTGGTTGTTCACTCCCGACTTCAGCAAAATCGACTTTGACATGGTGTTGGTCGCCATTGGTCAGGCCTTCTTCTCCATCGGTGTGGCCATGGGGGGTATGATGACCTTCGGTTCCTACCTGCCAAGATCTATCTCCATCACGCAGTCGGTGCTTATCGTGGTGGTGGCAGATACCGGTGTGGCACTGCTTGCAGGGCTGGTGATATTCCCCGCCGTATTTCATTACGGCCTGGATCCGGCGGCGGGTGCCGGCCTGATATTCCAGACCTTGCCGGTGGCTTTCGCCCAGATGCCAGGCGGTCATTTGTTCAGCGTGGTGTTCTTCCTGATGCTGTCGGTAGCGGGTATCACCTCAATGGTTGGCCTGGTGGAGTCCGTCAACGCCTGGTTGGAGGATCGTTACGGCATGTCGCGGCACAAAAGCGCCTTGTTGGTGGTCGGTTCCATCGCGATGTTCAGTGTCTTGAGTATTTTGTCGTATAACGTGATGAAAGACTTCAATATGGGCGGCAAGAATTTCAACGACGTGATGGACTATTTTTCAACCCAGATCCTGTTGCCCGTGGGTGGTTTGCTGATCGCCGTCTTCGCCGGATGGGTGGTGAAAAAAGAGGCCACCCGCGACGAATTGACCTCCCTCAATGCCGTGGCCTATGAGGTCTGGCACTTCCTGATACGCTTTGTGGTGCCGCCCGCGGTATTGGTGATATTCGTGAAAGGTGTCATTGACTAATAACACCCCTTATTCGAGTATGTTGTTCCTGAGGTGCGCCACTGGCAACTGGACCGAGTGTGGCACTGAAGAAAGGGCTGATAACAGTAGCCGATGTGTTGGCCGGTATTGCCAGCGACCACGGGATTTATGATAATTGCCCGCTCAGGCGACTCAATACAGGTTCCCACCATGGCATCCTTGCAAGACCAACTTCTCAAAGCCGGCATCGTCGATAAAAAGAAGGCGAAGCAAATCAAGCAGGAACAGCGCAAGGAGACCAGGAGTCGCCCCAAAGGGCAGGTGCAGGTGGATGAAAATAAGGAGCAGGCCAAACGCGCGCTGGCAGAAAAAACACAGCGCGACCGGCAGCTGAACAAGCAGCAACGGGACGAGGCCGAAAAGAAGGCCGTACAGGCCCAGATTATCCAATTGATCAGAATGAATCGCGTTGATCGAAAGCAGGGTGATGTGGCCTATCAATTCACCGACGGCACTAAAATCAAGAAAATGTATATCACGCAGCAGTTACAAAACGATTTGATCAAAGGCCGACTGGCTATAGCGAAATTGGAGGGTGGCTACGAGTTGCTGCCCTGCAAGGCGGCAGAGAAAATCATGCAGCGTGATGCACAGGTCATTGTGCTGCTCAACTGCAATGACAGTGTCGGTGTGGATGAGAGTGCGGATGAGGATGACCCCTACGCCGACTACCAGATTCCCGATGACCTGATGTGGTAAGGCCTAAACCTGAAAATCGCTGGCTCTTGTCACGTGATCGCTGCCCTGACCCTGCCAAATGCCTCCAGTGCGAAGGCCAGGTCATCCTCCGTCAGTGCCGCTGACATCTGGGTTCTGATGCGCGCCTTGCCTTTGGGTACTACCGGGAAGGAGAACGCCACCACATAAACCCCTTGCGCCAGCATGGCTTCGGCGAACTTTGAGGCCAGTGCCGCATCGTGCAGCATCACCGGTACTATGGGGTGTTCCCCGGGCAATAACTCGAAGCCCAGTTTTTCAAGGCCCTCGCGAAATACCGCGGTGTTATGTTGTAGAGCGTTGCGCAACTCGGGTGATTTTGAAACAAGGTCAATGGCTTCGATGGCCCCGGCTACCACCGGCGGCGCCACCGTGTTGGAGAACAAATAAGGGCGGGAGCGCTGGCGCAGCAAATCCACGATTTCCTGCCGGGCGGCGGTGTAGCCACCACTGGCCCCACCCAGGGCTTTACCCAGGGTGCCGGTGATGATGTCTACACGGTCCATGCAGCCGCGCAGTTCGTGGGTACCTTTGCCATTGGCGCCAATGACGCCGGTAGCGTGGCAATCGTCGAAGTGCACCAGCGCATTATATTTGTCCGCCAGGTTGCAGATCTCGTCCAGTCTGGCGATATAACCGTCCATGGAAAACACGCCGTCGGTGGTAATCAGTTTGAAGCGTGCGCCCGCGGTGTCCGCCGCCTGTAGCTGCGCTTCCAGGTCCACCATATCGCTGTTGCGATAGCGGTAACGCCGGGCCTGGCACAGGCGTATACCGTCGATGATGCTGGCGTGATTCAATTCGTCGGAAATCACCGCGTCTTCATCTCCCAGCAGGGTTTCGAACAGGCCGCCGTTAGCATCGAAGCAGGAGGGGTAGAGGATGGTGTCCTGTGTTTCCAGGAAGCCGCTGATCTTCTCTTCCAGCCGCTTGTGCAGGGTCTGGGTGCCGCAAATAAAACGCACCGAGGCCATGCCATAACCCCATTCATGCAGTCCTTTGGCCGCCGCTGCACTCACTCCGGGGTGCTGGGCCAGGCCCAGGTAGTTGTTGGCGCAGAGATTGAGCACCTCTTTGCCGTTGCATACCCCCACATGTGCGCCCTGAGGTGTGGTGATGAGCCTTTCATGCTTGGTCAGTCCGGCACTTTCGATGCCCGCCAACTCACTGGCAAGGTGTTCCTGGAATCGTGCGTACATAGGCTACCCCCTAAGCTTCCCAGTTGAGGATGACCTTGCTGGCCTCCCCTCTGTTCATGACGTCAAAGCCCCGCTGGAAATCCTGGTAGCTCAACCGATGGGTGATTACCGGGGAAATATCCAGCCCCGATTCGATCATCACCGACATCTTGTACCAGGTCTCGTACATCTCCCGTCCGTAGATTCCCTTGAGGGTGAGCATATTGAAAATCACCTTGTTCCAGTCGATGGCGATGTCTTCCCCGGGAATACCCAGAATGGCTATCTTGCCCCCGTGGCACATGTTGTCCAGCATGTCGTTGAATGCCTGGGCGTTACCTGACATCTCCAGCCCCACATCAAAGCCCTCACTCATGTGCAGTTCTTTCTGTACATCGGTAAGGCTCTCCCGGCTGACGTTCACCGTGCGGGTGGCGCCCAGCGTGGCCGCCAGTGCGAGGCGGGAGTCGATGATATCGGTAATCACCACATGGCGCGCACCGGCGTGTTTGCACACGGCGGCCGCCATGGCGCCGATGGGCCCCGCACCGGTGATCAGCACGTCCTCACCCAGCAGGTCGTACTTGAGCGCAGTATGTACCGCGTTACCAAAGGGGTCGAACAGGGCCGCCACATCAAGATCTATGCCCTCTGAATGTTCCCATACGTTGGACATGGGCAGGGCCAGGTACTCGGCGAAGGCCCCGGGGCGGTCAACCCCGATGCCGCTGGTGAAGGCGCACAGGTGGCGCCTTCCCGCCATGCAATTGCGACAGCGTCCGCACACCACATGGCCCTCGCCGGAGACGATCTGGCCGGGGTGAAAATCGATGACATTGGAACCCACCTCGACGATCTCTCCGACGAACTCATGGCCTACCACCATGGGTACCGGGATGGTCTTCTGTGCCCAGGCGTCCCAGTTGTAGATATGCATGTCCGTACCGCAGATGGCGGTGCGCTTGATCTTGATGAGCACATCGTTAATGCCGACTTCAGGCATAGGCACATCTTCCAGCCACAGACCCTCACGCGCTTCTTGCTTTACCAGTGCTTGCATAAATCACCTAGTTTTCATGGGGATTGTTGCACAAAGTCCGCAACCTACTCAAACGATTCAGTAGATAGGATAGTAGCGTAATTTGGTGATTGTTAAATGGAGTTGATTTTAAGTAATGTCAGATATGTGGCGTGGGTCCCGCTGCTTCCGGGAGTTTTTTGCCTTGCAAAGGCATGAATTTTTAACTGAGCAAGGCAAAAAACTTCCGGAAGCAGCGGGACGTACCCACTGTTGCCTTAAGTAAGCAACGCTATCTCTTGACTTGATCGTGGGCGGATGACTTAATTCCACAGCTTCTGAATAGACCTGACGGTAGTAATGACAAATCCAAAATCCGATGCCCAGTCCTATATCCTGTCCTTCAAGTGCCCGGACCGCCTGGGAGTGGTGGCGCGCTATTCGACTTTGCTACTGGAGTGTGGCGCCTTTATCACCGAGGTCTCAAACTATACCGACCCGGTGACCGAAATGTTTTTTCTGCGCTGTGTATTCGACGACAGGGTGATGACGATCTCACTGGAAGAGTTCCGGCGGCGGTTCGATGGATTGGCGCGGGAGCTGAATATGGATTACACGCTGCGCTCAGTGCACGATAAACCCAGAGTGATGCTGGCGGTCTCCAAATACGATCACTGCCTCAGCACATTGCTTACCAAGTGGCGATCCGGCGCCCTGCCTGCGCAAATCGTGGGGGTGATGAGCAATCACCAGGATTGCCGGGATATGGTGGAGTGGTATGGCCTGCCGTATTACTATTTTCCCGTCACCGCGGACACAAAGTTGGAGCAGGAGGTGCGGATTCTGGCGACGATGGAGCAGCAGGAGGCAGACTTGCTGGTGTTGGCTCGCTACATGCAAATCCTGTCAGATAATTTGTGCCGGGAGTTGCACGGCAGGGTCATCAATATTCACCACTCATTCTTGCCAGGCTTCAAGGGCGCCAGACCCTATCATCAGGCCTATGAGCGCGGGGTTAAAGTTATCGGCGCCACCGCCCATTATGTCACCCCGGACCTGGATGAAGGTCCCATCATCGCGCAGGAAGTCCGCTCTATAGACCACGAGATTTCAGTGGAACAGATGGTGCATCTGGGTCACGATATCGAGGCCACCGCCTTGTCACAGGCGGTGCGCCTGCACTGTGAGCAGCGCGTCATGCTCAACGGCCAGCGCACGGTTATCCTTTAGGCATCAGGATCGACTTATAATCTTTAAAAAAATAAAAGAGCGCCGAATTTTCCTGGATCCTGAAGTCGCTCAGGCCTGTCGTTACCGTCAATTCGACCTGTTGACCACGCCTGCTGATTCAGTAAGGTACACTAGCCAATCTTCTCCCGAGTCACCGGATATCCGGCGTTCTCGGGAATGGTTACAAACATCCCCTCATCGTCGGTTACCCGTACCGGCTCAATCGTCACCGTGGTTTCACTGTTAACCGCAGCAATCACGTGCTCTACGGTATCACTCTGACCAAGCTTTAAAAGGTTAAATTTGGTTGGAACCATAACGGTGTATTTGCCGGATTCAGCACCCTTCATCGCCTCATCTACGGTGATCCATACTGAATCCACCAACTCACCACCATCATGTACCGCCAGGTGATCCGCCGGTGCTTTAACAATATAAAAATGGGTATCAAAACGTTTGGGTAAGCCCTGTGGGGTAATCCAATGGGAGAAATGATTAAGTTGATTACAGGCCAGCACAAGGTTCTCCTTTTCCAGCATCTCAAGGATTCCAATATCATCCTTGCTCAGGGGTTCCCGGTAGTGATCCAGCTTCAATACATCAGCCCCTGCAATCAATTGGTCTGCCCCCCTTTGACAGGCCAATAATACCCCGCACTCTTCAAAAGCCTCACGAATGGACGCCACCTGAAGGGCAAGCGTTTCATCACTTAAACCATCAACGCCCTGGCAGCGTTCACGGACACCTTTTTCGGTATCACGCTTAGCGGTTTTTCCACCGGGGAAAACCAGTGCGCCGGTGGCAAAATCGATCTCATGGTGACGTACCACCATAAATACCTCCAGGCCTCTTTCGGAGTCCCGGCACAGTAAAACGGTTGCTGCGGGGACGGGTGTAACA
>QNFS01000100.1 GCA_003646415.1 Gammaproteobacteria bacterium
CGGCCTGCTGCTCGCCTCGCTCGCATCTGCCACCGTAGAAAACTACGGCTACCCGATCACCGACCGCTTTGTGGCTACGGTGGTTGGTACACCCGTCGATTTCGAGGCGGATCTGCCCAAAAGCATTCCTTTTAAAAAAAGGCGTATCGAAATCTTCCCGGACCGCACTCTCCCGGATGTGCTCTGGTACGGCAAGGAGTTGATCTACTCCGAGGCCCTGCAAAAGGATGAGGCACCGCTGATCTTCCTCATCGCGGGAACCGGGGCCTCGCACAACGGTGGCAAAAATCGCAATATGGCCCGGGCCTTCTACCAGGCCGGCTTTCATGTGGTCTCCATCTCATCCCCGACCTACCCCAACTTTGTGACTGCGGCCTCCAAAACCGGCGTGGTGGGCCATGCCGAAAAAGATGCGGAGGACCTGTACCGGGTCATGGAAATGATCTGGGCCAGGCTGGATAAAAAGATCGATGTCAGCGCGTTCAATGTCACCGGCTACAGCCTCGGCGCGTTCAACGCGGCTTTTGTGTCGAAACTGGATGAGGAACGCAAGGTATTCAACTTCGAACGGGTCCTGCTGATCAACCCGCCGGTATCCATATACAACTCCATCTCGCTGCTGGACCGGATGATTGAAAACATCCCGGGAGGCCCGGACAATTTCGAAGCATTCTTCAAGGAGCTAATAGAAGGCTTCACCAAAATCTACAAGCAGCAGGACGATGCCATCGGGGATGATTTTCTGTACAAGGTCTATGAGGCCATGGATCTGCAAAATGAACAATTGGCGGCCCTGATCGGAACATCATTCCGGCTCTCCTCCGGCTCCCTGGTGTTCACTTCTGATATCGTGAGTGATTTCGGCTACGTCAAGCCCAAAGGGCTGGCCCTGGACCGTTATTCCGACCTCACGGAATACCAAATACTCGTCAACCGTTTGGGATTCACCGACTACTACCACGAATTTTTCTATCCCTACTATCGGGAGGAATATCCCGATAAATCACGCGACGAGTTCATCTCCGCCATCAGCCTGACGAAAATCGCCGACTACCTGCGCAGTTCCCAGAAAATAACGGTGATGCACAACGCCGATGATATCATCCTCGAGCCGGGAGAGATCGATTTCTTCCGCGAGGTCTTCGGTGACAGGGCCACGATTTATCCCCACGGCGGCCACTGCGGCAATATGAACTACAGGGACAACGTGGCCCACATGGTCGGCACATTCACAGGCGGGGGGGCACGGTGATGAGGCAGACCATCCTGCGCACTTCATTCCTGGCGCTGGCTCTGTTGCTGACTGCCTGTAGCAGCGGCCCGCAGCCGCAGCCGCAAACCTTCCAGGAGCCAGCGTTCACCACTGAGCGGATTGTACCGGAGGGTTTCGAACCCCCCTCGGAAGTCTACGACCCCTGGGAAGGCATGAACAAGCGCATCTACAATTTCAACTACCATTTCGACCAGAAGGTCTTTCTACCGGTAGTTCGTGGCTACAACTTCATCCTGCCGGGCTTCGCGCGCACCGGTGTTCACAATTTTTTCAATAACTTCCGGGATGTGCGCACGATGGTCAACTCCATCCTGCAGGCTGCCCCCAAAAAGTTTTTCCAGAGTACCGGACGGGTGCTGGTCAACAGCACGGTCGGTTTGCTGGGCCTGGTGGATGTAGCCACCAAACTGGACTTTCCCAGGCCCCAGGAAGACTTCGGCCAGACCCTGGGCCGCTGGGGCGTGGGACAGGGGCCTTATTTGGTCATCCCATTCATGGGGCCGTCAAACCTGCGCGACGGCGCCGGCCTGCTCCCGGACTTCTATGTACAAAGCCTGATACGGGACGAGGTTTTCTCCGATTCATTACAAATACCCGTCATGTTGCTTGATAGTATCGATACACGGGCCAATGTACCGTTCCGTTATTATGAAACCGGCTCCACCTTCGAGTACCAGGTGGTGCGCTGGCTGTATTCCACCAAACGCCAACTTGACGTAGCCAAGTAACGGGGACCACTGTGATTCGGCATCTATTTCTGACCTTTTGTATCCTTGTCCTGTCTCTCGCAGCCGGGGCGCAATCCGCGGAAACCATCACGATTGGCACCACCCAATCCCTGACCGGCCCATTCAAGGATTTTGGCACCGAGCAGTTACGGGGCCTGCAGATGTGGGTGCACGATGTCAACAGCCGGGGTATGTTGCTGGGCCAGCGCGTTGAACTGGTACATTACGATGACGCCTCCGATGCCGCCCGCAGCGTGCAGCTGTATGACAAGCTGATAGAACAGGACAAGGTCGACTTGCTGGTCGGCCCGTACTCCTCAGAGCTGACTCTGGAAGCCAGCAAAGTGGCGGAGAAATACAACTTTCCCATGGTCGCAACCGCCGCCTCAGCGGATGAAATCTGGAACCGGGGACTGAAAAATATTTTCGGTATCGATACACCAGCCGCCAGTTACATGGAAGGTATCAGTGTCGCCAGAGATGCCGGAGCCCGAACAGTCGCCATGGTTTTCGCCAAGACAGAATTTGCTATCGAAGTGGCGGCCGGTGTGCGCCGCAATATCGATAAAAATAATTTAAGTCTCGTACTGGATGAGGACTATGCGCCAGAACAGCGGGACTTCACCGCCCTGGCAGACCGCCTGGCGCAGTTGGACGCCGACGTGATAATGGGCATCTCCTACCTGGAAGATTCCGTGGCCCTGGTGCGCGCCCTGAAGCGGGCCAATGTGAGGCCAAAGATGTTGGCCTTCACTGTGGGTCCGGCCCTGCATGAATTTGGTGATGAACTGGGTGCCGATGCCGAAGGTGTGGTCGGCGTGGTCCAGTGGTTGCGCAGTGTGCGGATGCCTGGAGCACAGGATTTCGCCTACCGCTATCGCCAACGCTATGGCTACAATCCCGGCGTTCATGCCGTCATCGGCTACAGCGCCGGTCAGGTTATTGAAGCCGCGGTGCGACTGGCCGACACCACAGACCACGATGCGGTGCGTGAGCAACTGGGAAGCATGGAGTTTCGCTCCCTGCTGGGCAAGTATCATGTGAGTGAGACGGGTCGCCAGGAAGGCATGCGCAACTATGTATTGCAGTGGCAGGAAAACCATCGCCGCCTGGTCTCGCCAAAAAACCTGGCTGAGCGTGAGCTGATCTTCCCCTTACCCTAGTGGACCTCGTCACTGGAGAACGTCGCAATGAAATTTTCGTTAACGTCTTTGGCCTTTATCTTCGCTATAGCACTGAGTAGTACCGCGCAGGCTGAAATTTATGAGAGCGAGGATGCCAAGGGCAACCCGGTCTTTACCGACACACCTACGGCCGGCACAGAAGAGGTGAAACTACAACAAGAAAATATCGCAGACGCGGTCAAAGTGCCGCCTCAGCCCGCCTCGGAACAAGCTGCCAAACCGCCCCCCATAAAAAACCAGGAGCAACATGGCAATGTTACAGTTATCCCTGATAGCCGTAATGAACAACTGGAGCGCAAGCTAGCTGCGGACAGACCACACGAAGTGCTGGAAGCGGAAAAAAGGCATGAAGTGGGTGACCAACCAACCCCGGAAGAAATAGAGCGGCGCGAGCAAGCCAGGAAAGGGGAATACATTGACGAGGCTGGGAACACTGTGCGTGTTGAGCACCGGGGACATAAAGGCCGCTAGCAGGCCAGCAGTGAGGGCAGCGCCTTGTTGCCCGCATGCCGGGCGCGTATGCTCTGCTCAAAACGCCGCCATTTTCGTTCTATTTTCAATCGCGCCAGCACAGCGCTGTAGTTACTGAGGGGGATAAAGTCCGAATTACCCACATTATCAACGATCACCAGCTTAGCGTCATTTTCCGCAGTTTTTTGCAACAGGATATTCTTTGTTTTCAGGGTCATGGTAACGACCCGATTCTCCAGCAGATACACCCTAAGTCCCGCCAGAGCGCTGGACAGAGGTTTACTGTTAGCTGTGGTGAGTTCCTCTGAACCCAGATAGTGCGCCAGGGTCTTCGATACGTCACCATCATAATCCCGAACCAGGTCAAAAACAGCACCTTCACCGAGATTGGTCTCCACCAGGCCGTGAAACCGGGTCAACATCTCCCAGGAAATATCCCGTCTGGCCAATAGCCCGTAATACCTGGCTTCACGCAGATTCTCATTGCTATCGCCGGCCACCACGATCTTAACGCATCGCTCGCGGTTATCCGGGTGGGTATAGCATTCGCGGTGCAATCCCCTGCCTATTAGTGCGTCTGGATCTATTTCAAGCATAAGTCGAACCACGGGCACTGGATTTATATCGGGTTTTTCGTATCTTCACCCCGTCTGCTCTGTGGTTCGCGCGGTCTGTACAGATGCCCAGGTCGAAACGCCGAAAGGCACAAGGTAAGTCAGGCCAATTTTCAGCAAGGATTCACCGTCCAGTGTCATAGTGAAGATTTTATCGCCGTGGTTGATCAATGCCAGGGTAGTGCCCACCACCAGGCCGACCTTGACCCCGCGCTTGAGTATAGCCGGTTGCAACGCGACTGCCAGCCAACTCTCCTGTCGTACGGGTCTGGCCACCGTCGCGCCTCGCTTAGGTTATGGGCTTTGAAGTGGCAATGAATATTGTATTAAAAATTGGTCGAGACGGCAGGATTTGAACTTGCGACCACTACACCCCCAGGGAGTTTTCCATATACTTTCACCACCCCTCCATATACCTCGATATTGGCCATATAGTACAGTCGGTTACAAATTTTTACCAATTGACTGTAAGCGCCCAAGATTTTACGCTTTGATGGCTCCAGAAGCTTTCAAAGCTGCAACCTTATCGGCACTAATGCCCCAGTCTGCCAGCACTTCATCAGTGTGAACACCCGTGACAGGCGTTGGCGACTTAATAGACGAAGGTGTGGCACTAAAGCGTGGCGCCGGTGCGGGGTGCATCACGCCATCAACATCGACAAAAGATCCGCGCTCTCTGTTGTGCGCATAGTCGGGGGCCTCGGACAGACTGAGTACCGGGGCAAAGCAGATGTCGGTATTTTCCATCAAGGCACACCACTCATCGCGGGTCTTGGTGAGGAAGATTTCCTTAAACTTCTCCTTCATGGCCGGCCAGCTTTCACACTCCATTTGTGGGGGCAATGAATCAGGATCAATGCCCATTTTGTCGAGGAGCATGGCGTAGAACTTGGTCTCGATAGAGCCAATGGAGACGTACTTACTGTCGCGGGTTTCGTAGGTGTTGTAAAAATGTGCACCACTGTCGAGGATGTTGCTGCCTCGCTCATCACTTTGAGCGCCGCCCGCGTGCATGCCATAGATGGATGTCATCAAAGACAAGGCGCCGTCGACCATGCCCGCATCAACCACCTGACCCTTGCCGGATTTCTTTACCTCCAGCAGTGCGGCGAGTATGCCGACCACAATAAACATGGTGCCGCCGCCGAAATCGCCGACCAGGTTCAAGGGTGGTGTCGGTGGCTCATCATTGCTTCTGCCGATGGCGTGCAGAGCACCCGACAGGGCGATGTAGTTGAGATCGTGGCCAGCACTTTTTGACAGTGGGCCTTCCTGCCCCCAACCCGTGACACGACCGTAGACCAGCTTGGGGTTGCGCTCCAGACAGACTTCGGGGCCCATACCCAAACGCTCCATAACACCGGGGCGGAAGCCTTCAATGACTACATCGGCCTTATCAATGAGTTCAAGCAGGGCTTCAATGCCTTCGGGGTTTTTCAGGTCAACGGCGATAGACTTACGACCGCGACCGAGGAAGTTAAACTTCTTTGGCATAGGAATGCCAAGGCCCGAAGCGGTTAGCCGGTCAACTCTGATGACCTCGGCACCCATGTCTGACAACATCATTGCCGCCATTGGCGCAGGGCCAATGCCCGCAAGCTCGATCACTTTTAAACCCGTTAATGGACCACTCATTTGCGTTTCTCCCATTGCTGGCGAGTCATTGGACTCATTTGTTGTGGTGATAGAAAGTCATTTAGCCGCTCAAGGTATAGCGAAACCCCAGGCGTTGCAATCATGTCGATACAATTGCCCAAATATCTTTTATAGACAGGGGTGATAAGAGCCATTCAGCTTATCATCAGCGCTCTGTTTTAGTGTGGTGGAAATGCCATAGATCAAGCGTGTACAGCAAATAGCCCGAGACTTTTTAGCTTCTTGAATGTAAAGTAATCAACTGATTTTTAACGTCCATATCAACACTTACAGCAATAACAGGAGAATATTATGGATTTCGATTATTCCGACAAAGTACAGGATCTGCAGCTGCGGGTTCAGGACTTTATGGATCACGTCATCTATCCCAACGAAGAGCTTTTCTATCAGCAGCTCGAAGACGGTGGCCGTTGGCGCAGGCCGGCCGTGCTGGAAGAGATGAAGGGTCAGGCGAAGAAAGAGGGTTTGTGGAACCTGTTTTTACCCGAGAGTGATCGTGGCGCCGGCCTCACCAATCTCGAGTACGCCCCTCTGTGTGAGATTATGGGCAAGAGCAAGTTTGCCTCCGAGGTGTTTAACTGCTCGGCACCCGATACTGGCAATATGGAAACCATTGAGCGCTACGGTAGCGAGGAGCACAAAGAAAAGTGGTTACAGCCCTTGCTGGACGGTGAAATCCGCTCGGCTTTCTGCATGACTGAGCCATTGGTTGCCTCCTCTGATGCCACCAATATTGAAACCAGCATCATCCGTGACGGTGATGAATATGTTATCAACGGCCGTAAATGGTTTGCTTCCGGCGTACACGAGCCCGATTGTAAAATCTGGATTGTCATGGGTAAAACTGACCCCACCGCCGCCAAGCACGTGCAACAGTCGATGATTCTGGTTGAGCCCGATACCCCCGGAATAACCGTCGAGCGCTGGCTGCCGGTTTTCGGTTATGACGATGCCCCCCACGGCCATGCCGAAGTGGTCTTTAAAGACGTGCGCGTACCAGCCTCCAATATTCTCCTCGGCGAAGGCCGTGGTTTTGAAATCGCCCAGGGGCGCCTCGGCCCAGGCCGTATCCACCACTGCATGCGCGTGATTGGCGTCGCCGAGCGAGCGTTGGAATTAATGTGCAAGCGGGCGATGGAGCGTGTTGCTTTTGGCAAGAAGTTGTCCGAGCAAAGCGTTTGGTCAGAGCGTATTGCCGATGCCCGCATCAACATTGAAATGACTCGCCTGCTAACACTGAAGGCGGCCCACATGATGGATACCGTGGGTAACAAAGTAGCCCGTGCTGAAATCGCGATGATTAAAGTTGCGGCACCGATTGCAGCACTAAAGATTATTGACGATGCGATTCAAGTCTACGGTGGTTGTGGTGTGACAGAAGATGTGTGTCTGGCCCGCGCTTATGCACACACCCGTATTTTGCGAATTGCTGACGGTCCCGATGAAGTACATCGCAATCAAATTGCCCGACTTGAGTTAAAAAAGCATATGTAATTTCTGATCCTATAAATCACATATAGTGTATCGTTGTTGTCCCGTTAACTGGAAAGTTCATATGGCTCTACTGTGAAAGTTAACGGGACAGCAGTCTGTAAATAATCACGATAACAGGAGAAACTCATGAAAACCAAGATCTGTGAACTACTAGGAATTGATGTTCCTATTTTTGCTTTTTCCCACTGCCGAGATGTGGTCGTTGAGGTTTCAAAGGCTGGGGGCATGGGTTTTCTAGGCCTTGCCAGGATGCCGGCAGATCAGTTGGAAGCTGAGCTACAGTGGATAGATGATCACATCGGCGGCAGGCCTTATGGCGTTGATGTGTTAATGCCTAAAAACTACACCAAGCTACCAGAGATAACGATCGACCCTGAGGATCTTCCGCAAGAGCAGGTGCAATTTATGCGCAAACTCCTGGATGATGCGGGTATTTCACGGTTACCTGAGGATGATGATCAAGCCATGCTCCGTGATAGCTTATCCCGAGTTACACAGACACCGGAGGAGGAAATTGCATTACTTGATATCGCACTGAAACACCCCATAAAGGCCGTGGTGAATGGGCTTGGCATACCACCTAAGGAGGTGATCGATCGTCTGCATGATCGAGGAATCAAGATCGGCTCACTGACAGGTAAGGTTCAACACGCGATAAAGCAAAAAGAGGCAGGCATCGATTTTATCGTGGCTGTGGGTACCGAAGCGGGCGGTCATACCGGTAGTATTTCATCGATGGTTTTGTGGCCGCAGATTGTTGATGCCGTTACCCCCACCCCTGTGCTGGCGGCGGGAGGGGTTGGTGGTGGCCGACAGATGGCAGCGGCTATGGCGCTGGGTGCGGATGGCATCTGGTGCGGGTCAATTTGGCTTGGAACTAGAGAGAGCGAACTTCAGCCTGAAATGAAAGAGATTCTCTGGTCGGCATCGGCTGAAGACGCCATAAAATCACGTGCGCGTTCTGGTAAACCGGTACGTATGCTTCGCAGTCAACTTACTGAGGCGTGGGAGCAACCTGGTGCGCCAGATTACCTGCCCATGCCCTACCAGTCGATGGTGATGTGTGAACCTGATCTGCGTTCCCAGCGGGCCAAACACAAGGACTTCATGTACTACCCTGTTGGCCAGATCGTCAGCGCCATGCATGAGGAGACAACGTGTAAGCAGGTCATATTTGATATGATGAGCGAGTTTGTCGAAGTGATGGAGCGCATGAATCAGCTCATCGCAACCGATTAAAATAGTGGTCTGACCAACTTTCCGGAATGGGGTAGAGAGCTC
>QNFS01000101.1 GCA_003646415.1 Gammaproteobacteria bacterium
GAAGCAGACGAACAAGCCCCTGGGGTGGCCGAAAAAGCCGTTGTCGGGGGCGGGGGTATCCGTCATTGTGCCTGGGGCGGTCATTGTTGTTATTCTCCGGGTGTTGGCCGCGGCTTATTATTAGCGCTGTGGTTCATTATTGCGGCGACGGTTCATTATAGGGGCTATTGGCGTGAAGGCGCATATCTTATTTGGGGTCGATCTGGTGGCGCACATTACCCATTACCCTACGGGCGTGCTGCTAACGGTAACGGCGGACGCACCAGGTGGGGTGCGCATCGCGCACCAACACTGTATGCTTGCGCGATTGCGAAAACGTCCCTGCCTGTAGACCGAATGAGACCTGATTCGACCACGTTATTTCCGGGAGCCAAACCCGGCACTGTCATAGTGCTATTGGCGCTGGTAAGTGCCCTGATGAGCGCCTGTGGCAAGCCACCCTGGAATAATCCACACGCCCCGCAGACAGATGGGTTGGTGACTTATCAGTCGGTGATGTCGCCGGCTCCGCCCAAACACCTGGACCCCGCCATCTCCTACGCCTCTGATGAAAGCCTGTTCATTATGCAAATTTATGAGCCGCCCATGGCTTACCACTTCCTCAAACGGCCCTATGAACTGGTGCCGCTGGGAGTGGAGTCCCTCCCCCAGGTCATTTTCCTGGATGAAAACGGGGAAGCGGTAGAGGAGGGTGATGAGATTACCCCGGTGGCATTCAGTCGCTATACCCTGCATTTGCGCCACTCACTGTGGTACCAGCCGCACCCGGCCTTCGCGCTTGATGCCTCGGGGCGTCCGTTGTACTTGTTTGATAATGCTGATGAGGGTGCTCAGTACCGGCAGATACCGGACTTTCCACAGTCGGGCGACAGGCCGGTAAACGCCAACGACTATGCCTATGGTATCAAGCGGCTGGCCGACCCCCTCAACGGGTCACCCATGTTGGGTTTTATGTCCCAGTACATTGTGGGTATGAAGGAATTCTCCGAGCAACTGGCCCAGGTGCCAAGGAATGGATGGCTCAATCTGGACGACTATCCGCTGGACGGGGTCCGGGTAATAGATGAGCATACCCTGAGCATTACTATCATGGGTCGCTACCCTCAGTTTGTGTACTGGCTGGCCATGCCGTTTTTCTCGCCGATTGCGCCGGAGGTGGATCGTTTTTACCATAACCCCGGGTTCGTCGATCGCAATCTCACCCTGGACTGGTGGCCGGTGGGCTCAGGCCCCTTCATGATGGTCAAGAACGACCCCAACAGCGAGATCGTGCTGGAGCGCAACCCCAACTACCGGGAGGAATTTTTCCCCACCGAGGGTGCGCCGGGCGACCTCGAAGCGGGTTTTCTGGCAGATGCGGGCAAGCCCATTCCCTTTATCGATCGCGCCGTTTTCCAACTGGAAAAAGAGGTGTTATCCCTGTGGACCAAGTTCCTGCAGGGCTATTACGATCGCTCCGGTGAAGTACACGGCAATACCACCGGTGTATTTGACCAGGCCTTTGTGGTCGGGCCGGACGGTGTGGAAATGTCACAAGACCTGGAAGACCACAACATCACCATGTCGCCCGATGTGAAGCCTGGTGTTTACTACTACGGTTTTAATATGTTGGACCCCCTGGTCGGTGGTTACACGGAGGAAAAACGCAAGCTGCGCCAGGCCTTGCAGATCGCCTTTAATACCGAGGAATATCTTAATATTTTCTATAAGGGCAACGGCATCGCCGCCCATAATATAATCCCGCCGGGTATTCCCGGTCATTTGGATGGCCCCAAGGGAATGAACCCCTATGTTTACGACTGGGCTGATGGTGAACCCCGGCGCAAGGCGATTGAGTATGCCAGGGAATTGCTGGTGGAAGCGGGTTATCCCGGCGGCCGTGACGCACGCACCGGTGAGCCCCTGAAAATATTTATCGACGTGCAGTCCCAGGCCATCAGTAATACCTCTATGAACTGGATGGACCGGATTTTTTCCGAGGTCGGGGTCCAGGTGGAATTCCGCCCGGCGGATTGGAATCGCACCCGGGAAAAACTGTTAACCGGCAATACACAGATTTTCTCCCACGGCTGGCTGGCGGACTATCCAGACCCGGAGAATTTCCTGTTTTTGCTGTACGGTCCGGAGAGTCCGTTGATCTGTAACTGCGATGGCGCCAACAATGCCAATTACGCCAGTGAGGAATACGACGAACTGTTCCGTGAGGTGCGGGTGCTGCCGCAGGGGTCACAGCGGGATGACCTGGTGGCGCGGATGGTGGAGCTTTTTCGTCGCGACGCGGTCTGGCTGTTTGCCTATTACCCCAAGGACATCTACCTGAACAACAGCTGGGTACACAATACCAAGCGCCACGGTATATCCAAGGCGATGCTCAAATATATTCGTGTGGACGACAAGGAGCGACAAAAAATGCAGGTGAAATGGAATCAACCGGTTACCTGGCCATTGTTCGTCGTTGCCCTGTTTCTGGTCGCGCTGGTGCTGCCCGGAGTCATCGCCTATCGCCGTCGGCAGAATGCGACGGCCAGGCGGGGAAAATAATATGCTTGCCTATATCATAAGACGTTTGTTGTACGCCATTCCCATCCTTATCGGTGTGAACCTGCTGACCTTCACCCTGTTTTTTGTGGTTAACTCACCGGACGATATGGCGGCGTCGCAACTGGGTGAGAAATATGTGACGCCGGAGGCTATCGCGGCCTGGAAAGCGAAAAACGGCTACGACAAGCCGCTGTTCGTCAACCCGGATGCAGGAGGGGTGAGCGCCCTGACGGATACTATCTTCTTTACCAAGTCTGTCAGGTTGTTTGCCTTCGACTTTGGTCGCTCCGAAAGCGGCAGGGACATTACCACTGACGTTTCCACTCGCATGTGGCCCAGCCTTGCGGTGGCCCTGCCAACCTTTGTGACAGGTATCTGGGTGAATATTTGCGTGGCCCTGCTGGTGGTGATGTTTCACGCCACCCGGCTGGATCGCTGGGCGGTCTTCCTGTTTGTGTCGCTGATGTCCATTTCCTACCTGTTCTACATCATCGGTGGCCAGTATCTGCTGGCCAAGACCTGGAGGTTGGTGCCGATATCCGGCTTCAACGTTGACAGCCAGCCCTGGAAGTTCCTGATCCTGCCGGTATTGGTAGGTGTGGTGGCCGGTATCGGCTCGGGTGCGCGTTGGTATCGCACCCTGTTTCTGGAGGAGGCCAACCAGGACTATGTGCGCACCGCCCGGGCCAAGGGGGCCAGTGAGATCAGTATCCTGTTCCGGCACATCCTGCCCAATGCCCTGATCCCCATCCTCACCGGGGTGGTGGTGCTGATCCCCTCCCTGTTCATGGGCAGCCTGCTGATTGAATCGTTTTTCGGGATACCGGGACTGGGCAGTTATATGCTGGACGCCATCAGGTCGCAGGACTTTGCCATCGTGCGCAGTATGGTATTCATCGGGTCCATTTTGTACATTTTCGGCTTGATCCTTACTGATATTTCTTATACCTGGGCCGACCCCCGGGTACGGCTGAGCTAGGGCGTCCTATGAAGCCGCTTGTGTTGTGGTCCGATGCCCTGATTTACCTGTTGGTAATCTCGCTCAGTATCTTCTTCTATAAATTGCGGCAGGATCCGCAAACGCGTGAGCGCTGGGGGCAGGTGTTCGCCTCACGCCTGGGTATGGTCACCTTCACCGTTATCATTGCCTACGTGGGAATCGCCCTGCTGGACTCCCTGCATTTTCGCCGGGCGCTTGATGCGGCCGAGGGTGTCGAGTCCGGGGAGATTTTCTACGACAACAAGGTGACCAGCGTGCTGGATGTGATGCTGGGCGGTATGGGAGAGCGTTTTGAGCGCACCTACTCAGCACCTTTCGCGCTGAAGTCCTTTGAGAAAAAGAACATGAAGGACGAGCAGGGCATGGCAATACGGGACTACCCACTACTGGAGCACGCCGGGCAACATCTGGTCAATCCCGCGGACAAGTGGCCCGATATGCTGGCCAAAACTGGCGCCGCACTGGTGTGGGGCCTGATACTTTCCGCCCTGGTAATTGGTTTACAGTGGTTTCTGCTGCGTGGTAGCCCCAATCCCTGGTACGCCTCCTGGGGGATACAGGCGGTGATTATCTGCTGCGGGGTATGGCTGGTCAGTATCAGCCACTACTACCATGTGTTGGGCACCGACCTGGGTGGCGCCGACGTGGCCTACCAGAGTATCAAGGGGGTGCGCACCGGCGTGCTGCTGGGCACCTTGTCCACCCTGATAATGCTGCCCATCGCCGTTACCCTGGGTGTGATGGCCGGCTACTTCAAAGGCTGGGTGGACGATGTGGTGCAGTATTTGTATACCACTTTAAGCTCTATCCCGGGCATTTTGCTGATTGCCGCGTCAGTGCTGTTGTTTCAGGTGTATATCGATCTCAACCCTGATTTCTTCTCTATCGGTATGGAAAAAGCCGACGCCCGCTTTATCGCCCTGTGCTTTATCCTGGGTGTGACCAGCTGGTCTACCCTGTGCCGCCTGATCCGGGCGGAGACGCTCAAGATCAGCCAGCTGGGATACGTGCAGGCGGCCCACGCTTTCGGCGTGAGTCACAGCCGTATCCTGGGCAGGCATATTCTGCCCAATGTGGTGCATATCATCCTCATTACCTTTGTGCTGGATTTCAGCGCCCTGGTGCTGGCAGAGGCGGTACTGTCCTATATCGGTGTGGGTATCGACCCTTCCATGGGCAGCTGGGGCAACATGATCAATGGCGCGCGCTCGGAACTGTCCCGCGAGCCCGCCGTGTGGTGGACGCTGAGCGGCGCCTTTTTCTTCATGTTCGTGTTGGTGCTGGCGGCCAATCTTTTTTCGGACCTGGTGCGCGATGCGTTCGACCCACGCACCAGTATGCGGAGTTCTGAGGCATGACGCGGCAAAAGGGCATGCCCCTGAAAACTGACATTCGTATGCGAGTGTGCAACCTCAAGGTGAAAGTCGCCGAGAGCGGGGAGGAGATCCTCAAGGGCGTCAGCTTCGAACTGCAGGCAGGCAAGGTATTCGCCCTGGTGGGTGAGTCCGGCAGCGGCAAATCGGTGACCTCCCTGGCCGCCATGCGCCTGTTGCCCGACGCGCTGCTTATTACCGACGGTACGGTCGATGTTGACGGCCAGGACTTGTTCGATCTGTCGGAATCCCGAATGCAGACTGTGCGGGGCCGGCGGGTGGCGATGATTTTCCAGAACCCCATGACCGCCCTCAATCCGGTGCAGAGCGCGGGTGTGCAAGTGGCGGAAACCCTGCGCCTGCACACCACGCTGCGCGGGGATGCCCTGCGCCAGCGAGTTGTGCAATTATTTGCAGAGGTTGCTATTCCTGACCCCGAAAGGCGCTACAACTTCTACCCGCACCAACTATCCGGCGGGCAACAGCAGCGGGTGATGATTGCCATGGCCCTGGCCTGTGAGCCGGAAATACTGATCGCCGATGAGCCCACTACCGCCGTGGATGTGACCATACAGGAACAGGTGCTGGAGCTAATTCGCGACCTGACCCATTCGCGTCAGTTGGCGGTGTTGTTGATCACCCACGACATGGGGGTAGTACGCAACACGGCGGATGAAGTCGCCGTGATGTACCGCGGGGAGATCATCGAACAGGCCGCGGTAGAGGACTTTTTTCACAATCCACAGCAGGAGTACAGTCGGCGCCTGATTGATGCGTTACCGGACCTGAGCCATTTTCAGAGCGTGGCGGTGGAGCAACCGTTATTGCGGCTGGACGATGTGAAAGTGTACTTCCCCATACGCCAGGGTGTGCTGCAGAGGGTGGTGGATTACACCCGGGCGGTTGACGGGGTGTCCCTGACTATCGGTCGCGGTGAGACCTATGCCCTGGTGGGCGAGTCCGGCAGTGGTAAGTCGACCCTGGGCCGCGCCATACTCAACCTGGATGACATCGCCAGTGGCCAGATCACGTTCAAGGGCGAGGCGATACACTCCTTACACCGGCGCGCGATGTTGCCCTATCGCAAAAAAATCCAGGTGATCTTCCAGAACCCGTTCTCCTCCATGAACCCGAGGCTCACCGTGGGTGAGATCATCGCCGAAGGCATGATCAGCCTGGGCCTGGGACTGTCGATGACGCAACGGGAAGAGCGTATAGGCCAGTTGCTGGAGCGAGTGCAACTGGGCCCCGAGTTCAGCCAGCGCTATCCCCACGAATTCTCCGGTGGTCAATTGCAGCGCATCGCCATCGCTCGCGCCCTCGCGGTAGAGCCGGAACTCATCATCTGCGACGAGCCCACCAGCGCCCTGGACGTTTCCATTCGCGCCGAGGTGCTGGATTTGCTGCAGGAGCTACAGCGAGAATTTGGCGTGTCCTATCTGTTTATCACGCATGATCTGTCAATCGTACCCAGCCTGGCACACCACGTGGGTGTTATGCAGTCCGGGAAAATAGTGGAGCAGGGTAGTGCGCAGCAGATACTGACCAACCCACAGCATCCCTACACCCGGGCTTTGTTAGCCTCGGTGCCGCGTGTTAACCCAGCCTAGCCAGCACTTGCTGCTTGATCTATGCTTAAACCACTTAATCCAGAGCAGAACTGATCTGAGGAAGAGCCGATGTCCGACCCCAGCCCCGAAGTCGTCGAACAACTGCGCCAATTACTGGGTGAAAAAGGAGTGCGCATCCAACCTGATGAGGTGATGCCCGATGTTGTGCTCAAACCGGAGTCAACCGAGCAGGTGTCCGCTATCCTCAAGATATGTTCTGCAGCAGGTCAGGCGCTGGTGCCCCTGGGTGGCAAGACCGGCCTGGCCAATGGCCACTTCCAGACTGACAGCGAGTTGGGCCTGTCGCTGGAGCGCATGAACGCCATCGAGGACCTTGATGCCGCCAACCGCACCATGACGGTGCAGGCCGGCTGTATTTTGCAGACCGCGGCCGAAGCGGCCGAGGCGGAAGAACTGCTGCTGCCCCTGGATTTTGGGGCACGCGGGTCGGCTACTCTCGGTGGCTGTTTGGCCACCAACGCCGGTGGCAATATGGTGATCCGTTACGGTATGGCGCGGGATATGGTGCTGGGCCTGGAGGTAGTGCTGGCGGATGGCACTGTCGTGACCAGCATGAACAAGATGCTCAAGAACAATACCGGCTATGACCTCAAGCAGTGGTTTATCGGCGCCGAGGGTACCCTGGGTGTGATCACTCGCGTGGTCATGCGTTTGCGGCCCCACCCCAGGAGCCAGAATACGGCATTGCTGGCGGTAGACGATTTTGACTCGGTGGGCAAATTGCTGCGCTGGCTGGATGGCCACACGGCGGGCACCCTGTCGGCCTTTGAGGTGATGTGGCCACAGTACTACGAGTTTATTACCCGCGAGGGCAGCGCTCATAGAGCGCCCTTGCCGCATGGCAGTGCGTACTATGTGCTGGTGGAAACCCTGGGCTCTAATCCGGAAGCGGATGCAGAAAGTTTTGAGATGGTATTGGGTGAGGCAATGGAGCAGGGGCTGGTATCTGATGCGGTGCTGACCAGGTCACAGTCCGAGCGCAACGCTATATGGGAAATTCGCGACGACGTGCTGGAGCTTTTCAAGCTGGGCCCCATGATTCCTTTTGATGTCAGTGTCACCATCGAAAAAATGGAGAGCTTCGTCAATGAAATCCGTACCGGGATGAATAAATGGGATGCTCCTATCTGTATCGTTTTGGGCCATGTGGGGGACAGCAACCTGCACGTTATCCTCGGTAATGAGAACCCGGAGGAATTCGAATACGACGCCCTGGAGACCTTATTATACGAAACCGTAGAGCGCTATCAGGGGTCGGTCTCGGCGGAGCACGGTGTGGGCTTGAGTAAACGGGCGCACTTGCACCGCAGCCGCAGCGAGGCGGAATTGCAATTGATGATAGGCATGAAAAAAATGCTCGATCCGAACAATATCCTCAACCCCAACAAGATTTTTTCTGCGGACAAGATATCCGCAGCTTAAGCCGATATCACTGACAATACCGGAGTACACGCATGAATGGTGCAGAGAGCTTACTGAATACTTTGATCAATAATGGCATCGAGGTCTGTTTTATCAACCCGGGCACATCCGAAATGCATTTTGTAGCCGCACTGGACGAGGTGGAAGGTATGCGTGCTGTGTTGTGCCTGTTTGAAGGTGTGCTCAGCGGCGCCGCGGCCGGTTATGCCAGCATGGCGCGTAAGCCGGCCTCGACTTTGCTACACCTGGGTCCGGGGCTGGGCAATGCCCTGGCCAATGTCCACAATGCTAAAAAAGGGCATGTGCCCATGGTCAACATTGTTGGAGACCACGCCACCTACCACCTGCAATACGATGCGCCCCTGACCGCGGATATAGAGGGGATTGCCGGCCCGGTTTCCCACTGGGTGTACACCTCGAGGTCGCCGGACGACATCGCCCGTGATGCGGCGGAGGCAGTACGCCAGGCCGGCATTGGCCAGGTTGCCACTCTGATGCTGCCGGCTGATGTGTCCTGGGGAGACAACCCAAACGGTGCGGAGGGGGCTGCTGATGTAGCGCCTCCCGCGCCGGTGCCGGACAGCCGGGTGGATGAAGCCGTGGCAAAACTGAAGTCTGGCAAAAACTGCATGATCCTGATCGGCGGCCGGGAAGTGGACAGCCAGCGCGGCCTGATGCTGAGCCGTATTGGCAAGGCCTGCGGATCCCGGGTCAGTACTGAC
>QNFS01000102.1 GCA_003646415.1 Gammaproteobacteria bacterium
AGGTGGCCGGTCTCGGCAAATGAGATAGCGTGCTCCATAGTTTCACGGTCACGAATCTCCCCGATCAGTATCACATCCGGGGCCTGACGCAGGGTGTTCTTGAGGGCGTTGTGCCAACTGCGCGTATCAACCCCCACTTCCCGCTGGTTGACAATGGACTTCTTGTGACTGTGCACATACTCCACCGGGTCTTCAATGGTCACAATGTGACCGCTGCTATTACTGTTGCGATAATCTATAAGGGCTGCCAGAGACGTCGACTTACCCGAACCGGTGGCCCCCACAAACAGCACCAGCCCGCGTTTGCGCATGACCACCTCGGTCAGAATAGGCGGCAACCGCAGGTCCTGCCAGCTGGGAATATCGGCGACAATGTTACGGGCAACAATGCCCACTTCGTTGCGCTGCACAAATATATTGACCCGAAAACGCCCATAGCCGGAGATCGAGGTGGCAAGATTCATCTCCAGCTCCTTCTCAAACTCGGCCTGCTGGGTGGGATCCATGATCTCATAGGCAATATCCTTGATTTCCCCCGGCTGCATAATTTCACTGGCGATAGGCTTGAGTTGCCCCTGAAATTTGGCGCAGGGCGGCGCGCCTGTGCTCAAATACAGGTCAGAGCCACCCTCGTTGGAAAGAATTTTGAGCCACTCGGTAATTCTCACGCTGTATCCCCCGGTTATTATTGCGCCCCACTTTATAGTAGTTTGTCGCCACCGGACAAGTACCGAAAGAGACCTGCTTCGCAAATCTGTGCAATTCAGGCTCTAGTGTACTCCGCAGACATTGGCATATACACTTGTTGCCGTTTCTCGAACGCTGGCCAGGGCGAAGCTGTCCTCATGCCAAACAGGCAGGCGTCCGGCACCCCGGGTACTGATAGGAGTTTCCGTTGTCTCCCCATTTACAGAATCAATTGCAGGCGCTGGCAAGCCCCGACATACGTAAAATGCTCAAGGCCATCAATCGGGGGATAGAGAAAGAGAGCCTGCGCATCTCCTCCGACGGTAAACTGTCCCACATACCGCACCCGGCAGGCCTGGGTTCAGCCCTTGCTCATTCATCCATCACCACTGATTACTCAGAAGCACTGATGGAGTTCATTACCCCGGTCAGCACCAGCATAGAAGGCAGCCTGCAAACCCTGGAAGACGTGCACAGCTTCGTGTACCAGCAGCTCGGTGACGAAATACTGTGGGCAGGCAGCATGCCCTGTATCATGGCTGGTGACGAAGGCATACCGGTCGCTCAATACGGCAGTTCCAATGTGGCGCGCATGAAAACTGTTTATCGCTATGGCCTGGGCCATCGCTACGGTCGCCTGATGCAGGCCATCGCCGGGATTCACTATAACTTTTCCATGCCCCGGGTCTACTGGGACCAGGCCTGGCGCGATGCGGGCAGCCCGGGCGATATCACCGACTACATCAGCGAGCGTTACCTGGGGCTGATCCGCAACTTCAGGCGCTACTCCTGGCTGCTGATTTACCTGTATGGCGCCTCTCCGGCGGTCTGCGGCACGTTCCTGCAGGGCCGGGACAACCACGGCCTGCAGGCCTTCGACGAACAGGGCCACAGCCTCTACCTGCCCTATGGCACCGCGTTGAGGATGGGAGATCTGGGCTACAACAGCAATGCCCAGAAACACATGAATGTGTGCTACAACTCCCTGGATGAATATGTAGAGACCCTGCACCACGCTATTATGCAGCCGCACCCGGACTATCGGGGAATTGCCAGCGGCCAGAACGACGAGTACCAGCAACTCAATGACAGCCTGCTGCAGATAGAGAACGAGTTTTACAGCCCGATACGTCCCAAGCGAGTGGCCAACCCGGGCGAAACCCCGCTCAATGCACTGGCCAGGGCCGGCATCGAATATATAGAAGTCCGCTGCGTGGACGTTAATCCCTTCTCTCCGGTGGGGCTGGATGCCCGGCAGATTCGCTTCATGGATACCTTCCTGCTGTACTGCCTGCTGGAAGACAGCCCACCCTGTGACGAGGCTGAGCAAGATGTACAGGCCACCAACCTGGAGGCTGTGGTGAATCGCGGCAGGCAACCCGGACTGCAACTGAACAACTGCTCCGGCGAAATCCCCCTGACGCAATGGGCGGATCAACTGCTCGCTGACATGCATCCTGTGGCAGAGCTATTGGACAGTGCACTGGACTCCGGTGAGTACACCCGCAGCCTGACTGATCAACTGGCCAAGGTGGCCGACCCGGAGCTGACACCCTCCGCCCGTGTATTGCGAGAAATGCGCGAACAGGACACACCTTTCTTTCGCCTGGCCCTGGCCTACAGCGAGCGCTGGGCGGATTACTTCCGTAAGCGTCCGCTAGCGCCCAAAATACAGGCCACCTTCGAACAGGAGACCCGCCAGTCGCTGCAGGACCAGGCAGCCATCGAGCGGGCCGACAACATCAGCTTTGAGCAATACCTGGACAACTTCTTCTCTCAGTACAAGACCCTTTAAGGTACCCCGGGATGAACTTCCTGGCCCATTTTCACCTGGCATGGCCGGACGAGGGGCTGTTGGCCGGGGGACTGGAGGGTGACTACTACAAAGGACCCCTGCGCGGTGACCTGCCCCGCGCCATCGAACGCGGGGTGATATTGCATCGCGCCATAGACGCCTATACCGACCATCACCCCCTGATTGCACAACTGCGCAAAGATTTACCCCAGCCCCTGCGCCGCTATGCGGGCATCCTCATCGACCTCAGCTTTGATCACTATCTCAGCCTGCACTGGTCGACTTTTTCAAATATCCCCCTGGCTGATTTCAACGACCGGGTGTACCGCACCCTGTCTGCCCACAAGGGCTACCTGAGTGACGGTTCACGCAATATGCTGGCGCAGATGGTGGAATATGACATCCTCGGCCTTTATCTGGACTGGGAGACAGTACCGGCCGCTGCCGCGCGTATAGGGCAGCGCTTCAAGCGCCACAACCCCTTTCACGACATAGACCGGGAACTGTCTCCGGCGCGGGCCACGCTGGAATATACATTTTTGGCCTTCTACCCCGAGTTGCAGACCTTCAGCGCGAGCCGGCAGAAGTGGTTGAACTAATACCTTCCGGGATCATCGAATATTGCACTGGACGGTAAAAGCCCTTAAGTTATCCCCCCGCATTCACTGCAAGGAATTCCACACTGATGTTGCAATCGCTTTCCCCGCGGCTGGTTTTTTTCGGCCTGGTACTTATGTCCATCTTCTCAATGCTGTTCGCGCGACTCTACCTGGAAGAAGTCCTCGATCTGGCGGCCTGCCCCCTGTGCATGACCCAGCGTGTTTTTGTAGTCCAGTGGGGTGCCATTGCCCTGATCGCAGTACTGCACAACCCGCGCCGCTGGGGCCGCAGAGTCTATGGCGCGCTGTGTGCCCTGGCGGCCACCGCCGGTGGCGCGGTGGCATCGCGCCATGTGTGGCTACAACACCTGCCACCGGAGCAGGTCCCCGCCTGCGGCCCCAGTCTGGAGTATATGCTGGAGACCCTGCCTTTCAGCGAAACCCTGAGTATAGTGTTGATGGGAGACGGCAACTGCGCCGATACCCTATGGACCTTTCTCGGCCTGAGCATTCCAGAGCAGACCCTGGCCCTGTTTGTAGTGGTTACTGCTATCTGCCTGTGGCAGGCCTTTCGTAAATACCCTGATCAGGTATAGTTAGTGCGCATCCGGATGAGGACAATGTACTGAGGGGATCAGCCATGCCACACAGAAGTAGCGATCCAAAGCAACAGTTCGAGGCCGTGGAGGGTTTACTCACCCGGTGGTTGAAGGAACGACGGGAGTTGCTGGGCAAATACACGGAAATCGCCGTCGCGCTGGACGCCGGCCTGAACGACGAGAAGCTCCTACAGCGCCAGAAGGATCTGTGTGAACTACTGGTGGATTATATCTCCGCCGGACACTTTGAAGTATTTCATAAACTGATCGACGAAGCCGAGAGCTTTGCCGATGGCAGTGGCGCACTGGCCGGGAAACTGATGCCTGCCATCGCCGACACCACGGAGGTCATCATGGCCTACGAGGAAAAGTACAGTAGTGCGCAAGGTCGCCAGGAAAGATTAAAGCGCGACCTATCAGCCCTGGGAGAGGTACTGGAGTCGCGCTTTGTGCTGGAAGACCAATTGATTGCCGGCCTTCACAACAAACATCGGCACCTGTTGGTTAGCCAGACGACGCAATCTGTTTAGCCTTCGGCGGCGGCTTCTGCAGGCTCCACTGCAGCTTCTGCAGGCTCCACTGCAGCTTCTCCAGTCGCGGGGATAGCAATCAGCTCGACTTCAAAGATCAGGGCCGCATTGGGTCCAATCATTTGTCCGGCACCGCCGGCGCCGTAGCCCAGTTCGGGGGGGATGGCCAGCTTCCACTTCGATCCAACCGGCATCAACTGCAGAGCCTCCGTCCAACCCGCAATGACCTGATCAACACCAAAAGTCACTGTCTCGTTGCGGCTGTAGGAAGAATCAAACTCTGTGCCGTCCACCAGTGTACCGCGATAGTGCACTTCCACGCTGTCTTTCGGGGTGGGCTTGGGGCCGTCACCGGCTTCCAGGATTTCGTACTGCAGGCCGGATTCGGTCACCACAACACCTTCTTTGGCGGCATTCTCCGCCAGGAAAGCCTCGGCAGTCGCCTTGTTCACTTCACCAGTGGCGGCCTGGGCCATTGCTTGCTCAGCAGCCGCTTTCTCCTGATATGCCTGCATCTCAGTAGAAATCTCTTCCTGGGTCAGGCGCGGCTCAGCGCCTTCCAGTGCATCGGTCAAACCGGCGGAGAAGGCACCGGCATCCATAGGCACACCATCGGCCGCCATGCGCTGGCCGAGGCCATAGGCAATACCGTAGCTCAGGCGTTGCTCGGAAGTCTCCAGAGAGACGCTGACCGGTGCTTCGACAGCGGTATCGGGGGTCGCAGTAGTGGAGGGTTGCTCGTTACAAGCTTGTAGGGTGATAACGCTGACCAGGGCAAGCGGCAGTGCATACTTCTTCATAATTCGTTCCATATTCAAGAAAATCGTGAGTATCGCAGATACCCCTGTCAAAGCGAGGTCTCGCTCGAAGAGACAAACCATGTCCCTGGCGGGCCGGCGTTCTGCCGGATACCGTCCTCAAGTCCGTTGGGGGAGCAAGAAGTTCGCAGTGGGCGCCATATTACTATTCACCTCGCCCTTGCGCCACCCCCCGGCACAACATCGGGCGCAACACATCAGGGCTCAAAGCTGGCTCACAGCGCCTGCTGCGAGTAGAATTCGCGGCCTCATGATAATACTACGCGATATCGCACTGCGCCGCGGCAGCAAGTTACTGCTGCAGGACACCAACGTGACAATACAGCCCGGGCAACGCCTGGCCCTGATAGGCGCCAACGGCTGTGGCAAATCGAGCCTGTTCTCGCTGTTACTGGGAGAGTTGACCGCCGACGCTGGCGGCATCGAGGGTATGAACAAGCTGCGCCTGTCACATATGGCCCAGGAAATACACGCCACCTCCCTACCGGCCGGGGAATATGTGTGGCGTGGGGACGAGCAACTAGCACAAAAGCGGGATGCCCTGCTCAGGCTCGAAACGACAGAGGACTTCGACGGCGCCGCAATAATCCACAACGAGTTGGAGGAAATTGATGGCTACAGCGCTGACCGGCGGGCCGAACGCCTGCTGCAGGGCCTGGGTTTTGCCGAGGATGCAGCCACCCGAGCGGTGTGTGATTTTTCCGGCGGCTGGCGTATTCGCCTCAACCTGGCCCGCGCCCTGATGACGCCGTCCGATATTTTACTGCTGGACGAGCCCACCAACCACCTGGACCTGGACGCCACCCTGTGGCTGCAACAATGGCTTCAACAGTATCCTGGCACCTTGTTGATGATATCCCACGACCGGGACTTCATCGACGCCACCTGCGAGCGTATCCTGCACATCGAGCAACAACAGCTGCAGTCCTACAAAGGCAATTATTCCGACTTCGAGCGGCGGCGGGCCGAGCGCCTGGCCAACCAGCAGGCCAGCTACGAAAAGCAGCAGCGACGCATCTCTCAAATCGATGATTTTGTAAGTCGTTTTCGCTATAAAGCGACCAAGGCGAAACAGGCCCAGAGCCGCCTGAAAGAACTGGAGCGCATGCAAACCCTGGCACCGGCTCACCTGGATTCGCCCTTTGACTTCAGCTTTGAGCCACCGCAGCGCAGCAGTGACCCCCTGCTACGCCTGGACGAAGCGGTACTGGGTTACGGTGATGATGCCACGGTCTTATCAAAAGTGGACATACAACTGCGCCCCGGCAGCCGCTACGGCCTGCTGGGCAGAAATGGTGCCGGCAAGTCCACCTTGCTGAAGAGCCTGATCGGCGAACTGCCCCTACTGGCGGGCCAACGTCTGACAGGTGAACATTGCAGCATCGGGTATTTCGACCAGCAGCAACTGGAGGTGCTGGACATGCAAGCCAGCCCCGCCCTGCATTTACAACGCCTCAGCCCCGAGGCACGGGAGCAGGAAATTCTCAATTTTCTCGGGGGTTTCAACTTTCGCGGGGATGCCGCCACCAGTGTCATTGCCCCCTTCTCCGGCGGGGAAAAAGCACGCCTGGCGCTGGCCATGGTCGTGTGGCAGCGACCCAATCTGCTGGTGCTGGACGAGCCCACCAACCACCTGGACCTGGACATGCGCCATGCCATGGAGGTCGCCCTGCAGACCTACGAGGGCGCTCTCATTCTGGTCAGTCACGACCGCCATATGCTGCGCAACACGGTAGAGGAACTACTGCTGGTGCACGATGGCAAGGTGGAGGAGTACCGGGAGGACCTGGAGGGCTACGAGCGCTGGATTCTTTCCAGCTACAAACAGGTCGACAGGGCGACACCACAGGCCGGCGATACCTCGCGCAAGGAAAAACGCCAGCAGGCGGCGGCGCAGCGGGACAAGCTGCGGCCGCTGATGAACAAGGTTAAAAAGACAGAAGCGGCGATGGCTGAGGTAGATGATGAGCAGGAAGAACTGCAAACCCGGCTCGGCGACACCAACCTGTACAGCACGGCACGCAAAGACGATCTGGCAGCCTTGCTAAAGCGCGAGGGCGAGTTGAAAATTCGGGCGGCGGAGTTGGAGGAAAGCTGGCTTGAACAACAGCAAATCCTTGAGGAATTGGAAAACCTCTAACAATCCAACCCCTGGTAAGTCAGGATCAGCAACCGATCAGTCGCAGTTTTTCCACCCGGCTCAATTTCTTAATCGCCGCCTCCTGTTGCTGCGCCGTACTGCGGTCGGCCGCGGTGTCTGACCACATCAGCTGTACCGGGCGACGACCCCGGGTGTATTTGGGCCCGCCAGCCTGCATGCCATTGTGCTGCGACAGGCGCTTCTGTAAATCTCTGGTAACGCCGGTGTACAGGGTGCCATCCGCACACCGCAAAACATAGACATGCCAGCCCTCGCCCACAGTCTCAGCCACGATTCCAGCGATGGTAGCGCCCGGCCCAGCCCAACACCCGTTCGGGCTTGCGCGCCTTGCGCCATTCTCCTGCCAGAAACTTGTTGCTCTCACTCAGGGTGGGATAAATATGTATCGTAGCCAATATTTTGTTGAGCCCGATACCGTGCTTCATGGCCAGCACGAACTCATTGATCAATTCCGCTGCGTGATAGCCCACAACAACGGCCCCGAGAATACGGTCCCGCCCCGGTTCGGTCAGTACTTTGACAAATCCGTGGGCCTCACTATCGGCTATGGCCCGGTCCAGGTCATCGATATCATAACGGGTCACCTCATAGGCAATATTGCGCTCCCGCGCCTCACTCTCACTGAGGCCCACCCTGGCCACCTCGGGGTCTGTAAAAGTAGCCCAGGGCACCACCGAGTAATCCACCTTGAACTTGCGAAAGCGCCCGAACAGTGCGTTCACCGCCGCGTACCAGGCCTGGTGACTGGCCATATGGGTAAACAGATAGGGTCCGGCCACATCACCGCAGGCAAAGATGTTCGGTATGGCCGTGCGCAGATATTCGTCCACCGCAATCGTGCCCGCAGGGGTGAGGCCAATACCCAGCGCCTCCAACCCCAACTCCTGGACATTTGCGCTGCGCCCTACCGCCAATAACACGCGGTCAAAAGCCAATTCCCGCCTGCCACCAGCCGTGGTGAAAACACAGCGCTGCCCGTCTCCATCCACGGTAAAGCGATCCGGGTCGTAGCCCGTATGCACATCCATACCCTGACGCAGGAAAGCGTCCAATACCTGCTGCGCCACCTCCGGGTCTTCACGCGGCATGATGCGCGAGGCATGGGTAACCAGTGAGACGTGACTACCGAGTCGGGCAAACGCCTGCGCCAGTTCACAACCGATGGGGCCCGCACCCAGCACCAGCAAGCGCTGCGGTGCCTCCCTGATGTCCCAGACGGTATCCGATGTCAGGTAATCCAGCTGTGCCAGCCCGGGGATATCCGGCACCCTGGGGCGGGCGCCGCTGGCTATCACAATATTGCGCGCAGTGAGAACCTCGCCGTTCACCTCAACCTCCCAGGGAGAAAGAATACGCGCATCACCCTGTACGCAATTCACCCCCAGGCCGGTAAAGCGCTCTACAGAGTCATGCGGTGCAACGGTCTCAACCACCCGTTGCACCCGTTCCATCACTCTCGGGAAATTCACT